>JBILTQ010000083.1:0-17107 GCA_044371435.1 Pirellulaceae bacterium | reverse complement strand
CAAGACTTCGGTGACTGGGGAAAGGGTGAGCCCATTTTCTACCAACTGGTCGAAATCATCGCGGTTGTAGGCGATAGCCGAACCGCTGCCGCCCATGGTAAAGCTAGGGCGAACGACGCAAGGAAGGCCGACTTGGGCCAGGACTTTGCGGGCTTGCTCCAGCGAATTCACCGTCTCGCCGCGGCACACCTCCTGCCCGATCTTCTCCATCGCCGCCTTGAATTCGGCTCGACCTTCAGCCTTCTGGATAACCTCCGGGCGGGCCCCGATCATCTCGACCTGGTACTTCTCCAAAACCCCATGCCGATGGAGATCCATGGCAATGTTGAGGGCTGTCTGGCCACCCAACGTCGGCAGCAAGACATCCGGACGCTCGCGTTCGATGACCTTGGCCACGAATTCCCAGGTCAATGGCTCGATATAGGTGCGCTCGGCGGTCCCCGGATCGGTCATGATCGTCGCGGGGTTGCTGTTGACCAGCACCACTTCAAAGCCCTCTTCACGCAACGCTTTGCAGGCTTGGGTTCCCGAGTAATCGAACTCGCAGGCTTGACCGATGACGATAGGCCCCGAACCGATCAACAGAATTTTGCGAATATCGTTGCGACGCGGCACGAGTAAAACCTGTTTCCGTGAAGTAAATCTTGCAAAGTCAGCCGTGGCATGAGCGACAAAAAGGTCAGACAGATTACCACGAAAGCCACGTTTTTTTCTAGGGGGCGACGGCCGAACGGAGTTGGTTCGGGCCGGCGGGACCCCCAGGCCAAACGAAGCCCCGTCCTGGACATCGAAGGCCGGCTCGCTCAGGGGAAGCGATCGCCCCTCGGGGATGGCTCGTTCGCACGCTACCGCCCCCCAAGAATTCCAGCGGAACACCCGTGGATTGCCTCAACTACCCAACCCGGTCATGCCCCATAGCTCAACTCCAGCCATGGCTTTCGGGGTAGCATCCGGGCAGCCTGCAAAATCCGGAGCTTCCCTTCCCCGTCCGGGAGTCGGTGAGGATGGTGAAGGTTGGGCAGGATGGGTGGTTCAGGCTGTCGAGTGACCGCCGACGGATCGATCCATACCGCCTGGACGCGGGTGGCGGCAGAAAAGAAGGCTTGGCTCGAGCAAGCCAAACGCGAAGCTCGATACTCCCGGCCTGAGGGATGCTTTGGAGGAGGCGCCCCGAGCATCGGGGGGGCGAGCTGGTTTTTCGATTCAGCCACCTCCGATAGGGAGTTATACTGAATTAGAGCACGGTTTCCGTCCGCATCAACCAGCCCCCGGGTGGCTGCCCTTAGCCGGTCGTCTTGGAGGAGGTCGTGACAGGTTTCGTCGGATCGAGTTCGGTTTGCGCGGACCTGCAGCCGCACCCGGCAGAAAGTTCATGCTTTTTGCCCCCCATCCGCGAGGGCACGGCGATGGTAGAGCAAACCGGGTGAGGCTGGGACGGCGGTGGCCATCGCCGGCATTTACAGTAAAGGCTGTCGATAGTCATTGATGGATAAACATCGCGGCCCGGAGATCCCACAAGCAGGCGGCCATCCGTCGAGGGAGGATTCCCAACCTGATCGCGGTTGGCGGCTCAGTTTCCTGTTCGAGCGGCGCAGGCCGTTGCTGTGGACGATTTTCATCTCGTTCGCCATCGTTGGTCTGCAGATGGTGCAGGGGATCCTGTTGGCGCAATTGCTCAAGCCCGAGGGGCGTGGTGAGTATGCGACGGCTGTTTTCTGGAGCCAATTCCTTTCCTATATCGGGTTGTTCGGGGGAATCGAAATAGTCTGCCGCTATGCCACGGCGGTTGATGTCGATCGCTTGAAGCTACGGCGTTCGGCCTTTCGGCTGGGGATTGTCACCGGCCTGATCTCGACGGCGGCCGCCCTAGTCGGGGCGATCTTGCTGCTGCCGGAAGCCAAACGCGACCTGATTCCCTTGGCGAGTCTATGTGGATTGAGCGTGTTGGCGCAGAACGTGATCTTGATATTGACAGGGGTCGACCGCGGCGCCGGCGATTTCTACCGCTATAACCTGCGTCGCCTTTTTTCTTCGGCAGCCTTGCCGACTCTGATCCTCTTGGCGTGGGCTTGCCAGCCGATCAGTGTGGGTTTGGCATGCGTGCTGTTCGTGGTTGCCAGTTACCTGACGATGATCTTTTGCCTGGTCGGTGTCGATCGTCCATGGAGCGGTGAGGGAGCAGTGCCGGTCGGCCGTTTACTCCACGAAAGTCAACCTTATGCCTGGTCGATGTTAGCTGCCGAGTTATTCGAACGGTTGGATGTTTTCTTGATCCTGATGCTAGCGGAGTTCTCGCGACAGGGTGATTATGCGGCAATGATTCCGGTGGTTTATCCCTTGATGATCATTCCCAATAACCTGGGAGTCTTCCTGTTCAATGATGCGGCCAATCGGCAAGTTACCCTGAGTCGAGCTGGTTTCCATCGCACTTTAGGGCTGTTGGTGGGGGTCCAGTCTTTGTCGACCTTGATTTTTCTGGGGGTGGCTCAACCGCTGATTGTTTTCCTCTACGGAACGGCCTTTGCCCCGGCGGTTTCCATCGCCTGGTGGCTTGCTCCGGCAGCAGCCATGAAAGGGATCGTGCAGGCGCTGGAGAGTTTTCTTCGTGGCCGCGGGCGCCCGCAAGCCGCGATCTTGAGTCGCATGGTGGGGGCGGCGGTGATGCTCGTGGTCGGCCTCGCCCTCTTCCCAAGCTGGAACGTGCTGGCGGTAGCTCTGGCGGCTTGTGTCGGCCAAGCCATCTGTACGCTGTGGGTGGCATGGATTGTCGATCAGGATCTGGCTGGAAGCTCTCCACCGACAAGGAGTTTGAAAGGCTGACGGGTCGACGAGGGGAAGGTATGGTATGATGAAGATGGTCGAGCCCTGGAGCGGACCAAAGAGGTTCATCCAGGGAATAGCTGACTCAAGCTGCTGCCTGCAGCCCACCGCAGTCGGAGTCGCCCCGCTGCGTTCGGTCGGCCATTGCTGCTTCCGCTCACCGTGGCCTCGTCGAGGCTACCGCTGGTCGGCGCCTTCGGAACCGCTCGTAGTCGAAGGTATCGCTGGAGTTTACGCACACCTAACTCATTTTTAGTTGAGAGATAATCGGAATATGGCGTTGATGAAGAAGACGATGATGGTAGGCGTAGTCGCGATTTGGGGAGCGATGGTCGGTTGCTATCCAAACGTTCCGAAGGATGAACCAGCCAATCCCACTGCCGCTCCTACCCCGATCCCCTCCAGCGACGAAGGATCGTCCGAGCCGGCGGAGACGCCGGCGGCGAGCGTCAGTATCAAGGAATTCGTCGATGCGGCTCAGCAAGGTGACTTGCCATTTATCCAGCGGGCGATTCGACAAGGGATCGATGTCAACGGCGTCATCGAGGAGAAGCGGACGGCGCTGATGCTGGCGGCTTTCGAAGGACGGGCATCGGTGGTCCAAGAGTTGCTCAAGCAGGGCGCTGAAGTGGATCTACGCGATTCCACCCAGCGCACTGCCCTGATGTTTGCTTCGACTGGCCCCGATGTTGCAACGGTCGAAGCCATCCTCAAGGCGGGGGCCGATGTGAATGCGACGGATAGCCACGAGAATTGGACCCCGTTGATGTTCGCCGCGGCCGAAGGGCATCGAGCAGTCGTTGAAAAGTTGCTTGACTATGGCGCTCGTACCGACCTCCGCGATACCGACGGCGATGGAGCCCTGGAGTTTGCGACGAGCAATCGACATCCCGAAGTCGTTGAATTGCTGCGGGCCCGGTCCAATCCTGGCGGAAATGCCAAGCCGGCGCCGTGATCAGCTCCACCACTCGAGCCAACCGGCGAGTGCTAGCACCGAAAAGCCACAGGCGGCTATCCAGCTGACGAAGAAGGCACGCGAGTAGCGATGCACTCCGTGCTTGAGCGCGATCCGTTCCACCAGGTGTTCCGCCTGGGCTACGCTCAAGCCGGCTTCCTCGCGACAGAGGGCCACTGCTTCCCGCCACAAACCTTCGCGGATCAGGTGGACAGCGAAGGCTTCGACGGTTGGATTGGCTTGGTTCTTGAACAAGATGGCAGACCCCTCATTTACTTCCCTGCAGGCATCCCGGCCTCGATCGACGGACGAAGAGGCCGCAGTCGCCCGCCGACCGGGCCGAAACCACGGTCCCCTCGCCGATGGATGACCGCGGACCGACCGATGAACCGTGCCACTGGTTATCGGCCAAGGCAAGGCACGTCCTGCGATTTTTTTCTGTCTCCTCCGTTATCCCGTCCGCGGAGGATATTCAGGATGACTTTAGTGATCGCCGAAGCTTTATCGGCAACGAACGGCGTAGACAGGGGCCCCAGCCTTTTAATTCGGGACGGTCGAAGGCTTAGGCGTTGATATCCGGCGATTGATTCCGTTCGAACTGAGTCAGGCGATACATGTCGTGGATCAAATCGATGTCGCAGGAACGCTGCTTGACGTCCCGTCGGGCGAACATCCGTTGTTGGGTTGCGATCATCACCTCAGGTGGTAAGGTCGCTACCTGACCGAACAGTCGAGCATAGTTCACGAAACTGGGAACATTGCTGGTGACAAAGCCATACATCATGCTGCAGACACCGATAACCTTGCCGGTAAAGATTCCCGTATTGATGGCCGTCTTGGAATAGTCCCCCATGACACACCCAAGGAACTGCATGTTGGTCGCCGCTTTTCCGCGCGGGTACTCCATATTGACCGTACCGTAGGTATTCTTCAAGTCGCTATTGCAAGTGCCAGCCCCGAGGTTGATCCAGCTGCCGAGGTAGCTGTGCCCGAGGAAGCCATGATGCTGCTTGTTGGTAAACGGTTCGACAATCGAGGCTTCGACTTCACCACCGATCTTGGTGGTATGGCCAAGGCTCACTTGATCTTTGATGGCCGAATGCTCGAGGATCCTGCATTTACGACCGATGTACAGGGGCCCGCGCAGCAGCGAGTAGGGGCCTACCTGGGCTCCTTCATCGATGATGATTGGACCTCGCTGTGTCTCGCAGAGTACATACTCGCCTAGTTTGGCACCCTCACCCAGGAAGACCCCATCTTGTAGTTGCGACCAGCGGTTTTCGCTGAGGCGTCGTTCCAGATTGGCGCTGATCTCCCGCATATGCGTAGCGATGATCTCGTGCGGCGCCAGGAAGGTACTCAAGCTTTGGGGCGACTCGGGAAAGGCTGCGGCATGGCTGTCCAGCCAGGCGGACAGAGTATCCACGCGCAGCTTGGCAACATCATTGATCGTTAAAGGGGGATTGACGACGGCCGCGACCGAACCACGGTCGCGGATGATCGTCGGTTGAGTTGGATTTTCCCGAAGCAGGGCGTGCAAGGTAAGTCGGTTGGCTTCGATCGGGGCAACCCGCGCGTTGAGCAGCAGTTTGACTCGGTGTTCAGCGGTCGACGGGCCTGAGCTCTCATGGGGAATCATCAAAGCTGGGAAGTCCACTGCCTGGATCGGTTCCAGGTAATCGCGAGAGAGGCCAAAGACGGCTTGTCCAAGTTCCGGTAGCAAATCGATCAGACGAT
Source organism: Pirellulaceae bacterium (assembly GCA_044371435.1). GTDB lineage: Bacteria > Planctomycetota > Planctomycetia > Pirellulales > Pirellulaceae > JAIYDQ01. The sequence continues at coordinate 11,595 of JBILTQ010000083.1, read as the reverse complement.
AACTGCCGCAGGTGATGGTAGCTGCCAACCTACCCGTGGTCACCGGAGCCAGGAAGTCGCAATAGGTATCTTCGAATACTACCAGCGTCATGTTTTAAAACTTCCAACGGAATTCGACTCGTGTCCCGTAGATATCCGCTGTCTGGTCGAGCCAACCATACATCAGATCGGCCCGGATGAGCGTCCAGTTCGATAAGGATCGCTGCCAGCGAGTTCCCAGCCCATACTGGGCCCCCGGTGCCAGACTGAGCCGGTCATCGCCATAGGTATCCAAAGCGGCAAACTCGGCGACCCATTGTCGGCGAAAGTCGGAACTCAACAGGTTGATACCGACCGCTCCGCCGTAAGCATTGGAACCACTGGCATCCAAGGTCGGGTAGTTGGTGAGGGCATCGCTTTCGAAGTTGATACCGGTATTCCGCAGGATCCCCCCCGAGCCGGCCGCCCTGGCGACCGATTGCGGTCGACCGTAGCCAAGGAAGGCATTCCAGTAGGGAACGACGGTGGCTGGGTGCGGGGAAACCCACGAGTTTTCCCAAAGCAGCAAGGCCCCATCGGCGCTTCGATCGACACGCGGCCCAGCCTGTCCGATATTTCCCAGCAACCGCAAGGAATTGGAGATGCGAGCTCCATAGCGTCGCGTATAAGCGATCGCTGAATTGTGGTAAGAGCGACCTCGCTGATCATGGTCGTTCAGATAGGCGTAGTCCGCTTCAATGTATCCATCATAGGCTTCGATGAACCAGGCGCTGCCGAAAACCTGGGCGGCCTGATTGTTATTGTTGAAGGCGGGCGAGGTGACCTGATTGAATCCTGCAAAAAAACTTACTTCATAGTTGGACCAATTGAGGGTTGGTTGGTTTCGCCACGGGAACGCGATCGCGACGCCGTCGATAGCATCCTCCATCCAGATCCCGTTCTGGTAAAGCAACGGGATGCGTCCCATGCTGAAGGGCAAGTCGAAGGGCGCATCGACTCCGATCACCCCACCGCTCATCGCTCCGAGATCCCCCTCGAAAAAGACGGTATCGAGCTGTGCATCGAGTTCTTCTTCGAAACGGGCATCGGCACTGTCGCTGAAGTCGAAACGGGTGAAGCGGTTGTTGTGGTCGAGCGGTCCCATGAAGGCGTGCAGGCGTTCGGTGCCCGTAAAGCGCAAATCCATCTCCAGGTTGAGACGATTGGCGATCGAACGTACCGGCTGCCCAGCATCACGGTGGATGCCGACGGCAGCTCGATAGTCCCCATACACCAGGAAATGCGGTGTCAGCGGATTGACATCGCTGAAAACCGGGATGGCTGGAGGGTAGAGGCCACCGCTATAAAAAGGACGCCACCATTCGACCCAAGGGCGCTGTACCGGAGCCGTGTATTTGCCGAAGTAGGTCTGTCGATCCAGGTCCGGCTGATAGGTTTCCAGCGGAAGCGGGGTACCGCGGAAGTCTGTCGGTTGATAAGGCACTTTCAGCTCACCGGAAACGGCAGGACAGCTTTCATGCTCGCCCGTGGCTGGTGGCTGCAGCATCCAGCCCGAAGCTACAGCCGAACTGGGTTCCAGCAACGAACCAAACACTTGGCCTGACCAGCGGTGGGAGTGGTCTGAAGCGGACTGGACCTTGGCTTCGACCTCTTCCGCCAAGCCGGGTACGGGCGCATCGACGGCGGGCCGTGCAGGCGGAAGCAGCGGTTCTGCCGCCACCGACGCTTCCCGGCTGGGCACAAGCGACAACTCGGGCTCCAGCAGGTTCACTTGAGCCGGCAGCGGGGAGAGAAGCAGGAAGACGGCCAGCAGGCCCCCAGCAGCCCAAGCGGCTGTGGCATGTGGCCGTTGGACCCGAAGGAACCCCCGGGCCACGGGCTGGCCACCGTGTCCAACGAACGGCGATTGGCTGGCTGGCGTGATCTTCATGACGTGCATGGCCTGTTCGATCGTATTACCGAACATCGAACTCCGTCGAAGAGGGGTGCACGTCGATAATCCCTTCATTCATGCTCCGCAGCATATCGGGTGTTCCTCGAGCGAACCGCATGAAATAAGGTGGCTCCACTCGCGATCGCAGACGCACGCTGAGTCGGTAACGGCCGCGCTGACGCACCAACTCCCCCGGCACGCGGTAGTGAGCTTGCCGCGAATCGATCGGTGGGATGCTATGGGCCTCCATGCGGATGAACGGCGGGTGGTTGAGGACGGTGTAAGGTACGTTCCCTGGGCGAAAGAAGGGCAGAGGATCGATATCCACATTCACCGGCAAAGGCATCTCGCGCTCCGTCCCCTTGACGTTGGTGATCAGGAACTTGGTCTGCAGGTTGAAGAGTTGGAGGTCCGGATCAACTCGACGAGAGGTCACCTCCACCGACTGCACATCGCGAAGATCGCCCCATGCATCCAGATCTCCGGATTCCCATACACGTTGGCCATCAGGACCGATCAGCACGGCATTGAGCCAAAGCTGCGGTTGCGCACCGAGCGATCCACTGGGCATGTTATGCCCCTCGCTGATATTGTGGACGATGAAGCGAAAACTGAGGTCGCGGCCAGACCGAGGCATTTGATCGAAAAAAGGTCCTTCGATGGCCGAGCCATTGGCTAGGGTCTCCTGGGCGGATTGGCGTTTGATGGCGATCAACTGTTGATTGGCTGCAACGACCTTTCGTGCGTCGCGTCGATCCTGGGAGGATTGCCAGGCCGGCGGGAAATTCGGTTTGAGGTTGGCTCCAGCGAGTTGTCGTTCGAAGTCTTCCGTTCCCCAGCCGGCTCTCCAGTCAAACTCCAACCATTGTTCGGCGGTCCAACGGAGGGACTTGTCGTTGTGCGGGAACAAACCCGGGTGAGCAATCGGATACCCCGGCCCATGAAAGATATGGTTGAAATGCTTGCGGTCATGGCGATATGCCTTGCCGGAAACTTCCGCTATCGGACCGCAGCTATAGCCTAAGGCTTTTCCAGGAACGATCCCCATATGGCAGTCCTGGCAGCTGATCCCCTTGCGATAAGCTGGACCGGAGCGGTATTGCTGGTAGACGATTTCCAGGGCAATCCCTGGCTGGACGACTACCTGGTGGCACGGCGCGCAGTACGAACTGTCTCCAAGTTGCTCGAAGCGAATCGCTGACCGATGGATGGCTTGCCGCGGACGCTTGTCCTGCAAATCCGTGGTCACTTTCCACTCCTCCGCGCGGCTGACCACCGCCGCGACGCCATCGCCACCCGCATTCCCGACGATCGGATCGACACTCGATCCAGGTTCAATCCGTCGTTCACCGTTGACTCGCCCATAACGCTCGACCACGCGGTGGCAAGCTACGCAGGTAATCCCTTCGCGAAAAACATGCGGCCCATCGAGAAGCGACGCATGTCGGGGATGATTCATCTGAGTGGCGACCGGCGCATGGCAGCGCATGCAGAACGTTCCTACCGTACCGCGGGTCAGGTCGAAAACCAATTGTTCGAACCGCTGAAACATTGGTGAAATGGCGGAGTAAGCGTGTCCGGATACTCGCCACTCATCATAGATCTTCTGATGGCATTTAGCGCATTGCAGGGCCGACGGGTAGAGGCCGTTGGCGAAGACCTCGGCATGCGGATCGATCCCTTTTTCCTGGAGGTAGCTATCGCCAGGAACTTCGTCTTTACGTTTCCGCCGTTCTTCCTCAGCCATAGCATCGGGCCCCAGGCCGCTGAGCGGATCCGCATCGACCGGTTGCTGGTTGGAGATAGGGCGAAAGGTAGTCGGGCTCGAGGCGGTCGCAGCGCCTGAGCCTTTCCAGGAAGCGTGGCTCGAGGAATGAGGGATCCAGGTCGCCGGGGATGGATGGTTCGCGGCCGGCGGGCTGTCCGGCGAAGGGATGATCCCATGCTGCAGCAAGTAGTCTCGGAGCGCGGCGTCGCTCAAGGCGTCGAGCTCCGCAAAGTGAGCTTGGGCAGAAGTCCCGGAGGAGGGGAGGCAAATGCCGGGTACTTGACCCCAGCTGAACGAATTCAGGGCGATCGCCACCAGCCAAGCCAAACTTCCCAGAGTTGGGAAACGCGTTAGGGCTGTCGAAAGGGTCGCGATCGTCTTTTGAATAAGCGAATGCCGCACGAGTCTGCTTCCTGGCCGTCCTCAATCATTCCCTTCCCCTCCCCTGAATCGACCCTTAAAAGCGTTAACTTCATAGCCTTCCGAAGATCGCGTACATCAGCTGCAATCGCTAGATCCTCTTTGTTTTGCCTATTTCTGTTATTCCACCTGTTTGGTGGCTAAGGTTCTTGAAAATATCCACATTTTTGGCCCGATGAGAGGGGTCCCCCCAAGTCGGGTTTCATATTTCGTTGGAGGTTCCTGATCACATCATGCCCAAGCCCATAGTTTCCGAGCTCGCGCAGCAATTCCCGATTCCGATGAGTCAGGAGGATGGCCAAATCAAGCTGGGACGTCGCAATTATCCAGTGAAAATGTCCAGCTGCTCGAGGTTGGGTTGCAACTTCCGAGCGTCGAAGGATGTCGCTAAAAAACTGAAGATTGGTCAGCAAGCGATCCTGACTTTCCAGCAGTCCCAGCAGGCTGTTGTCTGCAAATCCTGGGAAAACATGGACGAGGATACGGTGGAAATGGAGGTTCGTTGGGGGGATGGGGCGTTCCAAGAGGACTTCAGCTACCGCCGGCCCACCGTTACCGCGCCGAAACCCCATGCGCTCAGGGTCGGGGACCCTTACTTCGGCCTGGCGATCGCAATTTTCTTAGCCATCCTGCTGCTGGTTCTCCCGGGGTGGGGCGAGGACTTGGGTACCAGTGAAAGCATCGCCAAAGGATGCGAGGCACTCGTCCGCCATACCGTCGACGCCTTCAAAGCTTTAAGAAATTGACGACGGCGAGCACTCCTTGGACTTCCAAGGCTACATTGAGGGCAGGGCACTGAGGCTCGTTGAAACAGGAGTCGGGGGGGGCCGAGGGGCGTAGTGTGCGGAAGGAAGTGCGGCCACGATGAGCGGTTCCGAGCTCGGGTTGGCGAAAGGAACCAGAGGATGACAGCTCAGAGTCGACAGCAACTCCGTCAAAATCAATGTACCGCTTGCGAAGGAGGGATCGCCAAGTGGTCCTTGGAAGAGGTTCATTCGCAGCTCGAGTGCCTGCCAGGTTGGGAACTCTATCCGTCCGGGACGGTGATCGGCAAGCGGTGGAAGAAGAAGGACTTCGCTGAAGCCTTGGATTTCTGCCGAAGTATCGGAGAGCTGGCGGAAGCCGAAGGGCATCATCCCGATTTGCACCTTACCGGTTATCGGCACGTCGAAGTCGTCCTGACGACGCATGCCATCGGTGGCTTGAGCCTCAATGATTTTATTTTGGCCGCAAAAATCGATGAGTTAGGCTGAACGCGATTCGGCCCGCGGCACGGGCTGCTCAGGAAGGCCACGCCTCACCAACGACCGGGAAGCCAGCGTCCTCTGGCTCTGCAGGTTGTGCCGCCTACGCGAACAAAGCGCCGCGGCGGGGTTGGTCCAGGTTCGGTAAACGCTGGCCAAGCCGGCAACGAGCTCCCCCGGCTTATGGTGGGTGCGAGTCGCTGGTACCGGTCTGATCGCCATTGGCATGAAGCTTGCATCCTAGGAGAGGTGTCGAAAAAACGTGGCTGTCAAAGTGACAGGGAACGAGAAAGCGACATTCCCAGGCTTTTCGTTGGAGGTTGAGACCATGACGCGATTCCAATTCCCCGTTCGAAATCTTCCGCTACCCATCCAGGAACTGGCGACCGAGATGGAGCATCTCGTCGATCGCGTGTTCACCCAAGGTGCCAACGGCGATCGGGACAAGAGCGGACTTGCTTACTCGCCGGCGATGGATGTCACTGAAGATGGATCGCAATATCAGGTCCAGTTGGATCTGCCTGGTGTCCAGCGCGAGGCCGTCAAGATTGAGATCCATCAAGACCGGTTAACTATTTCGGGGTCTCGACCGGCCGCAGTACCGTCGGAGGGAATACAGTATCACCGCGAGGAGAGGAGTTTTGGCGAGTTCCGCCGGACGTTGATCCTGCCGAAGCTGGTGGATACCGAACGCATCGAGGCGACATATCAAGACGGAGTCTTGACGCTGGTGATTCCCAAGGTTCCGAAAGCTCAGCCGAAGACGGTAGAGATCCGCACGGCGGGCCGCTAACGACCAGGGAAACGATAGCTGTTGTTTGCTATCGCAACCACGGAACAGTCCGGCCACTCGTATCCCGCGCAAGTTCGGATACGGGATGGCCGGTTATTCCTGGAAGGCTTGTTTGCTGCCCGACAGTTCTCGGAGGGCCCAACGCCCATCGGCGGCGGGGGACAAGGGTTCACCGGGATTTCGTGGTCGAGGACGCTGACTGTTCCTTGCTCTCCAGCATTTGCCGAAGGTAACTTCGCGTTTCGATCACCTCCAACCCAAGCTCCAGGGCGACATTTTGAATGCTAGCCTGCGCTTGGGCAAGTTGATTGGGGTGGTCAACGATAACCTCGAGTTCCACAAAGAATCCCAAACCGTCCACCTCATCCAGCATCACGGAAAGGGGCTGCGCAGCCTTGGGCCAAAGGTAGAGGGAGCGGTGTTTGCGGATGGTGTGGACCCGGCGGAATCCGAGCCGTTCCAGAATCTCCAACCAGTCGCCGTCGGTGTCCTCGGCCAGCGGTAATTCGATCTCGGTCCTGACCTTGATCGGACCTTCCTGGCGCGGGCCCTTGTAGGTGATCACCGCATTCCCGTTGATTCGCCGCAAACGGAAGGCTTCACCGCTGATGGAAAAATCGCGGGCGGGGTGCTGAAGGTAAAGGTCGAGTTGCTCTTCGTCGGCCAATCGTCTGGCTTGGATAGCTACCAGCCGCTGGTGGAGCGGCGCTAGCGAGGGGACTCGGTATTTTTGCTCGACTTCGAGAGGTGGCTGCATGGCGTTGAATTGCTCCAGGCGAAGCCTCGCCGCGGTTGGGGACGAGCCAGCGGCCGATATCTTTCGTCGGTGGCAGGCACCCGCTTCGACGACCGGTCTCTGGTTATATCCGGTGTCGAACATTTTTCCCATCTGGAGGAACCTCGCAGGGCCGACCGGCATCGCCGGTGTTGGCGACGGCTGCCGTGGACCCTTGACAAGGGCGGATATTCGTAGCTGGTGGGCCAGCCATATTTATCATAGGCTAGCTAGGCCGCCGGCATTTTTGGGAAATGAAAACCTGCCTCCCCGGTAATATCGAGTATGACTTCAGAGCGTCCACCCTCCAAGATCCGATCGCTGTTGCCACTTGTCTGGGCCGCCCTGTTTATGGTGGTTGGCATTCTCGTCCTGATTTATTTGGGTCGAGATACGGCCCGCTTGATGAATAGTCCCTTGGGAGATTGGGAGCTCAAGCCGTTGCTGCATACCGAAAGTGTTCCCACCCTGGCCTCGTTGCAAGGCAAGGTTAGTCTGTTGCACTTTTGGGGGACATGGAGCCCGACCTGCCGACGAGACTTTCCGGAATTCGCCGCCCTCTGGGAAACTTTCAAGGATGACTCGAGAGTTGCGATCTTTTCGATCAGTTGTTCGCCGGAAGCCGAGGGAGATCTCGAGGCGCTCCGCGCGGAGACAGCGGCCTACTACCGGACCTTGGAAACCGCGATCCCAACCTTCAGCGATCCGGCATTGTTTACCCGTGGACGCATCACGCGGATGCTAGCGGCAGGCGGCTTTGGCTATCCCTTCACCATGGTCTTGGATCAGCAGGGAATCGTGCGCGATTATTGGCTCGGTGATCAGCCGGGAACGATGGCGCAGGCCGAAGGACTGATCCGAAGCATGCTGGCTGATACCGTTCAGCCTTCATCTGCCCCGGCAGGCTCGAGCACCAGTCGATGACCGGCTGGAACCTGTCGCGCTTAAGGACCGCCGCGACAGGAGGAAGGGAAGGTAGCAGCTAGCTGTTGCTGGTAGCTAGCTGGTGCTGGTGGAGCGAGCTCACCGCTGGCTAGTCTACGGATACGCTGGAAGCGTCTGGAGTTTGGCGGTGAGTTCGACCACTACGGCTGGGTTCGACTCGACGACGTTGTCCAACTCTTCCGGGTCGATCGTATGATCGTAAAGTTCGAGGGAACCATCGCTCCAACGGGTCAACCGCCAACGATCGACGCGGACGCTTTGGCCGAAGAGTCCCGGCCCGCGCGTCACCAGGGTAAAGGCGGCGTCTTTCGTGGCATGGGTAGGATCATTCAGGATGGGGCGGACGCTCGCGCCGGCCTGGGGATGAGGGTCGCTTAGGCCGCAGAAGTCGAGGATCGTCGGATAAAGATCGACGAACTCTACCAGCGACCGACTGCTTTGACCGCCACGGGTACCTGGAGCGGCGATGATGAGCGGCGTACGACAGGACCTTTCGAAGAGGGTATTCTTGTTCCACCACTGGCGTTCACCCGTATGGTAGCCGTGGTCCCCAACAAAGATGACGAGGGTCTTCTCCCAGAGTTGGGCGCGATCCAAGGCGTCCAAGACCTTGCCGAGCTGTGCGTCCATGAAGCTGGTGCAAGCGCAGTAAGCCCGCATCAATTCCTGCCACTCCCGTGGACTAAACCGGTGAAAGGCTTGACCGAAGTTCCCAAAGCCCACCGCCGCTGATGGAGCCGGTTCGGTTGCGGCTGGGTCCTCCCAGATATTGAGCGATTCCAGCGGATACCAGTCAAAATACTGCTTGGGGGCGATGAACGGGTCATGCGGTTTCTGAAAGCCACAGCCTATCAGCCACGGTTGGTCGCCCAAGCGTTCGATCGTCTCGATGGTGGCCGCTGCGATCTGGCCATCGGGTTGGTCGGCATCCCCACCGTCGGCTGCCCCCCAAGCGCACCACGTCAAGCTACCTCCGGTAACATTCCGCCCTTCGAGGAGACGTTGCCCGCGAGGTGTGGCAGAAAAGGCTTGGCTCTGATGCCAGGATCGGCCGTCGTCGGTCCACCGCGCGCGAGCTTGCGGATCGCGGCCGCCTCCGAGATGGAAGATTTTACCGAACGCTGCGGTATGCCACCCTTGGTTCTTGAGCAACTCGGGAAAAGTCACCACCTCCGGCAGCCTTTCGCGGAGACGGGTCTGATTGTCGACAATCCGGGTGGTCTCCGGTCGCAAGCCCGACAACAGGGAACTACGGCTAGGATTGCAAACCGGATATTGGACGTAAGCCCGTTCAAAGGTTGTCCCCCGCGCGCGGAGACGGTCGAGGTTAGGGGTTTTCACTTGGTCAGCGGTGAAGGCCCCACCGAGTTGCCGCAAATCGTCAGCCATGATCAGCAGGATGTTGGGCTGACGAGCGAAGATCGATGATGCGGCGAACCCTGCCCAAACGACCAACCCGAGCATGCATAAACGCGAAAGGATAGGGAGGTTCATCGGTTGGATGCGGTCGCTAGCGGGGCGGGGACGACGACGGGAGGGGTATTTTGACGCAGACGTCGTAATTGGCCGCAAGCCGCCTGAATCTCATCGCCTTTGCGCTGGCGGAAAAGGACGTTGATGCCGCCCTCCATCAAGATACGGCGAAAGCGATGAATCGCCTCGGGGTTTGGGGTCACGTAAGGCAAGCCGGGTACCGGGTTGTAAGGGATAACATTCAGCATCGATACCCGGCCGTGGAGCAGCCTGACCAATTCCGCAGCGCACTGGGGACTGTCGTTGATACCACCCAGTAAGACATATTCGAAAGTCAAGCGGCGACCGGTCTCGCGGAAATAGTGCTCGGCTGCTTCCATGAGCTCTTCGATACCGATATTCCGATTGACCGGAACAATTCGAGTGCGCAGCTGATCGTTGGGGGCATGCAGGCTGATCGCCAGCTGGTAGGGAGTGTGGGTGCTCGCCAGCTTCTTGATGGCGGGCGGTAGACCGACGGTGCTGATGGTGATGCGCCGCGGGCTGATACCAAGGCCATACTGGCTATCGCTAGCCACATTCAAAGCTTCGAGCACCCGAGGCAGGTTGGCCAACGGTTCGCCCATCCCCATCATCACGATGTGGCTCAAGCGTTCATCGCGGGGCAGCAAGCTCTGCAGGCGGAGCATTTGCTCCAGAATTTCGCCGCGGCTCAAATTCCGTTCGACTCCATCGAGACCGCTGGCACAAAACACACAGCCCATCGCGCAGCCCACCTGGCTGCTAAGGCAGATTGAACGCCGAGGGCCATCGCGGAGTAGGACACATTCGATTCGCCCACCATCAGCCAGGTCGATCAGTAATTTCTCCGTCCCGTCATCAGCCTGCTGGTGGGCAGCGATCGAAGCCGTGTAAATGCGGAAGGCCGACTCCAACTGCTGCCGCAAATCCTTGCCCAAATCGGTCATCTCGGCGAAGGTGGTCGCGCGCCGCTGGAAAATCCACTGAAAGATTTGCTTGGAACGATATTTCGGCAATCCACGCTCGACCATCCAAGCCGAGAGTTGCCCGAGATCCAGGTCGAGGATCGATGAAAGTTGGACAGGGGTTGCGGTTTCCATCCTTCAAGTATGACCTAAGGCTGCGGTCAGACAAAGCCGTTCCTTGGCCCCCGCCCAACATTCTTGGGGAAGTCTCACAGGCTAGGACTCGCCGCCGTCCATCCGAGAAGACACCCGCAGCCTACCGCCTTGGCCGCGAGCGGGAAGGGACGGGAAAAGGGGGACGGGCTGCCGAGCATCCGCCAAGCCGCTGGCGGTTCCGGCAGCGGGGCTGGGCAGACCCGGCGGAAGGCCTGGCTTGCCCTCGCCGAGCTCGATTCGATCGGCCGATCCCAAACGCTACCTGTCGGTGTCGCCTGAGGACAGGGCTTCGGTAAGGCTAAGGCGATTCGTCCAGTCGATCGATGGCCCGCATCAGCAGATCCCATTGGTGGCAGGCTTCCAGCGTATCGACGACGGCCGCCGCCGGCTGGTCGAAACCAACCTCGCTCAAATGAATCGATTCTCCCAGCACAATCGTTCCATGGAACTGGCACCAGGCTGCCTTTTCATCGGGCGAATGCTCCTCATCCTGAACGGGGAGAATCTGCTGCATCGCTCGATGAACGGCCCATAGCGCCGCGCGATCGCTATCGGGGCTATCGATCACCGCCTTGAGGTTTCCGCTTTGAAGGTAGAATTTGGCCATCGCATGCTCCTGATTCCGAGGGTTTCGAAGTAATCCGGCGACTGAAACGCACGGCAACTATCGTTCGAGGTCGGGACACCTCTGGTCCGCGGTCGGTAGTTTCCCGAAGATTTTTTGGCGGCGGCCCGCCCGGAGCTAGCGCGGAAGCCGGGCCAACCAAGCTACCCGAAGTCGGCAGTTCGGGGCGATTGTCGGGCGCTGGGGGAGTCCGAGCGACTCCCACCCGGGATAAGCGCGGTTGCAGAGAAGGGAAAAATAACGGATATTAAGGACGTCGAGAGCCCGCACCCGCAGGGGCGTGGTGTAATGGTAGCACGACAGATTCTGACTCTGTTAGTTGGGGTTCGAGTCCCTACGCCCCTACTTTGGTTTGGATCAGATGCCGACGAAGGCGAAGTTTCCGAGGTGCCTCGTGCTCGGGGCGTTTTAGCCTTCCAGGCTGGTTCCTTTAGCCTTCCAGGCTGGTTCCTTTAGCCTTCCAGGCTGGTTCCTTTAGCCTTCCAGGCTGGTTCCTTT
>JBILTQ010000386.1:0-5199 GCA_044371435.1 Pirellulaceae bacterium | reverse complement strand
ACGAGAGTATCGCTTGGCAACTGACCGATCAACTGGTCCGCGAAGCTCAGGCAGCTTTTCATCCGACGTGGAAAGCCAGCGGCGGCGATACCGGTTGGGTCAGCTTCGAGGTCGATCCTCTCATCGAAGATAGCGAACTGAACTTGCCGCATACCGAGCGGGTGGCTCGTTACGTCGACCTGGGACGACGCTGGTCGGCTGGTCACGACAATCGCATGATCAAAGTCCCCGCCACTCCGGCCGGGATCGAGGCGGCAAAGACTTTGGCCGCTGACGGGGTCACCCTGAACGTAACCCTGATTTTCAGCCAACGGCAGTACCTGGCCGCCCGCGATCAGGTTTGGGCCGGAGCGAGGGCTCGGCCGACGTTGGATAATTTCAAGAGCGTCTACAGTATCTTCGTATCGCGAATCGATCAGTTCACCGCCAAACACTACCCGCAGCTTTCGGGGGCAGCTCAGGGCGAATACGGCATTGTCAACGCCAAGCGTATCTGGGCCGCCAATCGCCAGTTCTGGCGTGAAACGCCGACTCCTCTGGCGCAGGAAATTATCTTCGCCAGCACCGGCACCAAGAATGCCGCCGATGTACCGTGGAAGTACGTGGCCGCTTTGGCGGGGAGCGATATCCAAACCAATCCACCCGATACCAACCAAGCGGTGGCAGCGAGTTCCCAAGTCTTCAGCCGACAAGTCGATCGCTTACCGGCCAATGAAATCCTGCAAGAGTTGGACGCGACCGTCGATGTCGCGAAGTTGGAGGCGGGGCTGATGGAGGAGGGGTTGGCGAAATTCGCCGCGCCGCAAAAACAGTTGCTTGCCACCATCGCCCGCAAACGGGCCGCTTTGCCGAAGGTGTAAGGACCTTTGCGGTCCTCGATCCTGCACTCGACTTTCCACCTCCACGCTTCGCTCTCGACTGGTTTTGGGGCCATCGGCTGGGCGTAGCCGGATTGGGGCGCGCTGGCTCGCCTTACCGCCAAGCCCTCGTGGCAACGCATGCGAACTCCAGGTTGCACCCGTCGTCTGGCGGGTGCGGCTCAAGCGGCTTTCGATGGTGGGTCGCTGACCATCCCGACCGCCTCGATGTTGGTGTCCCGGGCGATCTCGTTGTAGCTTAAGATGCGGAGGTCGGGGAGCGAATCCTGAGTGATTTGGCGGACCGAGGGGCGAATCCGCGGGCTTACCAGCAAGCAGCGCGGCCGACCGGCCTGGTCAAGGCGGCGAAGCTGTTCGGCAATTTGCTGGCAGGTCGTTTGGATGGCTGAGGGTGACATCCGAATAAACAGGCCCCGGTCATTGTGCTCGGTCCCGGCCGCGATTCGGTCTTCGACCGCTGGATCGAGGGTGATGACGTGGAGCAGGTTGTTGCTATCGCGATAGCGATGCGAGATCGTCCGCGCTAGCCGGTGGCGCACGTACTCGGTCAGCCAAATCGGATCCTTGATGCGACCGGCATGGTCGCCCAAGGTCTCGAGGATGCCGCTCAATTGTCGAATCGGGATATCTTCCCGCAGCAGGTTTTGCAGCACTTGCTGGACGTCGGCCAGCTTCATCACCCCAGGAATCAACTCATCGACCACCGTCGGCGATGTCTTTTTCAGTTGGTCGAGCAATTGCTTGGTGACATCGCGCGTGAGCAATTCTTCGGCATGCTTGCGAGCTACCTCCTGGATATGCGTGGCCAACACGGCGCCCGGATCTACCACCTGGTACCCGTTGATTTCGGCTTGCTGTCGCCGCGCCGGATCGATCCAGTAAGCCTTGCGGCCAAAGGCCGGATCGGTGGTTTCTTCGCCGACCAGGCTACCTGAAGACAAACCGCTATCGATGGCTAAGACACGATCGGGCCGCAAGGTACCGCGGGCCACCCGGTTACCGGCTAATTGCAAGTCATAACTGAATTCGGGAAGGCTCATTCGATCCTTGATCCGGACCATCGGCAGCAAGATCCCCATCTCGCTGGCCAAGGCGGCGCGGACCGTCGAAATCCGCTTCATCAAGTCGCCACCCCGATTGGGATCAGCTAAGGCGATCAGTTTCGCCCCCAATTCCAAGCGCATCGGATCGACTTCCAGATAGTCTTCGACCTTCTTCTCGGGAGCCGCTCGTCGCGCCTGCTCTTGGTCCGCCTGCTGCTTGGCGGCCGCCTGCGCCTGCTGCTTCGTCCGTTTCTGCAAGCTCAAGGCAAGACCGATGCAGCCGACCCCCATGGTCAACAAAGGCAGGGTCGGCAATTGGGTGAAAATCATCAGGATGAGGAAGCAGCCGGAGACGATCAAGGCTTCGGGACGCGAGAAAAATTGCTGCATGAACTCGGCGGGCAAATTGGATTGCTGCGTCGAACGGGTCGTCAGCAAGGCTGCCGCCAACGAGATCAAGAAGGCCGGGACCTGGCTGACCAGGCCATCGCCGATGGTCAGCTTGGTGAAGACATCCGCCGCCTCGGACAGGGTCATCCCCGCATACATGTAACCGATGTAGAGTCCACCGACGATGTTGATCACCGTGATGATGATCCCGGCAATCGCATCGCCGCGCACGAATTTACTCGCCCCGTCCATGGCCCCATAAAAATCAGCCTGCCGGGTGATTTCCTCGCGGCGACGCTGGGCTTCCTTCTCATCGATGGCGCCGGCGCTCAGGTCGGCATCGACCGCCATCTGCTTGCCCGGCATCCCGTCCAAAGCAAAGCGCGCTGCTACTTCGCCGATTCGGGTCGCACCTTTGGTGATCACGATGAAGTTGATTACGAAAATGATAATGAACAGGATGATGCCGACTTCCAGCCGGTCACCGGTGACAAACTTGCCGAAGGCTTGGATGACCTGCCCCGCCGCCTCCAATCCATCGGTGTCGGTGCGGGTCAGGATCAGTCGGGTGGTGGCGATGTTCAGCACCAGGCGGCCGAGGGTCGTCGCCACCAGCAGCGACGGAAAAACACTGAATTCCAGCGGCGAGGCGACCGAAATCGTCGTCAACAAAACGATGGCCGAGGCCGCGATGTTTACCGACAGCAGGATGTCCAGCAAGAAGGGGGGGAGCGGGACGAGGATGACGACCACGCAGGCAATAATACCCACGGGGAAAATCAGTTCTCGCGATCGGAGCAGGAGTTGGAAGAAGCGGCCCATGTTGGATGGAGACTAGCTGGTGTGGTAGGACTCCGTCCAGAGCGTTTTTCCACCAGACCAAGAACTACGCAATCCGGTGAACGGTTACCTATCGACCTAGCCGAGCCGAGGGAAATAGGTTACACCCATGAACGTGTCTAAGCTGAGGGAATCTGCTTCCGGATCGAAAGTGCGGCGGTGGCATGTCCCAAGGGATACCGAGGGTCCACACCTTTTTTGAGTTTTGCTAGCTCCTGTTATGGGCGAATCGCCGAGAAAACAACCAGACCCTTCGACGGTCAACCCGTACCCTACGTTGGCTCCGCGCTTTTGGCATGGGATGACCTCCCACATTTGGTACCCATTGCTCTTCCGTAACCGCTGCCGCGTTGCTGCTTCACGGCTCCATCGGGCCCTCGGGGTCGGCTTTTTTACCCCGCTCAACGATCTCCTGGCTACCGCCCAGCATTTCATCCATGGCCGGGCTATCCGGCGTACACCCTTGGCTGGCCCACCGATCTTTGTCTTGGGGCACTGGCGGAGCGGCACCACGCTGATGCACGAATTCCTCCATCTCGATAGCCGCTTTGCCTCGCCCAACACCTACCAGTGTTTTGCTCCATGGCATTTCTTGCTGACTGAACCTTGGATTCAGAAATTCGGAAATTTTCTCCTCCCCGACAAACGGCCGATGGACAACATGCAAGCCGGTTGGGCGTTACCGCAAGAGGATGAGTTCGCCCTGATGATTCTGGGCGCGCCCACTCCCTACAGCTGGATCGCCTTCCCCGAGCATCCGGTACCCCACATGGATTCGCTCGGCTCTGGTTCGTTTCAACCCCAGGATTTGAAGCACTGGAAAGGACTGATCGACTGGTTTTTTCGGGCGCTGACCTACCATACCGGGAAACCCTTGATCATCAAGAGTCCGCCGCATACCGGCCGTTTGGGGATCCTGGTCGATATGTATCCGCAAGCCAAATTCATCCACATGGTTCGCGATCCACGCAAGCTTTATCCGTCGACGCTCAAGCTATGGCGAGCTTTGATCGACACCCAGGGGATGCAGCGGACGGTGGATCCCGAACAGTTGCATCGCTTCGTGATCGACTCGCAGCACCGGATGTATGATTCTTTTGAAGTCGATCGTCAACGCTTGGGCCCGGAGCAATTGATCGACATTCGCTATGAAGATCTTATCGCCGATCCGCAGAAAATTGTTGGTCGCATCTACGAGCAACTCCACCTGGGCGACTCGCAAGCGGTGCTGGAGCGACTGGCTGTCCATCTCGCCAGCCATAAGGACTACCAACCCAACCAGCATCAAGTCGATGAGGAGATCGAGCGGGTGGTACAGCGTGACTGGGTCGACTATGCCCGGCGCTATGGCTACCTCGAACCTGCCTGAGAGCGGGGCTGGGGCAAACTCCAGGCAGCAGCGACAGCGCTGGCGACTCGATGGCTACCTGTCACTCGATCCGCGGCTGTTGCTGAAGCTCGGCAAAGGTTTGTCGCGGCAGTTGAAAGACATCCTGCGTCCGCGTATAGCCCCCCAAACCTCCCATCCGCCCGATGAGGTGCAAAGCTGCCGATGCGACCTGGAACTTGGCCGCATCCTCCAGTTTGTCATCGGCGACAAAGGCCCCCAGTACGCGGCCCAGGATGATCCGGTTGTGACCGATCGTCAGCCGTTGCTCCAAAACACATTCCAAGGCGGCGGGACATCCGGTGATCCGTGGTGGTTCGACCCATGTCGAGGGGGTAGTGCCAAGACCAAGTACCGCGACTTCGGAGACCGCGGGCGGATAGTCAGTGGCCGAATCGCTCATCGCCGGTCCCAGCTCCTCGGGGACGAGATTGACGACGAACTGTTTCGTCCGTTCGATATTGATAGCCGTATCCTTGGGACGGTCGGGGTGGTCGCCGATTCCCAGGACCACCAAGGCGGGGTCCGTCCCGATCGCGTTGAAGAAACTGAAAGGGGCTACGTTGACCGAACCATCGGGATGCAGGGTCGTGACCCAGGCGATGGGACGCGGTACAACCAAGCCGGTCAGGAGTTTGTAGCGAGCGGAAGGTTCGAGCGA
>JBILTQ010000420.1:0-4633 GCA_044371435.1 Pirellulaceae bacterium | reverse complement strand
ATGGAGGGCCTGGAGTTCGTCGTCGAGACCGTCAAGCATACGCGGGCGGCGATTCATCCCCGGATTCCGGTGATTGGCTTCGCGGGAGCGCCTTTCACCCTCGCTTCGTACATGCTGGAAGGAGGTGGAAGCCGGAATTATGTCCATACGAAAAAACTCATGTATCATTCGCCCAGGGCTTGGGACGAATTGATGTCCAAGCTGACGCGGACGATCGCCATGTATCTCAATGCCCAGATTATTGCCGGCGCGCAGTGCGTACAGATCTTCGACTCCTGGGCGGGTTGCCTGGGGTTGCATGACTATCAAAGCTTCGTCTTGCCATACATGCGGCGACTGCTGGATTCGATCATCCCGCAGATTCCCGTCATCAATTTCGCTACCGGTAATCCGATCTTGACCGCGTCCCTGCGGGGCGATGCCCGCACCGTCGTCGGAATCGATTGGCGAATTCCGCTCGATCTGGGCTGGGAAAGTGTCGGCGAAGATCGGGCTGTGCAGGGCAACTTGGATCCGACGGTTCTCTTCGCCGATCGAGCTACCATTCGCCAGCATGTGCAACGCGTGTTGAATGAAGCCAATCAACGTCCAGGGCACATTTTCAATCTTGGCCACGGTATCCTGCCGCATACACCGGTCGATAATGTGATCGCTCTGGTGGATATGGTCCACGATTTATCGCAGCGATAGCCTTATCGCAGCGATAGCCTTATCGCAGCGATAGCCTTATCGCAGCGATAGCTGCGGGGCACCTCCTGCGCTTTGTCGCCAGGCTCCAGTTCAGGTCTCCGCCAGCCTCGCGGAGGCGGGAGAACCGGTTAGCGATCCCAAGCCAGCCGGCTCAAGGCCGCATCGATGGTCGGGATCATCGCTCTCTCGGGAAGCAGGTTGAAGTCCTCGATCAAGCCAGGCTGCAGCCTGGCCGAGGCTCTTCCCAAAGTGCGAACCTCGGTAGTCGCCCTCGAATTCGATGCCGAGGCCAGAGGCATGAGGTTGGCGGTGGTTGGGCGGGATAACGTTGGAAGTGATTGTCGCGGGGTGGGGTGCCTCGAAGTCACCGTCGGCCAGCGGCTGTGATCCTCGGTAGCGACGAGCATCGTCCCGGTAGCTGACGGCCACTGCCCCTCGCCGGCCAACCGCGGTGACTCCGCATTCACCGCCGTAGATCGTCTGGCCAGTTGCAGCCCGGTGGGAGCGGTGAACAATGCCAGGATGGCCGCCTGCGTACTCTGACGCGTGATCGAAGTATCGCTGGAATTGACCCGTCCATCCTTGTTCAGGTCATAGATGTTGCTGATCCCTACCGAGTTAAAGCCGGTCGACTGGTTGGCGCGTACGGCGGAAGTGTCGCTGGCGTTGGTGCGGACAATGATGGGGTCGCCGATATTGCCGACGTTGAAATCGCCCATGGCATTACCGAAATAAAAGGTGTCATTCGTCGCTAGTCGCGTGCGATCGTTCGCCAGTACCGTGACGCGCAGCCAGGTGTTGGAAATAGCGCGGTCCTCGAATTCGAGCTTGATCCTGGTGGAATTGCCGGAACCACCTGTCGGGAAAACAGTCACGGTTGGCTGGACCGTCAAGGGGGTGAAAGAGTTCGAACTGATCGCCGTGCCAACAGAAAATTGGAAATCGGCTGCCGAAATATTGGCCGAGGCTCCCTGGATATCGACCAACAGCCCATTGAGGCCGAGGGCATAATTGGTGTAGTTGGCAAAGGCCGCTTGCTGTCCGGGGAGCAGCGCGACTTTCGTCGGATCGATGGCCGTTGTCGGGTTGCCTGAGCCGTTGCCGAAGATCTCGCTGGGGGAGCGATGATAAAAGATCTGGCGATTCACGACGCTGGCGGCCGCTGTTGGAAAGGTATAGTCAGCGACCACCGGCAGGTGGTCGCTGACAGTGGTCAGCAGGTTGAGGATAGTGACTCGATTGGGCATGCCCGGCAAGGCGGTGCTACCCGCTGCATTGATGCTTCCATTCACCGGGACGGAACCGTTGTTGCCGAAGGTATGGTAACTGCCAGGCCGATACTCCAAACCGCTCCCGTCCTGAAGTTCACCGGAGATCAACTGAAAGTCGAGTCGATCATCCAAGCCACCACCATCCAAACCAAGAGGTGGATTGGCCGAAGGGGCCTGGGTGAAAATATCGACGAAATTCGAATTTCCGCTCCAATTCCCCGGGCGGTTGACCGGATCGAAAGCCTGCGCGTTACCGGCGGCGAGGAATTCCTGATAGGCTGGTTCACTGCTGCGGTAGAGATTGAAATCGCCAACGTAGATCACGCTCACGCCGGCTCCCAAGGCGTCGGCGTCATCGCGAATGGTTTGAGCTTCGATAAGCCTCCGCGCGGCGCTGTCGGTGTCATCGGCTGCTTTGAGATGACTGTTGTAGAGATAGAAATCATGGGCCCCCGCCGATCCGACCGGCCGAAAATGATATCGCATCGTTTGCCGCGGCGCACCGCTGGAACTGGCTGTTCCAATCGCCGCTTCCCCCAACAGTTGCAAGGTCTGCGAGTTGTAGACAACTCCTTGGGTACCGGAACCGGTGGTCGCTCCATCCAGCGCACCGGTGGCGTAAGCCGTGGTGCCATAAACCGAATTCAAGGCGGCGCTTACGATGGTCGAGGTAGTGGCTTGGCTGAGTACCTCCTGGAGGGCAAGCAGGTCGATTTGGCGCGAGAAGCTACTGACAATTTCACTGCCGATCGCTTGCAGCACGCTGGCAAAACCAGCTCGTGGCGTTCCATCACCGCTGGCAGCCGCAATGTTGTAACTCACCAGCCGCAGCAACCCTTGATCGGTGCCTGCCTCGACCGTCCATTGGAAAGTACCGCTGCTGGTCAGGCTACCGTCGGAGACGCTCAAAGTCACCGTCGTTGTCCCGCTTTGACCTGTCGCCGGGGTTAGCGTCACCGTACGATTCGCACCGGTGCCGCCGAGCACGATCTGATTGTTGGGAAGCAGCAGCGTATTGGAAGAACTGGCAGTCACCACCAAGCTGCCGGGCGATGTTTCCTGGTCGTTGATGGTGAAGGCTAACGGCGAGGTCGCTGTCTGGTAGGGGGAAGAAACGTTTGCGGGCGGGGTAATCGTCGGCGGGGTATTCGCCGGACCTCCGGTCGAAGCTTGGAAACTGAAATTATCGATCCCCAAACCATCATCGGCCCCGCTAGCGTTGAGATCATTCCAACGCAACCAGATCACCGCACCATCGGCAATATTGAGCGAGGAGATGGTCGCGGAGCGCGATACGCGATTAGCCGACTGATTACCGTCGACTGGCCCGATAGTTCCACTGGTTACCGGCGCGATGAAATCGAGGCTATCGACATCGGTCCAATTACCATCGGTCAGGCTGGTAGCATTCACGCTGTACTGGAAGTCGAATTTGTCCTGGCGTCCGGTGGTTCCCAGCCGCCACTGTTCCCCGATGTAGTTCACCGTCATCGAGATGAGATTCTGGCCGGTGCGATTCTGAATGGTTGCCCCTAAGGTCGTCCCCAAGGCGTTGCTCCGCAACGAACCTAAGGCTCGCTCGCCGGATCCGGTGGTACCGAAACTATAGGTGTCGCCAGCGGTGGCGTTTCCGTTGCTGGCGGTATACTGGTTGTTGGCGTTGGTACCTGATTCGAGAAAGCTGAAGCCCGACGGCAGGTCGAGACCGCTGCCGGTGTTCGTCAGCGAGTCAAAACCTTCAAGATAAAGGCTATCGGCGGTTGCGTATTGGATACTGGCGGTTGTCGGGCTCGCATTGACGATCGAGTCGATCCATGCTTGATAGACGTCGACGCGGGTGTCGTAAGACTGATCTCCCAGCCCGGCGTTGGTCAGCGTTCCTCCGGAAGTTACCCCAGCGATAACGTATTCCCCGCCGATATCGAGAAACGCTGGACCACCCGAATCCCCGGGCGCAGTGTTGCTTTCGCTATTGTTGTCGAAATTCCAATGGATCAAAGTGGAGCTGACGCGATCGAGGGTCGTCGTCCCCACTCGCTTGGTGCCGTAGGTTCCATCGCTTCCCGTGTTGCCGGTCCCGCCACCGCCATAGCCTACCAAGGTCAAGCTACTCCCGACCGTCGGCACTGTTCGGTAGATGCTCGAGGGGGTGATTCCGCTCACCGTTTGGTTGAGCTTATAGATCGCGATATCGTTGGCCGTATCGGTACCGAAATTCGCCTCGCTGTAGCTGGGGTGAACGAAGATACGGCTGGTCGAATATACCGTCGATCCAAAGGTAACGCGCCCCTGGGTATTGCCGACGATCGAAGAACCATCGACCGCGCAATGGGCCGCGGTCAGGACGTACTGGGGAGCGATCAAGGTCCCGGTGCAGTAGTTGCCGGTGGTGTCGCCGACGAGGCCGACCGAGGGGAAGAGGCCGGTGGGCGTTCCATTGATAATCCGCGGGGCGACATCGGACGAGAGGTTGGCGTCGGAACCGTCGAGCGATGCCAGGAGTCGTCGCGATTCGAGCGTTTCAAAGAATAGTCGGCGAAGTAAAGGTGCTTTCATGGATTCCTGGCGGTCAGCGCCATCGGTGGAAGGCTTGGATTTGATGCCGATGCTCGTCGGCGACTACGCGGGCTGGGCTGGTGCGAATCGTAACCGGGGTTCCACGGTCGCTTGCA
>JBILTQ010000082.1:0-17159 GCA_044371435.1 Pirellulaceae bacterium | reverse complement strand
CATTCGCTTCCTGGCCAGTTTGGATCAAATGCTCGACTTCCAGGAGCCGATCATCCACGAGGCGACGCTGTATGCTGCCCAGGCCTTGCTGGATTTTCAATATCCCAATGGGGCTTGGCCACAACGTTTCTCAACGCACTACGATCGTGAACAGTATCCAGTATTAGCTGCCAGCTATCCCGAAACATGGTCGCGGCAGTTTCCCGCGGTCGATTATTCCAGTTTTTATACGCTGAATGACAGCACGCTCGTCGATGCTATGCATTTGATGCTCTACCTGCATCAAATCTATGGCGATGCACGTTACTATGCGTCGGCGTTAAAAGCCGGCGAGTTTCTCTTGCTAGCCCAGATGCCTGAACCGCAACCAGCATGGGCGCAACAGTATGACGCGCAGATGCATCCCGCGTGGGCTCGCAAATTCGAGCCACCAGCGATCACCGGGGGAGAGTCGCAGAAAATCATCGACAGTTTGATGGACCTGTATCAGGCCTCCGGCGATCGCCGCTTTTTGGAGGCGGCTGAGCGAGCCCTGGGTTACCTGAGCCGCAGTTTGCTACCAACGGGGAATTTGGCGAGGTTTTACGAACTGGCGAGCAATCGCCCACTGTATTTCACCCGCGACTATCGATTGACCTATGAAGATGACGATCTGCCGACCCACTATGGCTTTATCGTCTCCAGCAATCTCTCCAAGCTGCAAACGCGTTGGCAGAAGTTGTCGCAGGCCAATGCTCGGCAACTGGCCGAGGGGAAGTCGGGCGCCTGGAAGGTGAAAGAGATCGAGCGTCCCGAGGAAGAGTTGGTCACGAGGGTGGTGGCGGCCATGGATTCGCGGGGGGCTTGGGTGGAAACCGGGAAGTTATCGACGTATCGGGGCGACAACCCGCCCAACCAAGTCATCGACAGCAAAACCTTCATCAAAAACCTGGATATCTTGAGTCGTTACCTTGCTACACCCTGAGGATGAGCAGCCAACCCACTGGAATAGCAAGACGTTAGGCGGTCTCCAGTTCTGGACCGACTACCGTCTGGCGGCCGATTTTCGCTTGCAGCAGAACGAGTTGACCAGGCATTGGCGGACGCTGGACCCGCGGAAGCAGCGTCGGGCTTGGGGGACGCGGGTAGCCTGCGAGAGTGTTTTCGATGAGCTGATCGCGCCGCACCTGCCCCTTGGTGGGTATCAGCGGGTGATCATTCTCTTGCATGGTCTCATGCGCACGGCGCGTTCCATGCGTTCGTTGGCATCGTACCTGCAAGGCCAGGGGCTCGCTTCATCCCCGAAGGCGGCCGTCCTTTCTCCGACGTACGCCAGCACGCGGAATTCGATCGCCATCCACGCCGCGGCCTTGCGCTGTCTTGTCGAAAGCTTGCCCGGGAAACCCACGATCGATTGGGTCGGGCACAGCATGGGAAATATCGTGATCCGCCATCTCATCGCCGACTTGCAACGCGATGGCGATCCGGCCGAAGTCTTACCCCGCTGCCATCGCATGGTCATGCTCGGCCCACCCAATCAAGGAGCGATGATCGCGAAGCGTCTGGCGGCCACCGGTTTGTTTGGGTTACTTGTCGGGCAGGGGGGCTTGGAACTCGGACCGCAGTGGGAAAATTTGCGATCGAGGCTCGCTACGCCCCCGTTTCCATTCGCCATCGTCGCTGGAAAAATTTCCGCGGCTGCGGGAAATCATCCGTTGCTGGAAGGCGAGAGCGACCTGGTGGTCCGGGTCGAAGAAACCCATCTTGACGGAGCCGCCCGGGAGCTCGAAGTCCCGGTCCTCCATAGCTTCCTGATGGATGAACCGGAAGTGCAACGCTTCATCGTGCAATTTCTCGATGAGCCGTGATCCGGCGGTGGAGACTCAAGGATGGGCAGTCGTGGATGATTTTTCCGGACGCTTGATGAGGCTGGCCAAGGCGAGGCCGGCCAACAGCAGGATCCCCGAGAGGTAAAAGGCATAGTCCAGGGAGCCAGTTTGATCCTTGATGACGCCGGCAAATTGCGGCATGAAGAAGGCGAGTCCCCAGCCCAGGAAAACCAACCCGTAATTGGAACCCAAATTCTTGGCACCGAAAAAATCGGCGGTGAAAGCCGGCAAGAGGCTAAGCCCGCCGCCGTATTGCCAGAATGCGACTCCCACCACCACGAATAGTAAAGCCACATTCCCGGTCCGCATGACCCAAGGAGTCAGGAAGACGCAGGCGGCTGCTATCAGGGCGTTCAGCCAATAAGCTCGCGTGCGGCCGATGCGGTCCGAATAAAGTCCGGTACCAATGCGCCCGGCCGCATTCACCAGCCCGCCAAAAGAAGCCAGCAACCAGGCATTCTTGACGAAGAAATCCAAACCGCCGGCAGTCTTCAGCAGCATCGGGGCGGCATTGGCGATCACCAGCAAACCCGACTGGGCGGAGGCGATGAACAAGAAAACCAAAGCGTAATATTGCCAGGTACGAAGCATCTCGGCAGGTTTCCAGTCGTGGGTCGTCATCGAACTTTTCTTGGCGAAAGGCTTCGCCGAGACCGGGGCGGTATAGTTCGCTGGCGGCCAGCTCAGCAGCTGCCCGGCAAAGACGACGACGACCGCGAAGAGAGTTCCGAGAATATAGAAGCTACCCGACAGTCCGTAGTGATCGATGAGGTATTGAGCCAACGGAGAAATATAGACAGCGGCAGCGCCGAAACCGCCAACGACGATTCCGACCACCAAGCCCCGTTGATGGCTTCCAAACCAGCGGACGGCGGCGGGCGTCGCCGCAGCATAGCCAAGCCCCATCCCGATACCACCGAGGATCCCGAAACCAAGGATCAAGCCGAGGTAACTCTTGAGATATCCGGCCAGGAAGCAGCCGGCCGCCAGGAACAATCCGCCGAGTGTGGCTCCTAGCTTGGGACCGAAACGGTCTTGGATGATCCCCCCCGGTATCATACAGCAGGCGAAGATAAAACCGCACAAGGCATACGCCCAGGTCGCTTGGGTGTCGGTGAGGTAGGTCCAACCGGCGTTGAGCCCCATCATAGGCGAGCCGGCAGGCTGGTCGGGACTACCGAGCAGCACCTTCTTCCAAATACTCCAGGCATACAGGATACCCAGGCACAAATTCAGCGACATCCCAGCAAAGGTCACCACCCATGCCCGGCTCGGAACACGATCTTCACCCATCTGTCTTCACCGCCATTTCTCATTGGTCTAGGGACTTGGATCGAAGGCCGCTGGAGGGCGCGATCAGCGACCGGGAGGCCGTCGTCCCCGCCGTGTTTCCAGCGACCATCCTGTGGATCGGAAGCTGCCGATCCGCCAAAAAAACCTCCGTGCACACCGCAGCCGCTCAGCAACTCCTTGCTGAACGGCAACACCGCTCGGTGTCATCGACTTGCAGCATTCACTTTCGCGACCGGCTAGCCAGGCGGATACCGGAAAAATCCTCAACGCACCAAGCTATCATAGTCGCGCAGTTGGTAGTCGATCCCAACGTAGTCGAGAACCTTGCAGAGGTTCCGCAGGGCTACCCCAAAACCATCCGGACCGCTGAAGCCACCGAACTGCCCCCCCCCCTTGAGGTGCGGTTCGAGATCCATAAAGACCCCGGGCACGCCGCGCTTGGCAAGCCTTTTCTCAATTTTTGGGATTTCGCTAGCCAGATCGCGCAAGATAGCCTCATGCCCTGTATCTCCTTGATCAGCCGGAACAAAGTTCTTCAGCGATTCTTCGTCCACATGGGAAGCCACGCGGGATGAATCGACCTTGGGCCGACGGTAATCCTTGATATGGATCCAACCCAAGCCTGGCTTCATCGCCTCGTACTCGGCATACACCTGATCGGTGCTCATTCCCTGGCAGACCAGATTGGCCCCATCGAAGATCAAGACCATCGCCGGATGCCGAACCGCCTTGTGCAGCCTGGCTAACAGTCCGCCTGTCTGGCCGATCAGGTTGGCTTCGACCTCGAGTCCAAAAGTCAAACCTTCCTTATCGACCAGTTCCGCGATCGCTCCCAGTTGATCGGCAGCCTGGTTGAGATGCGTTTGCGGATCGGTGCCTTTCGGATGATAGAAGGAGAAACCGCGAATCAGCTTGCAATCAAAGGCCTGTGCCAATTTACAAGCCAGTCGGACCTCTTTATCGAGGTATTGCTTGAACGGGACGTAACGATTCTTCGTTCCATCATCGATATCCAGCAGTTTGACTTTGCCGATCGGTGAGCCGATCGAGGATACCGCGATCCCATACTCTTGCTGCATCGCCCGCAGGGTAGCGATTTCCTTTTTATCGAGTTGCATCACGTTCTTGATGCCATTGCCGACGTCGATGAACCGCAGGGAATGGTATTGGAGCCCGATGGCGGCAAGCGCGCAGAACTGCTGGATCGCCAGTTTCTGGTTGGCGGCCTCGTCGGAAAAACCGGTCAGGATAACGTTCGCTTTCATGCGCCTTGCCTCGGATAATGGACCGTAATGGTTGAGGTGATGCCCCCGCGGGCTCCCCACTGACTGATCAGCGTCACTTGTTTAGGCTCGACGACCTGGACGAAGTCGTCGAGAATACGATTGGTGACGTTCTCGTAGAAAATGCCTTCGTTGCGGAATTTTTGCAGGTAGAGCTTGAGGCTTTTGAGTTCCACGCATTTTTTCGCCGGCGTGTACCGAAAGATCAGTGTCCCAAAATCCGGCTGGCCGGTTTTCGGACACATCGAAGTGAACTCGGGACATGTGATCTCGATGAGATAGTCACGGTCCGGGAACGAATTATCAAAGCATTCCAGGTGGTCTTGGAACGGGGTTCCTACAGGCATAACGCGGGGATTACCTTTATCAAGAAAATGCAGGGAACAGCCGAATCCGTCGATTCGAACTTGGGATAGATTGTGGAGGAAGCTCTGGATACAGCTCCGTGAAGGTCACCATGATACGCATTGCAGAGATATTTCATAGCGTTCAGGGCGAAGGGAAATTGACCGGCGTTCCGAGTGTATTCGTCCGGACCAGCGGCTGCAATCTGCGGTGTTGGTATTGCGACACCCCCTATGCCTCGTGGCAGCCCGAGGGGGATTCCTGGAGTCTCAGCCAGATCTGCGATCAGGTTTGCCGATGGGGATGCCGCCACGTGGTGCTCACCGGCGGGGAACCGATGGTCGTTGCCGAGTTGCCCGAATTGGTGGTTGCCCTGCGTGCGGCTGGTAAGCACATCACCATCGAAACCGCCGGTACTGCCTGCTTCGAGTTGCCGCTGGCTTGCGACCTGATGTCGATCAGCCCCAAATTGAGCAACAGTACTCCCGATCGTGTAACGGCCGGGGCCTGGCATGATCGCCATCAGAAAGCTCGCCATCGACCGGATACGGTCAGGCGGTTGATGGCTGAAAGCGACGATTATCAACTAAAGTTTGTCGTCGGGTCGATGCTCGATGCTGAAGAGGCCCTCGAATACCTCGGCGAACTAGGTAGCTACGATCTCGACGCGGTGATGATGATGCCGCGGGGAACCAGCACCGAAGAACTTTCGCTCCAATCGCTGTGGTTGGGACCTTGGTGCCAAGCGCACGGCATCCGCTACTGTGATCGTGCTCATATTCGCTGGTTCGGCAATCGTCGCGGAACCTGACAATCAGCCGGGGAGAAACGGGGGTTCGGCCACGTTGATGGTCAGGCCACCTTCGAGGGCTCGGCCGACCCACGGCAACTCAGCCAGCGAGATCGCCGGAATCAGCAGCCAAGCGGGGAGGGGGGCCGATTACGAACCTTGATGGCCAGGTGGCAAGTTGTTCGGTTCGATATCGCGCAACGAGCGTCCCAAACGTTTCTTCGAGGAAGCGAGCGGGGAAGCTTTGGCGGTCAGCGGTCCCGTCAAGCTTTCCTGCTTGGGGGCCTTCAAGAGCGCGGCCAGACTCGGGTGCATGTTGCCTGTATCGGCTGGCGTGCCGATCGTTTCGATGGCGTCGCTGACCCCGAGCAACACGGATTGCTTCACCCCTTCGCGAATCCAACCGAAGAAATTGATGCTATTTTGACTCATCGATTCGCTCCATCATCGAACGGTAGTGGCCCTGAACGTAGGCACCGGTACGTTCTACCGGTGGGAAGGATCAAGAGGCTCCGGGTATACAAGGTTCAGCCGCTACTTGTCTAGCGGAGTTTCCCGGGGCCGGAAGCCCTGGATGCGTCCTCGCGGCCGAAGGCCCTCCATATCCACAGGAAGGTCCATCCGATGCTCACCCACATTACCAGCTTCGTCGAAGGCTTCCAGCTTGAGGTAGACACGCGGTGGCAGATTAGGGTCGGCCTTCCAGACAAAACGACCACTGTTGGGTAAACCGGTAGCGATCGTGGTCCATGGACCGGTGGGTAGTTCACTGTAGAGGAAGGTGATCGGTTTTTCCCCAAAATAATCGTCGCGGGCCGTGTATTCGATCACCAATCCGCCGGCTTCTGCTCCTTTGCCATGCAACGCACTTTGAATGCGGGCTAGCGGCACTTGCGTGTCGACGTGGACCCAGGCATCGGCGTTGTCGCCGTTGCGCGGGCGATTACCAGCCAAACCGTTCGCCGCCACCACCACCATCCGGAAACCAAAGAGACCTTCGCCGGCGACTTGGATATCCAACGGGCTTTGGCCGTCGGGGTCGGTACCCCAGCGTTCCCAAATCTTTCCCCCATCCGCCGTTCCCCACAACTCGATCGCGGTAACCGGTGCGGTTGCCGGAGTATTGACTTCGTAATCGAGGCTGAATGATTTCGCTTTGCTGTAGAAAGGTTTTTCGCCTCGTGTTGGGGGCGACTCGCTGCCCAGGGCGGAGGCCTGACTTGGCAAGGGAAGATAGCCCGGTTCGAGCTTGGAGGCGGCCGGCGCGTTGGCCTTGGAAGGGCCAGGGAAAGCGTTCTGTCGAGGATCGGACTCGAGAAACAGGACCTCGTTGCCGGGGGGGCCTTCACCCTTTCCGAGTGTCTCGTCCAAGCTTCGAAGGTTGTAGGCTCCCTGATTGGATACCATGCTGGTCGTCGGCGGGGGTAGTTGCTTGGGCGGCGTTGGCGGGGGGGGCGAGTTGCGAGGTGGCCAAGCCGGGGAGGAGGCAGCTTGGGTAGCGACGGGAGGGGCGATCCTGGCTTGGGCGGAAGCCGACGGGCTCCTATTCACCCCCGACGGCAGCGGGGCTTGGGAACCGCTAGCGGGTGCTTTGGTCGCATCCGGCAACGATGCCGCGGGGTAGCTGTGCGAAAAACGCGGCGTGGGGGCACCGCTGGCCAACTGCAGGTTTCCATGCCCAGCGGCAGTCCGAGGGAGTTGCGGTAAGCGCGTCAACTCGGATTCGTTCCCGGCTGCGTCCCTGGCCACAAGTCGCACTACCAGTTGCCGAGCGGCGATCGGAACCTCCCAACGTCCGCGGCCGGAGAACTCCGTGGCTAAGGAGGCTGTCGTTTCCCACGGGATGGCTGTCCACTGGGGCAAGCGATCCGTTTGAAATTCGAGACGTATTTGGTCGGGGGCAGGGTTGGTGTCGCGGAGATGAAAATCCGCGACCATTGCACCGCGCTCATCGGTATCTACGGACAAGCTCAGGTCGGGGCTTTCGGTATCGACGACGACTTTGAGCGGCTCGCTTCCCGAGTCAAAGACCCCGCCTGTCCCATCGACCGTCATGATGCGGAACAGGTGCAGACCATCATGCTGGGCCTGGAAGCGAAACTGCCGGGCGGTCAAATCATCGCGAGCATACAAGACCCACTGGCGGCCTTGATCGATCGAAACCTCCAGCCGAACCTCGGCTGGTTGCTGTCCGGTCGGGTCGACGTGGAAAGGAATCGTGAAGTCACGTTTGGACCAGTACACCAGGCTTTCCTCGGGGACGACTGCCCCGCGGCCGCGATGCCCTCCGGTATCGGCGACCGGTTCCCGAAGCGGCGCTTGGCCGCTCACCCCAGTGCAGCTAAGAACATAGCCTAGCATACCACCCGCGACTGTCCGCCAAGGGTTGGCAAATATCGACAATCTCAGGTTATCTGGCCTTCGGAGGAAAATCTTGGCACCAGTCATAACGGGCGAAGCGAGGGAGGCGGAAAACCTTGGGCTCGGGCGGGCTGGAGGTGACTCCAGCGTTCGGACATCCTTCGGAGTATCGGCTACAACCCGTATCTTCGGCCAAGAAATCGCCGCCGACTTGGGAAGGACGGGCAGGCTGCGAAGAATGTGCAGGCTTGGCAGGATTGGGTTATGATAAAGTTTTGCTAGCTTCACGACTCGGCCATGTAGGGAGATCCATGCTTCGCTCAATGCACGATGGCTTGGGGAGGTCCGCCGGACAACTCCGCCGCACCTGGACGATGGTTGTGTCATCTGCAGGCAACTCCGCCACCGCTCGACGGTGGTTGGGGCTTCGACGGATCGCGGTAAACGCTGTCCGGTTGGCTGTCAGGATCAGGATCCCCTGCCTCTTTCTCGGCATGTCTTTCTCAAGCGACATCGGCCCGCTGCTGGCGGCGGAAGGCGCGGAAATCGCCATGACCACCGAGGACGATGGTCCAGCCGATCCAGGGCATTCGATCCATGGAGAGGCTTTTGATCAGGGACCGCGCCAAGCCGCTTATTTGATGCCCGGCATGGGCAATGTCCATTGGAAGGTTTCGGTCGATTCGCCGCTCGCCCAGCGGTTTTTCGACCAAGCTCTCGGGCAGCTGCACGGGTTTTGGTATTTCGAAGCCGAGCGTTCTTTTCGTCAGGTCGCGGCGCTCGATCCCGCTTGCGCGATGGCGTACTGGGGGATGGCCCGGGCAAACATGCAGAACCAGTCGCGGGCTCGGGGCTTCATCGAAAAGGCGCGGGAGTTGCAGTCGCAGGCCTCACCGCTCGAGCGGCAGCTGATCACCTCCCTGGACCAACTCCTCAAGGGGTTGGGTGGTGGCAAGGCCGAGGCTAAACGCCAGGCAAGGGAAGCCTATGTCAAGACGCTCGAGGAGTTGTCGCTCGACCACCCGAACAATATCGAGTTGAAGGCGATGCTGGTGCTTCAAGCCTGGGAGAACGAAAAAGACGGCCTGAAGATTCAAAGTCGTTTAGCGATCGATGCGATCATGGATCAAATCTTTCGTGTCAATCCGCGACATCCAGCCCACCACTTCCGCATCCACCTTTGGGACAACGGAAGGCGTGAGCGGGCCTTGGCTTCGGCCGCAGCCTGCGGCCCGGCAGCCTCGGGAATCGCCCACATGTGGCATATGCCAGGGCATACCTATTCGGGTTTGAAGCGTTATCGTGATGCCGCATGGCAGCAAGAGGCTTCCGCTCGCGTCGACCATGCTCACATGATCCGCGATCGCGTCCTGCCCGACCAAATCCACAATTTCGCCCACAATAACGAGTGGCTCATTCGCAACTGGTTGAAGATTGGTCAGCTGCAGCGGGCGGTGGATTTGGCCAAGAACATGGGTGAACTCCCGCGGCATCCCAAGTACAACACCTTGGAGAAGGGGAGCGCCAACTATGGTCGCCAGCGCTTGCTTGATAGCCTGACGGCCTATGCCTGGTGGTCTGAGTTGATCGCCCTGGCCGATACGGTGTATCTGGAGGCTACCGGCCGTGAAAAGCTGGATGATGAGCGTCTCGCCTGGTTGGCTATCGCCCATAGCTCGCTCGGTAATAGCCAGAAATTTGCCGAGTACCAGTCGGCAGTCGAGGGACGCTATCGGATAGCGGGTAGCGAACAGCAAAAATTAGAGAAAGAGCTGGCAGCTTTGTTGGCCAGTCCTTCCAAAAACAGCCAGCGAGCGTCTGGCAAGCAGCGGGCCGCCAACCGCCAACCACCAGCCTTGCGCGGTGCCATCCCCTGGGATGAATTTGCCTGGGATGAAACGGAAACCGTCGACCTTAAGCCTGCCGCGTTGGCGTTGACGGACAGTACCACCCGCGGTTGGTCCAAGTCGGACCAGGAAAAAGTCAAAAAGTACAAGGAGCTTCAGCAACGGCGGGAACGCCTGTCGCATCAGCAGCATGCCATCCGCGCCTATCAAGCGGCGGCGGCGAAGGATTGGGGGCGAGCGTTAGCCTGGGCGCGCGGCGCCGACAAAATGGTCCCGGCGACCCATCGGTTGGAGTGGTATGCCCAAGTCATGCCATCCAAGCAAGTTTTGTCGAAGGCCGAAGCCTTGCTGCAGTCGGCGAAAGGGGAGTTGCTGCCACTCGCGACCGCGGCCTGGGTGGCTTGGAAGGTCGGCGATCAGGCGAAGACCAAAGAATGGTTGACTGCGCTATTCGAAGTAGCTGTCGCAGCCGATCAAAACCTGGAGGTATTGAATCGCTTGAAGCCAGTCATTCAAGACTTGGGCTTGGAGGAGGCGGCGAAACCGCGTCTCGAACAGGCCAGTGACCTCGGCGAACGCCCTGTCCTGGATTCCTTGGGCCCGGAACGTTGGAGTCCCTCCCTGGCGCCAGCCTGGTCGCTGGTCGATGCCGACCAGCGATCCTTCTCTTCGCACCACTTTCGGCAACGTCCTTATGTACTCGTCTTTTATTTGGGGCTAGGTTGCCTGCATTGTGTCGAGCAGTTGCAGAAGCTTTCGCCCGAGGTCGAACGTTTTCGCGCCCTAGGGTACGAATTGGTCGCGATCAGTAGCGAAAGCCTGGATCATTTGCGAGAAGGCCTGGCCAATTACTCCCAGCCGATGCCCATTCCATTGTTGCCCAATGCCGAGTTAGACGTCTTTCGCGAGTTTCGCTGCTTTGACGACTTTGAAAATCAACCACTCCATGGGACTTTCGTCATCGATGGTCTGGGCCGGGTTCGCTGGCAGGACATCGGCGCCGAACCTTTCATGGATGTCGAATTCTTGTTGAGCGAAGTCGCCCGGCTAGAGAAACTGCCGTAGTTGACCGGCGACGCTTTGAAGCCAAGGCTCCTTCGTCGTCACGCGTTCTCCCTGCCGATAGCCCGAGGCTGGTGCCGCTCAGTCCTTTCCTCGGCTAGATCGATCATGACCGGCGGCCGCGGCGGGGATGTCGCAGTCGCTGCAACCGCTACGCTCGGGAAAACCAGCGGGTTTGGAGGCGGTTTCGGGGGCTAGCCACCGATGGGTCGGATGACGATAGCCGCAAGCCATCGCCTCCCTTAACCGCTGCAATCGTTTTCTTCGTAATACTTCGACATAGCTCGGGATGGCAGCTGCAAATTATTTAAAACGCAAAGTCAAAGCGTGAGCAAAATTTAAGGGTTGAAATTTCCGGCCAAGCTCAAGTCTCCCGCGAAGCGTTAGATCCCGCAAGCTGATAGATGTTTAAGATCAAGGTCACCTATAAGATCGCCCTTGTGCTCGTCGCTCTCAGCGTCGGGCCGGTGATGGTGGCTGCGCTGGTGGGGATCATCCCGATGAATGATGAGCGTTTGTTCGTAGACCGAACGCAGATCGTCGAAAGGCTGTCGAATCTCTGTGCCGGCTCGATGGAAGGGGTCGGCAGCCGCCGCTTGGCAGCCAAGGTCGAGTCCTTTCAGGAAAGCGTTCCGAGTTTGAAGATGGTTCGCGTCATGCGTTACGACGGGGCTGTCTACTATGCGACGCCAGATTTTCAGCATCACTGGGGGCTGGGACCGGATGACGCCTCTACGTTGAATCAGATGCGAATCCCGATTTACCGGCAAGGGAAAGCCTGGGTTTATATCGATAGCATCTTCGAGCCACCGGCTTGGCGAGAACAGGGCTTAGTGCGATTCCTGGCGACGATTGGATTCTGCTTTTTGATGAACGGGATCTCTTTCGTCTTCTTCCTCAACCGTTCTCTATCGGTGCTCGAGCCCAATGCGGCTGTGCCGCGGCGAGTCCGCAATACGCTCGACACGATCGCCGGCGGCGTCGCGGTCCTGGATGGTAAAGGCCGGATCATGATGGCCAATGAATCGTTCGTCAAATCGGTGAATAGTACCCATCAGAATATAAGCGGTGAATACCTTGGGGTATTCCCTTGGCGGTTGGTCAATAACGAGCTTCCGCCTTGGGATCGTGCCATCCGTGAGCAAAGCCGTTGTGAAGGTGTCCAAGTCTTCTTGAAACTCGACGAGCAAACCGAGCGCTGTTTTGTCGTCAACGCGACCCCAGTCCAGGACGCGAATGATCGCATGGCGGGTTGCATGGTCAGCTTCGAAGATGTTACCGCCTTGGAAGAGCAGCGCGCAAACCTGGTCGACGCCATGCGCGAGTTGGCTTCCAGCAAGGAAGAAGTACGCCAACAGAATTTGCGTCTTCAGGAACTGGCCTCACGCGACGCCCTGACTGGAGCTTTCAACCGGCGCGCTCTCTACGAGTACCTTGAAACAAGTTGGTGTGGCTTGGCCGAACAACCCCAAGGCATGGTCGCCTTGCTGATGGATATCGACTTTTTCAAGAAGCTTAACGACAAGCACGGGCATGCGGTTGGCGACGCCGTACTCAAGGACTTCACCAGGATTTTGCAAAAGGTAGTCGGCGAGCAAGGTTTCGTGGCCCGGTACGGCGGCGAAGAGTTCTGCGTGGTCTCGCGGAATCTAAGCCTCGATGACGGGATGAAACTTGCGGAGCAGATCCGCAAGACGGTACAGGAGGAACTGCTCTTCCCGTATGCCGTTACTGCCAGTATCGGTGTTTCTTCCTCCCTAAGCGGTGCGGAGACCACCGCGCGGTTGATCGAGCAGGCCGACAAGGCCTTGTACGGGGCCAAGCATTCGGGACGTAACCGGGTCATGAGCTGGACGTCAGATGTCGAATCGCTCGAAGATCGGAACCGACAACAAGCCCTGACCGTGCAAAATCTGAGTATTATCGATGATCATCCGATCTCTTACCACGCCGTCCTGTCGTTGCATTCGGCCCTGGTTTTCCGTCACGCCGATACGGCCTTCCATTCCCAGCGGGTAGCGGAGTTGGCGGTGAGTTTGGGACGCGATCTGATACCGGCCAATGAACTGTACCTGCTGGAAATCGCCGGTCTGCTGCACGATATCGGTAAGATCGGTATTCCTGATGCTGTCTTGATGAAGCCGGGGCGATTGACGCCGGAAGAGTGGAGGTACATGGAAGCCCATGGACCCATCGGGGTTGCTATCATCGAAACCGCCTTCAATTGCCCGACGCTCTCGGATGTTTTGCGCTTCCATCATTGCCGGTATGATGGCGAAAACGCGGAACCGGGTTGGCCGGCAGGCAAGGACATTCCGATTGCCGCTCGGATCGTGGCTATCGCCGATACCTATGACGCGATGGTCTCGGATCGCTGCTATCGTAAGGGTCGGACCCACGATGAGGCGGTCACGGAGTTGCGGCGATGTGCCGGGACCCAGTTCGATCCGGAACTCGTCGAGCGTTTCGTGAAGCAAAGGACCGGTTGGCGTCTGGATAGCCGCTATATGGATGCCGGCGAAATCGACCGCAACGTGATCAATATCTGCTACTACCTCGAGCGGGTGATCCATAGTTTCGATGTTCGCGATCCGGCATCGATGAAACTGCGGCTTGGCATGCTCCGCGCGGCCGCGGCGAAAGCGGATATGCACTATATCGCTAATATCGTCGAGGAACTGGCAAAAGACACCGACCGGTGTTCGGCCAGCGATTGGGGGGCGGTCTTGCCTGTGCTTCAGGACCTTGTCGATGTTTGCTCCATGTTGCAGCGCGGCCATTTGCGGCAAGTGGGCTCGATGCCCAGCGCTATTCAGGATTGTACAGCCAACGAGTTCCTGAAAACCTGCTCCGCCTCGAGCCTGATTCGCGATCTCGAAACACGCAGCGCATCGACGGTCTCCTCTTGAGAAGCCAGTCGTTGGAGAGGCTATGGAGCCGAGCAGTTCTAGCCCCTCGGGCTCGCCCCCGTCTGGCTGCTTGTATCGAGGGAAGGCTCTCGCGATCGAGAAGCTTTGGTGCCGCAGAAGCTTCAGCGGTTGGCGATAGCGGCCGGGACGTTCTCGAGCGGCAAAGCTTGAGATTGAAGACGTTGCAGCAGTTCGGGTGAAGGGTTGGGAATCAGGAAACGCTGTTCGCTACCAGCGTCATCGCGGATGGAGAGGGTGAGGCTGGTGGCGGCGCGGGGAACGCGGTTGGAAGGGGCTGCATCGAGGGTGGTGGCGGCCTGTTGCACGGCCCGCTGCCAGGTTTCCTCCCAGGCCTGACTCGGAGTAGGATTCGAGGGCGATTCATAGAGACGCCGCAGTCCCAACCGCTCCAGTTGCTGGTAGACGACTTCGGGTCCGCTGTAGAGACCTTCATCGAGTTCATGATCGGCGGCATAGCAGACGCCGATCAGTTGTCCACTGTCGTTGAAGAGTCCCCCACCCGAGCGACCTTGGACGGGAGCTTGGGCCACTTCGACGTTTGCTGGACCGAGAAACCGGTTGAGCTTGGTGATATGTGAGTTTCGCCGCGATGGGTTGGCACCATGGTCGCAACCGACGCTGCAAACGCTTTGGCCTTCGCGAAGTAAAATCCCGCGAGGCATCAGGGGGGCTACTGGTAGTGGGCATTCGGTACGGAAGGCGATGAGCCCGATATCGCTATCGTCGCACCGAAAATCGATAACGCTCGCTGGGGTGGTCGCGAAACCCTGTGGTTGCGGAACGTCCACCGAGACGCTGGCGTTTTCACCGAGCTGCCTGAAAAGATGGCCGCAGGTGAGTACCAGGGCCTCATCCTGATGCTGGTCGATGATCGTCCCTGTTCCGTAGGAGATGCTTGAGCCATCCTCGATGCGGATGCGTACTGAAACGGTCATGGGATCGACTGGAGTCCTTGGACGCGACGACACACCGTGGCCACGCTCGCTGATCGCTTCGACGGGAGTGCCCACCGTCGGAGGAGGTTCCGGGGCGCGAGATGCCGCTGGACGATAGGCAGCGGTCAGCTGGACGGGGTCGATTTTCCCCGAGATCCTCGCGATCTCCTGGCCGGCATGCAAGACGATGGTGGTCGGTGTCGAGGCGATTTTCCACCGCTCCGCCAAGATCCGCTCCTGATGGATGTCGACTTGTCGAATGATCCAACCTGCGTCGGACAGTTGCTGCAAGTCAGGCAAGACAGCCAGGCAATGGGGGCAGCCGGCAGCAGAGAAATGCAGCAGGAGCGGGGCGTTGGCGAGTGATCGGGATGATCCCGCGCCCCAGCCGATTACCGAACTGAGGACGGAGAAAAGCAGTGCAAGCATTCGATACATGACCAATCGGCTCCTCCCTGACCCAGGTTATAATGCAGTCGCGACCTCACCGGCGAAGTTTCCTTGGCGATCCGGTTTGAGGGCAAGACGAACTTGAGTTGAAAAAGATAAAAACGTGCAAAAAGAAGCGATCTTGACACCGGCTTGGGAGGTTCAAACGACTGTCGGCAGCGAGGCGGATGCAGGAAAGATCGCTCGAGCACTGCTTGAGCAGCGACTGGCGGCTTGCGTTCAGATTCACGGGCCGATTCGCAGTCTCTACTGGTGGGAAGGGAAAATACAGGATGAAGTCGAATGGAAGCTGGTCGTGAAAACTCGGGCCGAAGCTCGCGATGCATGTTGGGAAGCGATTCGACGCTTGCATCCGTATCAGGTTCCGGAATTGTATGCCCAGCCCTGGCCGGTGATGGCCGAGGAATACCACCAGTGGTTGCTCAGTCAGGTTGTTATTCCAGCCTTCCATCTGCGACTGACGGGCGCGGCCAACCCGCTGTCGCTCAGCTTTGAAGAGTTGTCAGCTCGTCTGGCAACTTGGCCCAAGCTACAGATGGAGCTGGATGGTTCTTTTGTTTGGCGAGGGCCCGACCGGGAAACGCCTGACCGCTCTTGGCAAGTAGATGGGATGATTTACGATCGTGCCGGCGTCATCGAATATGTTGAACTGAAGGGCTCTTGTCCGGCTGCCGCCTGGCAACGATTATGTGCCGCCTGTGAAGGTGCCTCCGGCGAAGGACTAAGGGTACAAAATATGAAAACTGGTGAATGGCTCAAGTCAGAGGAATTCATGAGATGCTTGAACTGATACCTGCAGGCTGGTGGCTTCGGGGGGAGGGCCGCTACCCATGGCGATGGATGAATTGGTTGGGGGTGGGGATGTTGCTGTGCCATGCTTGGGGCTGGGCCCAGGAGGATGGGGCGACTGCTAAGTCCGCGGCGCAGGCGCAGGCGGAGCCACAGCAGCGCGAGGAGGTCGGCCTGGTTGCTTTGGCGGGGAAGGACTGGCCGCTCTATCGAGGCGATCCTCAATCCCAGGGGTACAGTCCAACCACCTTGCCACAAAAGCCGCTTTTGCTTTGGGAGAAAAGCCTCGGAGGGACTTCCTTTGAATCGACTCCGATCATCGTCGCTGGTCGAGTGTACCTCGGCGATCTCGATGGCGAGTTCTATGCGATTAACCTTGGCGATGGGGCGGTGGTCTGGAAGCACGAGTCCGACAGCGGTTACCTGGCGTCCGGGGCTTTCCATGACGGGCGTTTGCTGGTGGCCGACTATGACGGCTTGGTCCGCTGCCTTAACGCGCAGGACGGTAAAGAATTATGGAGCTTTCAAACCGACTCGCAAATCGATGCCGGAGCGAATTTCTACAAGGATATGGCGCTGATCACCAGTGAAGATGGACGACTGTATGCGCTGGGGCTGGATGACGGGAAGCCTCGTTGGACCTTTGAGACTGGCGATCAATTGCGATGCTCGCCGACGATTGCCGGCCAACGCACGTTCCTCGGAGGGTGTGATGGTATGTTGCACATCGTCAATCTCGACCAAGGGATCGGGGTTGGTGAGGGGGTGTCGTTGGAGGGGCCGACCGGTTCGACACCAGCAGCCCATGGACCTTGGATCGTGGCGCCGACCCATGCCGGTGCCATCTTTGGGATCCAATGGCAAAGTGGAGAACGGAGATGGACCTTTTCCGATCAGGAACTTTCGCAGGAAATCCAAACCTCTCCGGCCATCCATGACGATTTAGCCTTCGTAGTGACCAAGAATCGCAGATGCCTGGCGATCAAGTTGGCCACCGGTGAACTGGTCTGGCAGCATGCCTTGCGCAAGCCATCGGATGCCTCGCCGGTGGTCTGCAGCGGGCGCGTTTGGTTAGGTTGCTCCGATGGTCGTCTGATCGCTCTCGACGAAAAGACTGGCCAGGAAGTTTGGATGGTCGAGCATCAAGGGAAATTCAAAGGTTCGGTAGCCGTGGCGGATGGGCGTTTGGTAGTCGCGACCGAGCGC
>JBILTQ010000384.1:0-5245 GCA_044371435.1 Pirellulaceae bacterium | reverse complement strand
CGCGGACATTCGGGTTGAGGCTGCCGACCTCCCGATAGTCGATGGTCGCCCGGATCGAATTGATTTCCACCAGTCCCAGGATCGTCGCCGCATCGAAGAGCCCGGGGTACACATGGCATCCCTCCCCATCGATTACCCTTGTCTTCTCCGGTAACGGCAACTCCTCGCCGATAGCCTTGATCTTCCCCCCTTCGAAAAGGATTGCACCCCGCGGAATCCTGGGAGCGGTCAATGGATGGATGGTGGCGTTGACGATGGCGATCGGTTCCGTTTGCGGTTTACCCGGAATCTCATCCGAGGCGAACAGCCCGGTCGGCGTGAAGCCATGGATCGTGAGCCATCCCAAGACCGCCAGCCCAATCACCAGACGACGAGAACGCGGCCGGGATACGGTGGCGCGAGTTGGGGAATCGGCAAGCCTTGGGGTCATCGTGCGTCTCCGCTCATACTTGTCTGGCAAAATTCATCGTAGCGCAGCCAACTTTCATCGGCAGTTTTTTCGCTGTTTTCAGCCGCCTCGGTCTTCATCGCCGCTCCCGAATCCAGGATTTTCTGCACCAACTGCGACTTGAGGATGCTTTCTCGCTGCCGCATCGCCTCATCTTCAACCAGATCGAAGTACTTCTTCCCGTCGATCCAGGTCTGCTCGCAGCGACTCATCATCGACAGCGGCGGGCCGCTCCACACAACCAGGTCAGCTTGCTTGCCCTCTTCGAGCGATCCAACATGGGCATCGATGCGGAGTTGCTTCGCCGGATTGAGGGTGACAAATTTCAACGCCTCCTCGGCCGATACCCCACCATACTTCATGGCTTTGGCCGCTTCATGATTCAGATGCCTCGCCAATTCGGAATCGTCGGAATTGAAAGAGACATTGACTCCGGCTTGATGCATCAACGCGCCGTTGAACGGGATGGCGTCGTAGACTTCGATCTTGTAAGCCCACCAATCCGAGAAGGATGAACCGGCCGCTCCATGCCGGGCCATGGCATCGGCGACTTTATAGCCTTCGAGAATATGCTGGAGGGTTGCGATGCGGATCCCGAATTCGTCGCACAAGCGAAGCAGCATCAGGATCTCATCCTGACGATAGCTGTGGCAATGCACCAGGCGTTTGCCTTGAAGGATCTCGACCAAGGCCTCCAGCTCCAAATCGCGGCGCGGCAAGGGTAGGTCGTGATTCTCCTGATATTGTTGCCATCGTCGTTCATATTCGCGGGCGGTCTGGAAGGCGTCTCGCAGGATTTGCTCAACCCCCATCCGGCTTTGCGGGTAACGTGTCCCCATCTCGCTGAGGCTGCTCTGTTTGACGTTTTCCCCCAAGGCGAATTTGACGCCGGGTGGAGCTTCCTTCATCCGCAACTGGTCGGGCGACTCCCCCCAGCGGAGTTTGATCACCTGGTTCTGGCCGCCGATCGGGTTGGCCGATCCATGAAGGATGTTGATGGCGGTCACCCCCCCAGCCAATTGCCGATAAATCTGCTGGTGATCGCTGTCGATAAAATCCTGGACGCGGACTTCACAGGTGATGGCTTGCGATGACTCGTTGACACCGCCATCGGTCGCGATGTGCGAATGGCAATCGATCAAGCCCGGGGTAAGATGCTTGCCGTCGGCATCGATGACCAACACCCCGTCTTCGACCTCGAGTTCCCCGGCCACGACCCGGACAATCTTCCCCCCTTCGATCAAGAGCGACCCACGTTCGACGATCCCTTGGGGCCCGCAGGTCCAGAGCGATGCGTTGCGGATCAGTACCGGCGACTCCTGTTTCGCTAGTTCGAGACGGCCATGGGCACCGAAGGGATAAGTTACCCTGGCGATGGCCTTCACGGGTGAGTCGGTCTTGGAGTTGTCGTTCGACTGGCCCGCTTTGATGCCGGTGGTGGCCACCTCGCTCACGATCGGGACCTCACTGCTCAGGCGTTTGCCATGAGCGGCTGACCAGGGCTGATTCGACCAGCCCACCTGGCCTATCACTTTCAAGACCTGCTCCTCAGGGGTGGCCTGACCATCGATCAGCAATGTCAAGGATAGCTGGGCCATGCCAGAGCCGCCGAAAGCTTTCTCGGAGAATTTCGCGATCAGCTGACGATCTTCCAACCGCAAGCTCAGCAAGCGGACTTCGCTCTCTTTTTGCTCGGCGTTCTTGAACTGCAACACCCCCTGCAGCTTCCTGGCCGAGCCACCGAGGCGAAGGGTGGTTTTGCGGGGTTCGCCTTGCTGGTCGATGAACGTCAAACGGTAGCTGCCACGAACATCGTGGGTCGGTTGTAGCGGATAGCGGTAAGCAGCCCCGTCGATCCACGTCTCCAGGATGTCGGTCTCCGCCTCGAAGAGCGGGCCATCGGTGATCACGAAGTCTGCCCGCTTGCCAACTTCCAACGTCCCCAACTGCGGCTCGACCCCGAACAACCGCGCCGGGGTTATGGTCAAGGCACGAAGGGCTTCTTTGGCATCCAGCCCACGCTCCACCGCCCGCCGCACGTTGGGAAGGAAATCACTGACGTTGGAAAGAAGGAAACTACATAAGGCGATCGGCACCCCCGCCTTGGCCAAACGCCCTGGATTTTCCGGGGCGAGCTCCCAATGCATCAACGCTTCCAGTTCCGTATCGAGGATGGCTTCCGGGCTATCGACCCGCGGGGCCTTCGGAAAATTGACCGGGAGCAGCAAGCTGCGCCCCGACTTCTTGACCTCGTCCAAACGCCGATACTCATCGCCCGAACCACGCATGGCCGCATGCAGCGAGAATTCCCGAGCGAAGGCATCGGCCCGGAGGAAGTTCAGTTCGTGGGTGGTGACGAAGATGAACAACTGTCGGCTTTGTATCGCTCGATACAAAGTCTCTAAGCCATCGTTCACTTGCGGACCAAAAGGAAGGGCGGGATGGCGATGCGAGGAACGAACTCGGCCATACCATTCGGCATCCAGGAAGGTTTGTCGAGCCAAGGCCACGGCCCCCATCGGCGAATTGGGATAACTGTTGCGGCCGCGACCGGTCGAGACCCCTAATCGCACATGCTGCGCGACCTCGGAGACCAGGATGCTGCTGGCGGTGGCCTCATCGGTAGTAGCCACCAGCGCGCTGACACCTTTGATGATTCCCGGTTCCGCGCCGACTAGACGAGCGGTGACCCCTTGCCGCCGCAGCTTGTCGACTACCTTGGGATCAGGGTGATATGCATCCACGGCGCGCAGCTGCGGGGTGATCAACGAGTTATCGTGCAAGGTCGGGCTGCGTGGACTGGAGAGCTCGATGGTCGCATAGGCATCGATCAGCCCGGGATAGATAGTCTTGCCCGCACAATCGATGACCGTAGCTTGCGGCGGGGCCGGGTCGTGCGAAACACCGATAATGACCCCATCCTCGATCACCAGCGTGGCCTCTTCCAGCGTCTCCTCGGGCGAGATGACGATTTTGGCTTTGGTCAACGCATAGAGCGTCGCAGGTTTTTCGCGCAAACCGGCCACCGGCGCTGTCCCCGGGGCAGAGAACGCCCGGGAGGCTACGGTACCAAGGCAGATCGCTATTACCAGACAGCTATACCAAAAACGGGCGTCGCGCATCGCACCGAACTCCGCAAGGAAAGGGATCCGACAAGCCTTGTATGGTAATCCGAAAAAGCTCGCTGAGCGGCCAGCCAGCACCGCAAATTTCATGATCCGAGTCGCGGGGCCGATCGCGCGCAAAGATTTTTTGGCGGCGGAAGCTGCGGCGAAATGCCCGCGTCGCAGTAGACCTGGCGTGCTTCCTCCGCTCGACTTCACCACCCCGAACCGTCGCGAAGAAATTACTTGTTGGAACAAGTATTGGCAGGGGCGGTCGAATTCGCCGCGTTCCTCGGTCTTAATTTTCATTCGCCAGCCATTGCCCAAGTCGCCGCACCGAAGATCAGCAAGGAAGGGTGGCCCCAGACGACGCTGAAGCAGTCAGGCTGCAACTCCAGGCTTGCGGTTCCCCGCAGTCTGGTCAGCGCCGGAGTTGCCGGGCAGTACGCAATTTTTTGCACGATCTCCTTGCAAACTCAACGCAACCTCCCCATACTCTCTTGTCATACCTCTCCCAAGCCCCGCTCGGGCCTGCTCTCGACCGTACACCACGACAACGACCCCATCTTTTTGTGGAGACCTTCCGGATGTTCAAGCATGTGTTGACGGTGGCTGCGTTTATCTGGCTGGCCGCTTCGGTCCGGGCCGACGTCATTGTTTTCTCCGATGCCTTCAACACCAACGGTCCGCTGTTGGGGACGACCCCGCAAGTCGGCGGGCTTTGGACGTTAACCGGAAGCACCACGAACCCGTTGCAAGTGGTTTCGGGGCAGGCCTCTTTGGTGACCACGGGTCAGGATGCCTATAGTGCTTTCTCGGCTCCGATACCTGTGGCTACCACCCAATCCCTCCAGACCAGTTTTACTTTGACGGTCTCCGCGGCTCAGGCGACAGGTGATTATTTCTTGCATCTCTCAGATCCAGCTGGGACGGCAAATAATTTTTATAGTCGGATCTTCGCCCGCAGCAGCGGCGGAGGTTTTCAGCTAGGCTTCGCCAGTAACGCCGGAACCGGTTTCGTAACGACCTACGGGAGCGATGTCCTCACCTTTGGAACTTCCTATCAAGTTTCCAGCACCTGGAACTTTATCTCCGGGCCGCTCAACGATACTTTCTCATTGTCGGTCAACGGTAACCCTTACATCGCTTCCTACACGTGGACAGGGGCAGCCGAACC
The DNA here is from genome assembly GCA_044371435.1 of Pirellulaceae bacterium. GTDB lineage: Bacteria > Planctomycetota > Planctomycetia > Pirellulales > Pirellulaceae > JAIYDQ01. The sequence continues at coordinate 516 of JBILTQ010000384.1, read as the reverse complement.
AGCGACCAATGTCTCGGCGGTCAATTTTCGTCAGGGTACGGGAGCGAACGCCGCGACCTTACTGGTTGATAACTTGCAGGTGAAGGCGATCCCGGAGCCGTCTTCGGCCTCGATCGTCGGCTTGGCCTTGGTAGGCTTGGTCGGCCTACGTCGCCGCCGCGTCTAGCTCCGAGGCCTCCCGGCCCCGGCTGACATTATGCCGGCCCTCCGGGCCTGGGACCTGAGAGTAAATATCTCTTGCTCCCCTCGCCCCGTTCGGGGAGTGGGGCTGGGGGTGAGGGGTGATGAATCTCGCAAATCCAACCTGTCTCTTGAGGCCCGAAGGGCCGGCACAACGTTAGCCGGTGGCGCGAGCCACCGGTATCGAGCCACGCGAGAGCAATTCCAAGCCCCCTCGCCCCACGAAGTATCGAGCCACGCGAGAGCAATTCCAAGTCCCCTCGCCCCACGAAGTGGGGAGAGGGCAAGGGAGAGGGGTCTTCCCGGCCCAGGCTGACATTATGCCGGCCCTCCGAG
>JBILTQ010000081.1:0-17233 GCA_044371435.1 Pirellulaceae bacterium | reverse complement strand
TCCGCTTCTGAGCCACGGGCGTCTCCGCCACGTCGATCTCCACCCCTAAATCGCCGCGGGCTACCATGACCGCATCGGTAGCTTCGACGATGGCTTCCAGATTTTGCAAGGCTTCCTGCTTTTCGATCTTTGCGACCACCAAAGCCGGGCAGTCCATCGAGACCAGCAAGTTCTTCAGCGACAGGACATCCTGGGCGGTGCGGACAAAGGAAATACTGATGAAGTCGATGTCGTTCCGGGCTGCCCACAGCGCATTGTCGATATCTTCCGGTCGCATCGCCGACACGCTCAGCGATGTCCCGGGCAAGTTGATCCCTTGCCGCGACCGGATCGTTCCGCCGACCAGCACTCGGCAACGGACCTGATCACGACTCTTCTCGGCGACTTCCAACGAGATGGTCCCGTCAGCCAGCAGTACCCGTTCGCCGATATCCAGCTCATCCAGCAGCTTCGGATAGATGCTTACCAGATGGTTTTTCTCTTTGGCCGTCTCGCCTCGAACGAAAAAGACGTCGTCCCCCTGCTTGACTTCGAGCGAACCATCGATGATCGTCCCCAAGCGGATTTTAGGACCGGCCAGATCGAGCAAGACGGCGACCGGAAAGCCGGTCATTTGCCGAACGCGTTGAATCTTTTCCAAGGTCCTGGCAAAATCGGCTTGGGTACCGTGGGCGGCGTTGATCCGAAAAACATCCACTCCGTGGTTGACCAATTCCGCCAGCACTTCCTCGCGGTCGCAAGCTGGCCCGACCGTAGCCACGATTTTGGTGCGAGCTTCGGACAAGCGTGGTCGAATCGCCGTCGGTTGCAGAGCTGCCATAAGATGCTTACCTTCCTTAGAGCTTCAACAGTCGGATACCTCGGAAGCGTGTTTTAACCCATCGGCCAGCCTTCGGATACTAGACGCAGATGCAAACCAATTCTCGATGGTGCGATCAATGGGTGTGTGTCGGGGGCGGTACCTCCGGCTTCGGTTGGACGCTGGCGAGGGAATTTGCCTTGCAAGGGGCTAAGGTCGCCATCGTCGGCCGAGATCCAGCCCGGGGCGCCCAGGCAGCGGCATCGCTGCGGCGGATCGCGGCCGCCGAAATACTTTTCTTCAGCGTGGATCTGGCGGATCCCCAAGCGATCGAGGCTTCGGCCTGGAAGGTTTGGCTTGAGCAAACCTCGCTGGCTGCGGCCATCGCCGCCACTGGGCAATCCGATCGCGGCTACTTGATGCAACTGGGCGCTGGCGATGTCGATCAGCTGTGGCGGACCAACCTCCTGACCGGGCTGGCTTTGAGTCAGGCTTGCGTGCCGGCATTGCAGCGTGGGGGCGGGACCTTGGTGCATATCGCCTCCTTGGCTGGCTTGCTGGCAGCACCTGGTATGGGAGGCTATGGCCTGGTCAAGCATGCGGTGGTCGGGATGAGTCGACAGCTGCGTTTGGAACTGAGGGATCAAGGGGTCCGCGTGTTGCTGGTATGCCCTGGTCCAATCCAGCGCGATCAGGCTGCCGAGGAGGAGGGACGTTACGATCGGTTGGTCGAGGCTCGTCAACTTCCCGAGTCGCTGCGGCGTCCGGCCGGCGGCGCGCGGTTGAAGGCGATCGACGGCCGCTGGTTGAGTCGGCGTATCATGCAGGCTATCGTCGCCCATGAGCGGGAAGTGGTGGTTCCCGCCAAAGCCCGCTGGTTGGCTGGTCTGGGGACGCTCTACCCGAGCCTGCTCGATTTTTTTCTTAAAGCCAAGCCTTCGCCGTAAGTCAGCCGTCCTGGGCAGCAGCATAGGCGGCGGCGCCCACCGCCCCCGCGTCATCGCCGAGCTTGGCGGTACGCAATTCGAAGCTGTCCAGATAAGTGCTCATCATGTTCTTGCGGGTGATGGCTTTGATCTCCTCGACGTAAAGCTCAGGTAGGGCCTCGACCAACCCACCGCCTAAGACGATGATGTCGGGACCCAGCATATAAACGAGGTTGATCACCCCATACCCGACGAACTGAGCTGCCTGCCGCACCACCTCTTCAACCGACCGGTCACCCCCTTGAATTGCTTGGGCGATCGCCTTGCTGCGGATATTGGCCAGGTCGGTACCCGCGATCTTGTAGAGCTCGGGGGCTTTGCCTTGATAGGCGAGCTTGGCGCATTCCGCCGCGATATTCAGGCGGCTGGCTTCCGATTCAAGCGTCCCGGTCATCGTCACCCCGCTCGATCGCGATGACGAGCTGATCTTCATGTGCCCGATCTCCATCACCGTCAAGCGGCGTCCGCGGAGGATCTTCCCTTCGTACACGCAACCGCCGCCGATGCCGGTTCCAGGGAAGATACCGACTACGGTGTTGGCTCCCTTGCCGGCCCCGAAGCGGTATTCGCCGTAGACACCGGCATCGACATCGTTGAGTACCTGAACGGGGCAGTCGAATCGCTGCCGAAGGATGTCGCCGATGGGCACCTGCTTCCACCCTAAATTGACTGCTTCGGTCACCACGCCCTTCGGCCAATCGATCGGCCCGGGACAGCCGACCCCGATGCCAGCCACCTGTTCCCTGCCGATACCACCCTTGTCCAGGGTTTCCTTGATGAGTTCCACAACCCGTTCCAACCCAGCCTCGGCTCCCTCCACCCCTTTCGACTTCTTGCGACAACGGGCGACGACCTGGAACTGCTCATCCAGCACGACACAAAGCATTTTGGTCCCGCCGAGGTCAAAACCAATCCAATAGTTACTAGGACGATTCACGTTGCAAGTATTCCTGCGGGTAGTAAGGAAGCCAAGGTTTGCGAGGGGCCCACCCGACTTGCCGATGCCTTTCTTCGGGCATCCGCCGACGAACGCAAGGCGGAGCAATCGATAGACCGGCGCCCATCGATTGCCGGTATCGGAAGGACCAACCTGTGGCAGCGGTCGAATACCTCGATCGGTCAACTCGATGGAAACCAGACCGCTCTCCCCTCCAGTCTAACAGCTTGCCGTCCGGCTGTCGTCCGGTTAGCTTCTTGACAAAGAGGACCGCTTGCGAGTGTAATGAAAGATGATGGTTTGTTCATCTCCGGCGACGGGTCGCCGATGAACGAACGTTGGATTGTTTCAAACTGCGATAAGGGTCTGATAATGAGTCGATTGCTGGCGGCTTTGCTGTTGGTGGTATCCTGTATGGGTTTCGTGGGTTGCGGTGGCTCGGGAGATCAAGGTCCTCCTGTCGGCCCGACGCCGGAAAGCGTCCCTACGGACGACGGCACTGGTGCTGTCGACGGCGAAGTTCAGAACTAGTTCTTTTCCGGTTTGTCGCGAAGCTCGGCGGATGCCTGGCCGACAGCTGCCATCCTTATTAGCGGGGGCGGCTGGGAGCTCGCTGCGATTGGCGATAAACTTTGGGTGGGCTATCATTGTTCGGATAGTTCTGTGGAGCGGTGGTCGGGATGCGTCCGATCACCGCTCTTTTTATAGCCTTAGCTTCTCGGAACATTGCTGCCACGGAGCACGCTCCGCTTCTTCCTTCGGCTCGCTCCCGAGGATCGAAACAACCGGTCGTCGGCGGGAGCCTTGACGCAGCTGTCAAGGTATTCGGCGAGTTGTGCAGAAGTGGTTGCCGGGGTTGCTGCACCCACTCCCTTGGACCTTGATGTTGGATGCCATGCGGCGCACCTGGCGCTGAGACTGATTTCAGCGGCTGAGTTACCTAGCCGATGATCAAGCCGGTTCCTGGGGGTTGCGGAAAACTGCGGGAGTGAGAGACTCCTCAGGCGGCTTGGCGTTCTGTGCCAAGCTCGGTTTCCGTGTTTCGCTTCCGCAACTCGTAGCGGGCGATCAACCACCACCGGGACCAGCCGCGTTTGCGGGAGCTTTGCGGTTCGAAAGCCTTGCCCAAGGGGCTAGCGATGATCGCTGGCAGCATGACTAACTCCGAGACCACGCCGGCGATGAGGATGGTCAGCATCAACCAACCAAACCGCTGGGTTGGGGTAAAGGTGCTGAAGGCGAACACCGATAAGCCGAGTCCGGAAATGAGGGCGGCTTGCAAGGTCGGTACAGCGCAGCGCTCGTAGGCTTGGATCGCTGCCAGGCGGCGGTCTCGCAGTCTATCGAGATCATCGCGGAACCATGACAGGAAGTGGATGGTATCGTCAACCGCCACCCCCAGCGCGATGCTGGCGGTCATCATCGAGCCGATATCGATGGCGATATTCAGCCATCCCATGGCGCCGAAGATGCAAACCACCGGGAGGATGTTCGGGAGCATGGCCACCGCGCCGGCGCGAATGCTGCGGGAGACGAACATCATCAGCGGGGTGATTGTCAGGAAAGACCACAGCGTGCTCTCGATCAAACTCCGTAGCAACTCGCGTTGGGCCTTGTAAACGATCGGGACCACCCCCGTGTAAACGGCGGACAGCCAAGCTTGATTTCCCGGGGCCAAGGCCGCCATCGCCGTCGGTTCCAGGGTCGGCCGCGCATCGAGTTCAATGACTTTGGAGACCGCCCATTGGATGGTATTGGCATTCCCTCGCTCGAAGTTGCCGGCGAGCACGACTCCGTCCAGCTGATTGAGTTGCTGGATGGTGAAGACGGGCATGGACGATGGGTCGGGGTTGCCGCGGTGCACCTTGACGCGGGCCTTGACCAGCAGGTCTTCCAAAGCTTGCAGCGTGGCTTGGCGTTTGGCGTCGACAGCCTGATCGGGATAGGCTTGATCCCACAAATAGATCTTCGCGCCGGCATACTTGCGCTCCGGACTCCATTCGGCCAATTGCTTGAGCACCTGGACCCGATATTCGTGGGCCACCATCAACGGAGCAATCTTATCGCGAAGCTCATGGACGAACTGGCCGTAATCCACGCCGGCGAAGGCTGCCACCCGCAGCGAGATACGCCACAACTCGCTGCCGTCTCGCGGGTCGATCTTCAGGAAGCCGCTGGCGATTAGCGATTCACGCGAGGAATCCAGCCGTTTGTTGTAGGCCATCCGCTGGATGAAGCTTCCCGTATCGCCGGCGGTGGAGGGCATCGAGGGGAGGAAATTGGCGGCCGATAAGCTGCGGCCGACGATCCCGGAACCTTGGGGACTATCGCCGAATTCCTTCTCGATCGTCTCTTGGATCAAAGCGGCGGTTTCCATCCGCTCGAGGAAGGTTAGCCGATAGAGTTCGTCGTGTTCCGAAGCCTGGGTACGGGCACCGGCTGCCTGGCTATCGTGGTGGAAGCGGACGACGATTTCCAACGGCACCAGCCGGCCGAGATTCTGCTCCAGCCAACGGTAATCCTGCAGGATACGGGCTCGGGAATCGAAGAGCTCGAGCAGGTCGATACTGGTCTTGGTCATCGACAGGCCGCAGCCGATGAAGATGGTAAAGGCCAAACAAAGTCCACCGACCCACAGATAATTCCGGACGACGAAGGCCCCGAAATTTCCCCACCAGCGTTCGGCGGCGGAATCTGGTCGCGTCGTTTCATGGGAGGCTGTTCGGCGATCCGTTCCCGGTTGCAACCAACGTCGACCGAAACGGGTCAGATGCACGATCGACGGCAGCATCAGGAACAACACCGCCACCAGGATCATTACCCCCGAAGCCGAGTAGAGGCCGAACTTGCGGATCGGGGTCAGCTCGCTGGCGTAGAGCGAGATCAAACCGATGGCCGTCGTCGTGCTGCACAGCAAGGCTGGTTTGAAGGCATGCTTGACCGCCCGTTCCGTCGCCCCCTCCAGCCCATGCTCCAGGACCGCATCGCGATAGTAGTTGATGAAGTGGACCGCCCCGGAAATCGCCAAGACATAGACCAGCGATGGCATCGACAATACGATGGCATCGACCGTTTCGCCGGTGGCCCAGATGACCGCCAGCGAGGACGCCGCGCTGACCACCCCGCAAAAGAAAACGACGGCCGTCAACAGGACGCTTCGCAGCGACCAATAAGCCAGGAATAGGCCGAGCAGTCCGGCAGCCCCCGCCAAACGCACCAGCGTTTTTTCTCCCTCTTCGTCGATGGCCACATTGTCCACCGGCGGCCCTCCGAAATGCACCAATTCTGGATCGATGCCGCATTGGGCCACCGCCCGATGCAACAGGCCGGGTGGGATATTGGGGCGGAAGATCCGGCGTTGCCCGTGCCCCAACATCAACTTCAATTTTCCGGAGGCTTCCGGGGTCAAGCTGACCACCACACAGGTTTGTCGTTGGTCGGGGCCGATCAAACTTCCCATCAGCCGTTGGACGGCGACCTCGTAGGGAATGCTGGACGGTGGGGCGGTCAGTTGGTTCAGCATATCCCGCCCGGTCATCACCGACTTGATGAACTGGCGGGCTTCGCGGACATCCAAATCTTCGTCCGAGGCCGCGGCGGGCGGCATGAGGATGGAGACCAACTGTTGTAGTCGCGGATCATCCGGCTCGGCTTGCGGTAAACTCGGATCGGTCCCCAACCGGCAGCCTTCCCAACTTACCACCACGAATTGATCGGTGGGGAAATTGGCGCGGAACCACTCGAGTTCTGCTGTTTCCGCAAAGGTTTTGGGGAGCCAGTCCTCAACCTTATTGACGTTGCTCTGCACCGCCCGTCCAGCGCCGTAAAACGCGAAGGGGACCAGCAGCAAAGAAACGATGAGGATGGCGAGTCCCCACCGGGAGTAGAAGGTTGGTTTGGGTTGTTCCACCGGCGCGCGTCCTGGGTTCCAGACGGAGATTCCCATAACAGTTTGGCCGCCTTTTCGTTTTTCAGGTAGCTGCATTTCGCAAATAATTGGATAGCGAACGCATAGGTCAGCTAGCAAGGTCACCTCCATCGGGAAAGATTTCCCATTCGGCAAAGTTTCGCTAGCCTGACGCGGGAGCGCGAAAATCACCGATGGCGACCTAGTTTCTTCTTCGGCAACGAGCTTCCCGCCCCTTGGCTTAACCGGAACAATTGCTTCACTTTTTCTTGGACGCCTAGCGTCGGCGGGGGAGGCTGGTGTAGACTTTGTTGCTTCTTGAAACAGAGTCTCAATTCGTCGGTCGTCGTCACCATGGGTTATACCACTGCCAATCCATCCGGTATCCCGCTGTCTCAGTTGAGGCTCCACGAGGAGGCCGAGGTGGTGGCGGTCGATGGTGAGGCGGCGGCCCGGCATCGGTTGGAGGAGATGGGGCTGCGGGTTGGTTCGCGGCTGCGTCTGCTGCGTCGCGAATCGCCAGCGATTGTCGCGATCGACGGCCGTCGACTGTGCCTGCGGCTGGGGGGGCAGTTGCAGGTGTGGGTGGAATTGTGCCCGCCTCCTTCCGCTCGTCCCCAATGATTTGTAAGCCATGCCTCACCTGACGATCGCCTTGATCGGGAACCCGAATACGGGGAAGAGTTCGCTATTCAATGCCCTGTGCGGGATGAAAGCCAGGGTGGGGAATTTCCCCGGGGTGACGGTCGAGAAGAAGATTGGTCGTTATGAGGACAATGCGGGGACGGTGACCGTTATCGATTTGCCAGGGACCTATAGCCTTTCGGCCCGTTCGGCCGACGAGATGGTCTCGGTGGATGTGTTGATGGGGGAGAGCCCGGATGCCCCGCCGATCGATGCCATTGTGGTGGTGATGGACGGCAGTTCCCTGGAACGGGACCTCTACCTGTTCAGTCAAATCACCGAGTTGGAGAAGCCGATCCTGGTAGTCTTGAACATGTGGGATCGGGTGGAACGTTCGGGGGTGGTGGTGGATACGCGGCTTCTCTCGACTTTGTTAGGGGTTCCGGTGGTGACCACGACAGCGAACCGGCGGGTAGGGATCGAGCCGACCAAGGCTGCCCTTCGAGAGTTGGCTATCGCACCCTTCACGAAAAACTGCGGCGAGTTGTTTCCGGAGGCTTTTCGCCGCGAGATACACCAGCTGTCCCAATGGATTACCGGCCAGGGGTTCATGATTCGCCGTTACCTGGTCGAGAGGATGGTGCTCGACGAAGAGGGATTGCTCGAAGAGCGGTGGCGACGCAAGCGGCGATTGGAAGAGCTGCCTCAGCGTTTGCATGCCGCTCGCCGAGCATTGACGGACGCCGATTGTCGTCCCCCCTTCATCGAGACCAAGGTCCGGCACGGCTGGGTACAGTCGATCGTGCAGCAGGTCGTCCGTCGCGCGGAGGCATATCAACTGAGTCTTAGCGATCGCGTCGATCGGGTCTTGGCGCACCGCTGGTGGGGGCTGGCTATTTTTCTGGGATGGATGTTCCTCCTCTTTCAAGGTTTGTTCCTTTGGGATTTGGGGGAATATTCGCTGACGGCGATGATCGAAGCGGGGCTTGGCCGAGCGTCGCTGGGGGTCGAGTCGATCTTGCCGCCGGGGGCTTTGCGGAGTTTGATCAACGACGGTCTCATCGCTGGGGTGGGCGGGGTTTTGACTTTTGTCCCGCAGATCGCCTTGCTGTTCCTGCTGGTGGCGGTGATGGAGGATTGCGGCTACATGGCGAGGGTAGCTTTAGTCATGGATCGGATCATGCTTCGGCTAGGGCTCAATGGGAAAGCTTTTTTACCCTTGATGACCTCGTTTGGTTGTGCGGTTCCGGGGATCATGGCGGCCCGGACGATCGAGAGCACGCGCGACCGGATGGTAACCATCCTGATCGCACCCCTGATGAGCTGCTCGGCGCGGCTGCCGGTCTACACCCTGCTGATCACTACCTTCGTCCCCACGACCCGGTATCTCGGCGGCTGGGTGAGCTTGCGCGGACTGTTTTTTCTTGGGATGTATGCCTTGGGGATCCTCATCGCCATCCCGGTAGCCTGGATCCTCAAGCGGTATTTTTTTCCCGGTCAGCCTTCGGCCTTCGTGATCGAGCTGCCCAGCTACAGTTGGCCATCCTGGCGGGTGGTGTTGCATCGCGTTTGGGAGCAGGTTTATTCCTTCCTCACCCGGGCCGGCACCCTCATCTTGTGCACTTCGGCCGTGCTCTGGGCCGCCGCTTATTTCCCGGGCGACCATCGTCGCGAAGGCGAACTCGCCAGCTTGCTGGAGGCTACCGACGCAGTTCGCAACCCAGCCCGTAGCGACGAGCTTGAGCAGGAGCTCAATCGGGAACGGGGTCGGCTGATCGAGGCGAGTTTCCTCGGGAGTTTCGGCAAAGCGATCGAGCCGATCTTCATGGCAGTCGGTTGGGACTGGAAGATCGGGGTGGGGGTTTTGGCCTCCTTTCCCGCCCGGGAAGTGGTGATCGCCACCTTGGGCACGATCTATTCGCTGGGGGGAGATTGCGATGAGGGGAGCGACACCTTGCAGTCTCAACTGCTGGCAGCAAGGTGGCCTGACGGTCGGCCGATCTTTCATCTCTTCACCGCCCTGTCGTTGATGGTCTTCTTTGCGTTATGCGCCCAGTGCGCGGCGACCTTGATGACGATTTATCAGGAAAGCGGCGGGTGGCGATGGCCGCTCTTCACCTTCGTCTACATGACGGGTTTGGCCTACGTTGGGGCCTGGCTCGTCTATCAACTCGGCCGCTTAGTCGGGGCTGGCGGCTGACGCACCACCACTGGCCGACGGCAGTGGCCAGCCTCGCTCATGGTGATCGCCATGTCGGTCGCCCGCTGGCCCAGCCAAAACTTTCGGATGTTTTTCTTAACAATCAGCGGCGGGCGTTTGGGAGCGAACGCTGCGGCAAGTCGTTCGCGAGCGGTGTATCCTTCGCAGGCGGTGACCCAACCGCTACACTAGCGAAGCGCGCGAGATGTTCTGGGCTGCCGCGTGGTCGGCCATGGAAGCATGGATATGGATGAGGACCAAGTGGCGAAACGGCCAGTTCGGCCGAGGCGTCAGCAGCCGGGGAATGGCTGGCGGGAAGCGGACAGGCGAACAGCATCGCCGATCATTTGTCGCCAGGAAGCCTTAACTTAAGGAAGTGAACTTTCACGGAGGCAGCAGCATGGTTTTTCGGGGCTGGTTTGACTCGGACCGGCTAAGCTACTGCCGTCGGCTGGTCGAGGATAAGCAGGGCCGGAGGGTAGTTGAAATTCGGAAAGATGCTATCCTCGGAGCCGAGGTTCGGGTGGTTTTCGGAAAATCGCTATTCATTTTTTGGCCAGGCTCGAAAGTGTCGGCCAGTCGTTGTCTCCACAAGCTATGACATTCGCTCGTTCGCGCGTTGTAATCACCGGTCTCGGGGTTGTTTCCCCGTTGGGTCGAGACCTCGACACCTTCTGGTCTGCGCTTCGTCAGAGGCAGAGCGGGGTCAGTCGCTTCAGTTGTTTGCCGAGCGTCGGGATGCCGGTAAGCCATGGAGGGCAAGCCAAGTGTTTTAGCGGGGCTATCGAGGAATTCGGGGAGCTCGACAAAGCCTTGCAGCGGGCCATCAAGAAAAGTCAGAAGGTGATGTGCCGCGAGATCGAAATGGGGGTCGCTGCCTGCCAGTTAGCTCTGTCGAATGCCAGGCTCGGGGCGGAACGACGCGACCCCGATCGGTCGGGTATTACCTATGGTTGTGATTATGTGTTGACCCGGCCCGAGGAATATGCCGATGGGGTGCGGGCCTGCTACGACGACCAGCAAGTCCTCCATCGCGAGGCATGGCCGACGCTGGGGATGCCCAAGGTCAATCCTTTGTGGCTGCTCAAATTTTTACCGAACATGCCGGCCAGCCATGTGGCCATCTTCAATGACTTGCGCGGCCCGAGCAATTCATTGACGGTTCGCGAAGCCAGCAGTTCCTTGACGATGGGGGAGGCGGTCGCGGCTATTCGGCGCGGGGCAGCGGATGTGATGATCGTCGGCGCGACCGGCAGTCGGATCGAACCGCTGCGGTTCTTGCATGTGACCCATCAGGAAAAGATTGCGCGCGATCGAGACAACCCCGCGGCCATGCCTCGACCCTTCGAATCCGAGCGTGATGGGATCGTCTTGGGGGAAGGGGCGGCGGCTTTTGTTCTCGAATCGCTGGAGCATGCGGAAGGGCGTGGGGCCAATATCGTCGCCGAAGTCATCGCCACCGCCGCCTCGGCGGTCGGTCGTCGCGATGGGCGGGAGCACATCCGGATGGCGACCCGCAATGTTCTTGGAAAGTTGCTCGCCCAATCGAAGAACGTGCGGCAAGGGGGGTGGCATCTGCATGCGGCGAGCGGCGGCGATCCCGAGGCGGATTTGGCGGAAGCCTGCGGGATTCGTGATTGCCTGGGGGATGCCTCAGGGGTACCGATCGTGGCGGCCAAAAGTTATTTCGGGAGTCTGGGGGCGGGTGGGGCTGCCGTCGAGGTGGCCGCCAGTTGCCTGTCGCTCAGCCACGGTGAACTCTTCCCGACCTTGAACCAGGAGCGGCCCGACCCCCGCTGTCCGGTCCGGGTGTCGGCCGAGCCGAGTTCGGCGGGGCACGCCTTTATCCACCTGTCGTATTCTCCCCAGGGGCAGGCCTCGGGAGTCTGTATCGCCCGTTTTGAAGGTTAATCCGGGTGGCGGTGGTTGTGAAAATACCGGCCCGTAGTCCAAGGCTTGACAATCGGACGAGTTTTCCCTAACCTCTTCCCTCCGCTGGCGATCGCTCTGTCGCCGGTAGTTACGTCCTAAATTTCGTAGGTTTTGACCGATCATGGCCGTTCCCAAGCGCCGCCACTCCAATTCCCGTTCCGGCAAGCGTCGAGCCCATCACCACAAGAAGCCCAAGCAATTGACCAATTGCCCCAAGTGCAGTGCCAGTGCACCGACGCATACGGTATGTCCCAAGTGCGGATTCTACATGGGGCGCGTCGTGGTTGAGACGGCAGCCGAGTAGGCTTGGCTGTGTCGAAGAAAACCGCACTTCTTTTTCCCGGTCAGGGAGCTCAATTCGTCGGGATGGGGGCTGGTTTAATCGACCGTTTCCCCGATGCCAAGGGTTATTTCGAGCGGGCTTCGCACGTTCTCGGGTATGACCTGCTCGAGCTGTGTTTGACGGGCCCCGAGTCGCGATTGAATGCGACCAGTTACAGCCAACCGGCACTCTTTGTCCATGCGGTGGCAGCCTTGGCTAGCCTGCAATCGCAGCATCCGGCCTTGATGGCAGAGGTGGTCGCGGTAGCCGGGTTGAGCTTGGGCGAGTACAGCGCCTTGGCCGCGGCCGGCGTTTTAGCCTTCGAGGATGGCGTCCGCTTAGTGCAAGCTCGTGGCCTAGCCATGCAAGCGGCGGCGGAGCTTGAGGCCAGCGGGATGGCCAGCGTTATCGGTTTGACTTTGGAGCAGGTGGAAGAGTTGTGTCGCCGTGCGCGGCAACCGGGGGAAATCCTGCAGCCGGCTAACATGCTTTGCCCCGGCAATATCGCGATTTCCGGCCACCAGTCGTCGTTGGCCGCGGCCGAAGCGTTAGCTGCCGAGGTCGGCGCGACCAAGTTTATTCGCCTGGCGGTGGCTGGGGCATTCCATACCGAGTTGATGCGACCGGCCTCCGAGCGGCTGACGCAAGCATTGGCCGCGGTTCCGATGCAGACCGCCTCGATACCTTTGTATTCGAACGTCGACGCGGCGCCGCACCGAGATCCCGAGGAGTTTCGCGGGTTGCTCAGCCGTCAACTTGTTTCACCCGTGCGTTGGGAAGAGAGCCTGCGCGGCTTGTTGGCAGCGGGGGTCGAACAGTTTTATGAAGTGGGAGCTGGTCGGGTACTGGCGGGTACGCTGAAACGCATCGATCGAAAAATTCCTTGTGAGTGTATGGGAGATTAGTGGCGGATGACGACAGACAATTTTGGTTTGAGCGCGAATTTGACCGGTCAGATCGCTATGGTGACCGGGGCTTCGCAAGGCTTGGGTGAAGCCATCGCCATCCGCTTGGGGATGAACGGCGCGACCGTTTTGTGTGTAGCGCGGAATGCGGAGAAGCTCGCCAAGACCGTAGCCACCATTACGGCGGCCGGCGGGCAAGCGGTCGCCATCGCCTGCGACGTTACCGATCGGGCGGCTGTCGAGCGATTGTTCGAGGAAGTCGAAACCACCTATGAAAAGCTGGATATTATCGTCAATAATGCCGGGATCACCCGAGATACGCTGCTGCCGGTGATGAAAGATGAGCAGTGGGACGAGATCATCGCCGCCAACCTCACCAGCTGCTTCCTTTTTTGCCGGGCGGCCAGCAAGCTGATGATGCGGAAACGCTACGGTCGAATCATCAACATGTCGAGTGTTTCCGGGTTGATCGGCAATGCTGGTCAAACCAATTACTCGGCGACCAAGGCCGGGATGATCGGCTTGACCCGTTCGCTTTCCAAGGAATTGGCTAAACGAAAGGTGACGGTCAACGCCGTGGCGCCGGGGTTCATCGAAAGCGATATGACGCGGGCGTTGGGGGAATCCATCATGGATGAAGTCAAATCGCGGATTCCGGCAGCCCGCCTGGGGAAAGCCGACGATGTGGCGGCTTGCGTCCTCTTCCTGGCAAGCCCTGCTGCCAGTTACGTCACCGGGCAGGTCCTGACGGTCGACGGCGGGATGACTGGCTGACAGGAATCGCTATCCTCGCGCTGGCGGAGAAGCTTCGGCGGAACCGTCGATGCGTTCGGGGTCGGGTTCGAGTGTGGCGCGTCAAGCGGAGGCCCGCCGATTCAGTCTTCGTCGACTTCTGGGCAGGTTGCTAGCCGATCGCTTGGCACTCCTGGAAGCGGAGGGTTGTTTTCGGTTGAAATCCTGTATCGAAATCCGAGTTTCTCACAGGAAAGAGCAGGATCGGTCGCCTACAAGCCTTGACCGGATTTGTTAAAATCCTCTATCTTCTCTCGACTGCTGGTGGACTGGAGTTCGATTCGGAGGACTGCGGTCGACCCGGCAGCGGTCGAAGCGGGCCAAGGTGGCCCTGTTTTGCTTGTATTCGTTTGTCGTTTGTTGGTACTTGGAAAAGGGTTATCCCTGCTATGGCAACTGTTGAGGAACGCGTCGTTGAGATCGTGGCTGAGCAACTGGGTGTTGATCGCGATAAGATCAGCCGTGATACTCACTTCGTGAATGACCTCGGAGCCGACTCGTTGGACACCGTGGAATTGGTCATGGAATTGGAAGAAGAGTTCGACATCAGCATTCCTGAAGATGCGGCCGACAAGATTCAACGCGTCGGAGAAGCCGTCGACTACATCGAGAAACATCAAGGCAACTGAGACTCCAAGGCAGCTATTAAGCATGAGACGCCGCGTCGTCGTGACAGGCCTAGGTTGTGTCACGCCTTTGGCTTATCAGGTAGATCAATTGTGGGAAGGGATTCTAGCTGGCCGCAGTGGGATCCATCCGCTGAGTATCGTCGATACCAAGGACCACAAGGTGAAGTTTGGAGGCGACTGCCCCGATTTCGCTCCGGGAGAGACCGTCGACGTCAAGGAGGTCAAACGGTTGGATCGTTTCGTCCTCTTTGCGATGTGGGCGGCCTATCACGCCATCCGCGATTCCGGTCTCGATTTCGCCCAGGAAGATAGCTTCCGCTGCGGTGCGATCCTGGGTTCGGGGATCGGTGGTCTCAACGAGATCGAAGAGCAGATGTTCCGCCTTTTCAGCAAAGGTCCGGACCGCGTCAGTCCCTTCACCATCCCTAAGATGATGCTCAACGCGGCCGGCGGCAACGTGGCGATCGCCTATGGGTTGCGTGGCCCGAACTTCGCCGTGGCCACGGCTTGTGCCAGTTCCAACAACGCGATGGGCGATGCCTTGAAGGCGATTCGCTATGACGAAGCCGACATTATGATTACCGGCGGGACGGAGGCCGCCATCACTTCGATCGGCGTGGCTGGTTTTGCCAACATGAAGGCCTTATCGACCCGCAATGAAGAGCCGATGCTCGCATCGCGTCCTTTCGACCGCGATCGCGATGGCTTTGTCTTGAGCGAAGGGTGCGGAGTGCTGGTCTTCGAGGAATTGGAACATGCCAGGCGCCGCGGGGCGAGAATTTATGCGGAGGTCGTCGGTTACGGTGCTTCCTGTGACGCTGGGCATATCACCGCTCCGGATGTGGAGGGGCGAGGTGCTAGTCGCGCCATGGCGAACGCTTTGAAGGACGCTCAATTACCAGCCGCCGCCATCGACTACATCAATGCGCATGGCACGAGCACCCCGCTGGGCGATAAGGCCGAGACGACGGCGGTGAAAGCAGTGTTTGGCGAGGCTGCGCGGCGGGTCGCCATCTCGAGTACCAAGGGGCATCTCGGTCATGCGTTGGGGGCCAGCGGCAGCATCGAGATGATTCTGTCGATCTTGAGTTGTTACCGCGATATGATTCCCCCCACCATCAATTTGGAAAACCCCGACCCCGATTGTGATCTGGATTACACGCCGCTGCGACCGCGGGAGCGAAAGGTTCAGTACGCGATGAACAATAGTTTCGGTTTTGGCGGGCACAACGCGACGATGATCTGCGGGAAGTGGACCGACCGTTGAGAGCAGAGTCCAGCTTCCCGAGGCGGTGAGGAACCATGAGTGTCTTGATGGTGGCCGGCTTCGGGGTCCTCGCGGTCCTCGTCGGGATTCTTGGTCTGAGGTTGCACCCGTTCCTGGCGCTGCTGTTGGGGACGTTCCTGGTGCTTGGCTTGACGCCCCGGGCTTGTTTGCTGCGTCAGGAATGGGGCGATGCCGGCCTACTGGTTCGTCAGGTGGATGAGCGAGGCCGATTGGTTTTGTCGTCTTTACCGGCGGTCGGTGAGTATCGTCTCTGGCGGTCGGCCTCGGAGAAAGTCGCCTCTGACGGATGGTGGTTGGCTGTCGAGGGGGCTGGTGAGTCGCAGCCGGGCTGGGTCGTGGCCAAGCGTCTTTCGTCCGATGCCGTGGCTGACGAGCGACCGATACAGCGCGGTGATCTTTTTATTTCCAAAGATCGCTATGATTCGGCGGAGGCCACTGTCCAGCGGACCGCTTGGAGCGGCATCACCAAACGTCTGGCTTCCGGGCTGGCGGCGACCTTCCAAAAGATTGGCCTCCCGATCGCGATGGCAGCCATTATCGGGGTTTGTCTCTTGGAGAGCGGCGCAGCCTCGCGGCTGGTTGAAGGGCTGGGGCGATGTTTTGGTCCGAGGCGGACAGCCCCGGCCCTGATGGTCAGCGGTTTTATGCTGGGGGTGCCGGTCTACTTCGATACGGTTTTTTATCTGTTGCTGCCGATTGCCAAAGCCTATGCCCGATCGCGCCCCGGCGTCGGGTTGCTGGCGGTGATGTCGATTATCGTCGGGGCCACCATGGCCCATTCGTTGGTACCGCCGACGCCCGGTCCGCTGTTGGTGGCCGCGCGCTTGGGGATTCCCTTGGGGACGATGATGCTCGGCGGGGTAGTGGTCGGGGGGAGTGCGGCGGTGGTCGGGTATTGGTACGCCACCTGGTGCAATCGTCATCTGGGCTATCGATTGTTCGAGCCATCGAATCCGACGGCAGCCTCGGAGCCGTCGGCAGCAAGCTTCTCCGGTTCATCGCTCGAGCGGCTCGAGGGCCAAACGCGTGAGCTACCGATGGTGCTCGCCGCCTTGCCACTGGTTATTCCGATCGGCTGTTTGGGGGGGATCGAGATCGGCCGCAGCCTTTGCGGGACCGGTGACAACAGCCCTTTTGCTCCAACCTCGGCCTGGGTGGGGATCCTCGATTTGTGGAGCGACCCAGGTTTTGTGCTGATGGTAGCGGCTGTCGTCTCCTTGCTCATCCTCCGCCTCAGGTTATCGGCCCAGCAGACGCTACCGTTGATGACCAAGGCCATCGCCGATGCCGGGACCATCGTCTTGCTAACCTGTGCTGGCGGGGCCTTTGGTGCGGCCCTCGAGCAATTGCAGTTAGCCGAGGCGGTGACGCGGTTGTCGCAGAATTTCGTGACTTCGCAGGGGCTGTTGCTGGCGGCCTTCCTGTTGACGGGGGGGATCCGCGTCGCCCAAGGTTCCGCGACGGTCGCCATGATCACCGCCGTCGGCATCGTGGCGCCGTTCGTGCAGAGCGAAAGCCTCCCCTTCCATCCCGTCTACGTGGCTTTGGCCATCGGTTGCGGTTCCAAGCTCTTGCCATGGATGAACGACAGCGGGTTCTGGCAGGTATCAAGTATGGTCGGCCTGACCACGACGCAGACCTTACGGACTTTTTCAACCGCCTTGAGCCTCATGGGGTGTGTCGGTTTCGCTATCACCCTGCTCGGCTCGTGGCTGCTGCCGATGGCAGGACGATGAAGCGGGGCTCGGGGCAGGCATGTCCATCGGCTCACCATCCGCCACTCTCGAACCCCAGCCATCCCCTCGAAGGCCCTAGGTGAGTAATTCGTCGAGCTGGTCCACCAGCAAGGCAAAGTGATGCAGGGCGGTTTCGATAGGCTGAGGGGTCGTCATGTCGACGCCGGCGTCTTTGA
>JBILTQ010000383.1:0-5251 GCA_044371435.1 Pirellulaceae bacterium | reverse complement strand
TTTCCGCTGGTACGGGCCGCAGGATACGGTGACGCTGGCTGACATTCGGCAATGCGGGGCGACGGGTGTCTTCACCGCCCTGCATCACATCCCCTACGGTGAAGCCTGGCCGCTCGAGGATATTCTCCAGCGCAAGCAGGAACTGGCGGCGTATGAGCTGGCGTGGGTAGCAGCCGAACCGGTACCGGTGTCCGAAGCGATCAAGAGTCGCAGTGCCGGTAGTGAAAGGCACCTGGAAAACTACTGTGAAACGCTGCGGCGTTTGGGTCAGGCGGGGATCCACGTGGTATTGAATTGCTTCATGCCGGTGCTCGAATGGGTACGCACCGACCTAACGCGACGCTTACCCGATGGCAAGATCTGCCTCTCATTCGACCCCTGCCAGTTCGCCGCCTTCGAAAGGTTTATCCTCCAGCGACCCGGGGCGAAAGCAGATTATTCGGAGATGGAATGGAAGCAGGCCGCAGATTTCTTCGGGGCAATGTCCCCCGCGGAGCAACAAGCTTTCGGTGAGCGGATCCTGGGCATGTTACCCGGTTTTCACCAGGCGTTCTCTGCAGCTCAATTGCGCGAACGGATCGAGCTCTATGCGGGGATCGATGAAACGCAACTCCGCCGCAACCTGCATGCTTTCCTCGAAGCGGTCGTCCCGGTAGCCGAACAGGCCGGAGTCCGATTAGCGATGCATCCCGACGATCCACCTTTTTCGCTGCTTGGCTTACCCCGTATCCTATCGACCGAATCCGACTTTCAAACGATGCTGGCGATGGTCGACTCTCCAGCCAACGGCCTCTGTTTTTGTACCGGATCGCTGGGCCCGCGAGCTGATAACGATCTCCCCGGGATGGTCCGCAGGCTCGGTTCGAAGATCCACGCGATCCACCTCCGCAACGTACAACGCGAAGCCGACCGAGCTTTCTTCGAAGCCGACCACCTACGTGGTAGCGTCGATATGCCAGCCGTCGTCGAGGCGATCCTCGAAGAGCAAGGGCGACGAGTTGCTACCGGCCGCGAAGATGTATCGATACCCATGCGCCCCGACCACGGGCATCTGATGCTGGACGATCTTCGCAAGCCACCGCCGAAGAATCCGGGCTATGCGTGCATCGGACGAATGCGCGGCCTGGCAGAGCTTCGCGGACTGCAGCAGGGCTTGGCCCATGCCATGACGCTTCATCCATGATCTTAGCCGGTCAGCGAAGATGAGCTTCGGCATGCGGCCTCTGGCGATACCAGGGCTGGCATGTCGCTGGGGATGGGATACTTTGGAGCGACCTCATCTCGGTATCCGATGAAGTATCGAACGATTGTCCGAGGTTGAACGGCTCCTTGACATGCCTGTCACTCTGATCAGCCAACCTCGACGAACACGGGCAAGCCAGCGGAACCATAGAGCATCCAGCCCAGGACGCCGCGGCAAGTCGTCGTCATCGGGCAAAGATCGCGGCCAAGGCGACTGCGGTGAGGATACAGGCAGCGCCGATCGATCGAGAAACAAGCACGCGGATCGGTAACGCCCCCTCGGCGATCCCGAGCCAGGGACCGACAAGCATGACCAGCACCACGCTCAACATACCGCGAGTCGCATAGGTGATGTTAGCCTCCGTAGCTCTGCCGAAGGTGGCGATCGCCCCGAGGAACAGGATCCCCTGCAGGCTCAGCAGCAACGCCCCCAGCAGCAAACTTCGCCAGCCTCGGGCTGAGATCGCCCACAGCGGCCGACGAAACCCTAGAAAGCAAAGGCTCGACAGGACGGCATTGCTCCAAAAAACACAGGGCAGGAGACGACCGACCCCCCATTGCCTGCCCCACTTCTGGATCAGGACGTCGAAGACGCCAAAGCAAAACGCCGCTGCGCATCCCACCGTCAAGGCGATCACCACACCTCGGCGTGGCGTCTGGCGATCGGTCCAATTGAGGAAAAACAGTCCGACCAGGGAGAGACAAGCAGCGAGCCACACCGGGGAGGCGATCGACTCGCCTATCATGACCGGGATCAACAAGGCGACTACCAGGATTTTGACCCCCATCGCCGGAACCGCGATCGATACTTCGCCATGATCGAATGCCAGGAACTGCAGGGTCATCCCGGCCAACAGGAAAATGGAGAGGATCAAGGGTTGCCACCAAAGCTCCAGTTGAATCGGTGGGCCGCCCAGCGTCCACAAGGAAGAGTAGCAGATGGCCCCGACTATGTTGACCACAAAAGCCGTCTGCCAGGCGTCCACCCCGGTCTGGTTGGCAAGCTTCAAGACCACCGCCGCAAAGGCAAAAAGGAAAGCCGCGGCCAGCGGCATCAGGAAAATGGCGGTCTCAGGTAGCATCGCGGGCGCTCGGCGAACACGGGAAGACGGCGACGAGCTCCAGCATCGAGGGTACAGGATAGATCGTCTGTCAGCGATCGAAGCTTATTCGATCGAGGAAGGAAAGGAAGTCGAAAGCCGACGAATGGATGGCACTTCCTTTCCCGGTATTCCATCGCCGAGCGATCCAGGAGAGCAAGGCTGTCGATCCTTTGCCTGAAGACACCGAAACCACTGGCTCGGAGCACGCCGTGCGGAATAGCTCTCGGGAAGTCCGCTTCCCGGCCCACCCTGGACGTGGTGAATGATTATCATGGTTGCAAGCGCGCTCCCCTACTTTCCCCCAGTGTTCGCCGAGGATCCGCTGGCCGCGTTGGTGCGCGGAATAGACTAAGGTAGACTGCAGCCCGCGGGATGGCCTCGGCCTACCCAACCCTATTTCGGCATGGAAAGAACGGCCGCCACGGCAGAGCCTCTTCCCATGTCGAAGACAACGATGATTTCACTTACCAGCAAAACTTGGAAGAGAACGATGCGCACGACCACCCTGGCACTCTATATTCTTTGGGCGATCGGCCTGGGTTGGAACACCCGCCTCGTGGAAGCTCGCGACCGTCCCAACATTCTCTTTTTCTTTGTCGACGACTGGGGACGTTATGCAGGAGTTTATGCCGAACCCGACCGTCCGTCGCTGAACGACATTCTGAAAACACCAAACTTTGATCGGGTCGGCCGCGAGGGAGTGGTCTTCCAGAATGCCTTCATGCATGTTTCCTCGTGTACCCCCAGCCGCGCATCGCTCACGACCGGCCGCTTCTTTTGGAATTGCGGAAGCCATGCCTTCCTGCATGCCGGCGCGAGCGATTGGAGCCAGCATCCAGACCCGTACAAGGAGATGGTGAAATTTCCTGATCTGCTGTGGGCGAACGGGTACTATGCCCGCAAATCGCAGAAGACCATCGATTTCGAAGCCTCCAGAGAAGCAGCTGGTGAGAAGACGGTACCCAGCATCCGCTATCAGCGTTATGGAATGTACGTGAGCGAAGCGGAGACCGCCGCCGATCGGGCCAAACGTATTGAGGAAACTCTGAGCCATCCCCGCTACGAGATGCGCAGGGTCTTGAAAGGACGGGCTCCGGGACACCCTTTCTTCTTCGTTTACGGGACGATCAATGTCCACCGTCCATACCAGGCCGATTCCGGCCAACGCTTGTGGGGTATCGAACCGGATACGCTGCAGGGGCGGCTTCCGAGATTTATTCCCGATGTTCATGACGCCCGAAGAGACTTTGCCGATTATCTCGGAGAAGTTCAAGCCGCCGATGCCATGCTGGGAGTCATGCTGGAAGAGTTGGAAGCCGCCGGCGAACTCGACCAGACGCTGGTCATCCTGTCGGGCGATAACGGCATCCCAGGCATGCCGCGAGGGAAGACCAACTGCTATGACCTGGCGGTGCGGGCTCCCTTGCTGATTCGCTGGCCAGCCGGTACCCAACCGGGACGTCGTGTCGAGGATTTCATCAGCCTGATCGACGTCGGACCGACCCTCCTCGAAGTCGCCGGCCTAAGCGTGCCGAATACCATGGATGGCCGTAGTTTCTATCAGCAGTTGATCAGCCCGCAAAGTGGCTGGATCGATCCCCAGCGGGATTGGGTGGTGGTCGGGCGCGAACGCCATGTAGATGCCGCCCGCGTCGGCAATCTTCCTTATCCGATGCGCGCGATACGAACGAAAGACTACCTTTTCATCCGCAACTATCAACCGGAACGCTGGCCGGTCGGTGATCCCGATAACCTCGAACGATTCTCTGGGTGGGATGATCAACAGCGTCATGCGCAAGGGCCGTTCCGCGATATCGACGAAAGCTTGACGAAAGCCTGGCTGCTCACTCATCGCTCGGAAAGCGAAGCCGCGAGGCTGATTGAGCTGACGATGCATCGACGCCCCGCGGAGGAGTTGTACGCCATCGGCCCCGACCCCGACCAGATGCAAAACCTGGCGATGGATCCCGTCTTTGCCGAAACGAAGCAGACTTTAGCCAAGCGATTGCAGGCGATCCTGGAAGCGTCCCAAGATCCTCGTTTGAACGACAATTTTGATCGACTCCCATACGTCTCGACCAACCCACCCAGGAAGGCCAGGAAAGCTACGGCTCGTTCCACCAAAGAGCCCCACTAGCCCCGCATCGGCCGGCTGTCGCTGGGGGCGAGGGCAAAGACCGAAAGCTTCGCGGCCGGTTGCGGTCGCCGCGAGGTTCGGCCAGTCACTGAAAGGATACCGCCAGGCAAGTGTCGCGGAAAGTTATCCAGCTTGGACCAGCTATTTACCTCCACGCGATAACGCCGATTGGATTGCGGTCGGCGACAAGGGAGCATCGCCACCAGCGGCGAGCATCTCCGGATAGATGGCCTCCCACCAACGATGGTAAGCATCCAACAAGCGCCCAGCCAATTCGGGTGCCTGGTCGCGAAGATTCTCGCGGCAGGCCGGATCGCGATGAACGTCATAGAGAGCCCAGCCGTTACCGGGCGTGAGGCCCCAGATGAATTGGGCGTGCCTGGTGTAGGTACCGATATCGCTTCCCTGCTCGACACGACGTAATTGATCGCACTGGCTGAGCTTGCCGGCTGAACATCGGCCTTCGGGATCGCTGCAGGGTCGACTGCGAACCAAGAGATACTCACGATACCGCACCGCAGCCATACTCTCTTTGTGCTCGGCAGCCAAACCGCCAGGCCATCGCGCGTTATGCTGGAAAACCAAACGCTCGGCTAGTGCGGGTACCTCCCGGCCTTCCAGCAAAGGCTTTAGGTTGTAGCCATCGAAAGACAAGCCGTGATTGCTGGCGGGAAGTTCGACGCCAGCGAAAGCTGCCAATGTCGGTAAGACATCGACATGGGCGGTCAAGGCGGAAACATCTCGCGGTTCCCAGTGCCCAGGCCAACTC
>JBILTQ010000382.1:0-5252 GCA_044371435.1 Pirellulaceae bacterium | reverse complement strand
GTCCTCCATGAACGCCGCTCACATCTCCACCGCCTCCTCGCACATCCCCCGCCGCACCTTCCTGCGCGGCCTCGGCATCACGCTCGGGCTTCCCATGCTCGAATGCATGACACCCGTCTTCGCGAGAGCTGCGCAACCGACGACGCCCAAGCGCATGCTGGTCATCGCGAACAATCTCGGCGTGCTGCCGAAGAACTTCTTTCCTGCGACCACTGGCCGCGACTACGCGCTCTCGCCTTACCTCGAGATGCTCGCCGAGGTGCGGAATGAGTTCAGCGTGTTCAGTGGCCTTTCGCATCCCGGCGTGACTGGCGGACACAGCACGGACAACTGCTTCCTCACCTCAGCACGCGGCGCGTTCAAAGCCGGATTCCGCAACAGCATCTCGCTCGATCAATACGCCGCGGAGAAGCTCGGCCAGGTGACGCGCTTTCCCACGCTGAACCTCGGCGTGAACATCGAGAAAGCGAACCGCAGCCTCTCCTGGACGCGCGATGGTGTGCTGCTGCCTGCCGAGGACAGCGCCAAAGCATTGTTTAATAAGATGTTCGTTCAAGGCAATGCCGATGAGGTGAAAAAGCAACTCCTCAGGCTCAAGCAACGCGGCAGCATCCTTGACACACTCAACGCCGAGGCCGGGCGCTTCAGCCGCACCCTCGGCAGCACGGACAAAGCCCGCCTCGACCAATACCTCACCTCCGTGCGCGAAGTGGAGCAGCGCCTTCAAGTCGCCAGCGAATGGGAGCAGCGCCCGAAGCCCGTCACCACACAGCCCGCGCCGACCGACATCAACGACAACAAGCTCTTCTTTGAGAAGTTCGACCTCATGCTCAGCATCGCGCAGCTCGCCTTCGAATCCGATAGCACACGCATCGTCACGCTCATGGTCGATGCCTTTAAAACGCCCGTGTTCTCACTACCCGGACAAAAGGCCACCACGGAGACCTATCACAACCTCAGCCACCACGGACAAAAAGAGGAAAAGGTAAAACAACTCGAAGCCGCCGACCGCCAGCACATGGCGCTGCTGCGCAAACTCATCAGCAACCTCGCCGCCAAACCCGAAGGCGATCAACGACTGCTCGACCGCACCATGGTCCTCTACGGCAGCAACCTCGGCGACGCCAACATCCACGACAACACCAACTTGCCCATCCTTCTCGCCGGTGGTGGCCTCCAACACGGCCAGCATCTCGCCTTCAAACGGGGCAACAACAAACCGCTCTGCAATCTCTTCGTCACCATGCTGCAAAACATGGGCATCGAGACTGACACCTTTGGGAGCAACGCCGGAACCTTGAACGAACTGAAGCCCTCGTAACCCCTCAGCACCTCATGAATACACTACTCCTCACCCTTTTCCTCATCACGTCCGCAGCCTCGGCGCAGACACCACTCTCTGATGGCAAGACCTTCACCGGCTGGGAGGGCAATACCACCACGCAATGGCGCATCGAAGACGGCGCTTTCACATCGGGCTCGCTCGAGAAGAAACAAACCCGCAACGACTACCTCGCGACCACGAAGGAATTTGGCGACTTTGAACTCACGTTGAAATGGAAGCTGGAAGGCTCGGAAGGCTTCGTGAATGGCGGCGTGCACTTCCGCTCGAAACGTCTCGCGCCACCGTCGTACGAGGTCTCCGGCTTTCAGGCGGACCTCGGCGCAGGTTACGACGGAGCGCTCTACGACCACATCCGCCGCAGCAAAGTCATCCAGAAGCCAACGAAGGAAGTGCTGGAAAAGGCGCGTAAGCCCGTGGGCGAATGGAACGACTACCGCATCCGCGCCGAAGGCTCGCGCATTCAAATCTGGCTCAATGGCGTGCAGACCGTGGACTACACCGAAACCGACCCGACCGTCGAGACCACCGGCATCATCGCCGTTCAGATTCACGGCAATTCATCCGCCATCGTGCGCTACAAAGACCTCGCCATCACGGAACTTCCCGCAGCGAAAGGGAGATAAATCTTACCAGCCATGAAGAACCGAAGCCCATTTTTCTGTCACCCATCTTTTTGTCGCCTCCCCTACAATATTACCCGCCGCACCTTTCTCCAACGTTCGGCGGGAGCGCTCGTTGCCTCCACCGGTTTGATGGCACACGCCCAGGCGGAGACGGAGAACACCTATGGCGTCGAGACACCGGAACTGCGCAGCCGCGCGGAGGTCGCGGCCGTGCTCGGCAAGGCACCGAGGCCCGCAGCGGAGGCGAGCCTGCGACCGGTCACCATTCTCTTCGCCGGAGGTGCAAAGGATCACCCGCCCAAGTCCCATTCTCACGATGTGCTGCCGAAACGATGGAAAGTTCTGCTCGGCGGTGCAGGGCCAGGTGATGAGGCGGTGACAAACCTGTATCGCCCGCAGGTGGAGGCGGACCGTGCCTTGATCGCCGCAGGCTCACCGCGCGTCACAGCCCTGAGCACCTTGGAATGGCCCACCGAGGAGCAGTTCGCCACGGCGGACGTCATCATGCTGTATCAACACCCGAAGTGCTTGTCCGACGCGAAGCACCAGCAGCAGATCGACGCCTTCCTGAATCGCGACGGCGGCCTCGTGCTGTCGCACTATGTGCTCTGGAATGCTTCGCCAGCGCTGGCGGAGCTGTTGGGCCTCGCCAAAGGAAAAGACAGTCAATACAAGCACAAGGTCGTCACCCTGAAGCTGCCGGAGCCGCGTCATCCCATCATGCACGGGCTGCCGGACACCTTTACCATCGCCGACGAGTGCTTCTGGAACTTTCAAGGCGACCGCAGCAAGGTAACCGCGCTCGCCACCTCCGATGAAACCGTGGGCGACAAGGTAAGCGCCGAGCCCGCCATCTGGGCCTACGAGCGCGGAAAGGGCCGCGTCGTGGCCTCCACCCTGGGCCACTTCGATTGGACCTTCGACGACCCGTTTTTCCGCACCATCCTGCTGCGCGGCATCGCCTGGGCCGCCGGCGAATCCCCTTATCGATTTGATCCGCTCATCACGCGCGGCATCCCACTCAGAGACTGACCCCATGACTCCAACACTCCATCGCTCCACCGCCGCACTCATCACCGCCCTGTTGCTCGCGCCGCTGGCCGCGCTGCACTCCGCACATTCCCAAGACTCCCGCATCATCGTCGCCAGCGAGGCGGGGGCGAAGCTTGACAGCGATGTCACCAAAGGCGGCGGCACGGACGACACGGCGCTCATCCAGGGCATTCTCGACCGAGCGTTAAAGCTCGGCTCGCTGAAGCTTGTCGTGGATGGACCGATCTTCGTGAAAGGACTCAAGATTCACTCCAACACGACGATCGAGTGCCTGAACAGCGCCTGCGGCTTCTTCCTCGCGGATCATTCCGACCAGCCGATCATCCGCAACGCCGATCCCTCGCTTACGGAGCGGAGGAACCGCAACCTCGCGTTCATTGGCGGCACCTACAACGGCAACGGCGCGAAACAGGCCCACGATGTGCCCGGGCGCGGGTGGATGACCGGGTTTGCGCTTCACGGCGTCGAGCAGGTGACGTTTCGCGATATCACCGTCAGGAATGCAGCCACCTTCGCCGTGATGATGACGAACTGGCAGCGCGCCGTGTTCGAGAACATCGATCTCGACAACCATTCCACGACGCCCAAGCTCCCTCATCAAGACGGCATCCACGTGCATGGACCGGGCCGCTTTCTGAGCATGCGGAACATCCGTGGCGTGACAGGAGATGACTTCATCGCTCTCAACGCGGACGGCGGTCATGCTGATTGGAACCATGCAGGGGAGTTCTTGCGCAACGAGTCCCTTGGCCCCCACACGAGCTTCGGGCCGATCACGGATGTAGATATCGATGGCGTGTTTATTGACGGAGCCGAAAACGCGATCCGCATCCTGTCCCGCCAATCGCGGGTGGATCGGGTCTCCATCCGCAATGTGCAGGGCACTTTCGGGAGAAATGGTTTTTTCCTCCAGCCTCATTGGCGTGCGGGAGGTAATTATGGGCGGATCACGTTTGAGAACATCGATCTGCGTCCGTTCAAGGCCGACTATGGGATCCTCCCGTTTGTCTTCTTCCTCGCCGGTCACTTCGAGCATCTCACCTTGCGTAACATCCATAGCCATCTGCCGGTGGACAGCCGCCCTGTGATCTGGGTCATGCCGCACGCGGTGATTGACGTGCTCAGCGTGGAGGGGATGAAAATCTATCAGAAAGATCCACACTCCGCCAAAGCGCCGGTCATTCAGGTCGATGGGCAGATTGATCTCCTCGAGGTGAGGGATGTGACTCTACACCGCGGCAAAGAGGTTCCGATCGACGGGGCGCTGATTCGGACTGACCCCGATAGGACCAAGTTGAAGAACTACCTTCGCGTCGGGGTCAAACAGACGAAACCGAACCCGACGAACTATGGCAATGTGCCTTTGGACAGCCGCGGCTGGCCGGAGGCTCAGGCCTCGCTGGAGATCATCCCGAAAATCAATCGTCTCCATCTCTCCAACATCACCGCCAACCGGATCAAGAGCGTGCTCCAACACGATAATGGCGAAATAGGGCAACTCCGGTTCGACAACGTCATGACCACCGAGGTGCCGAATCCGATCTCGGTCAGCGGCGCAGCGAAGATCGGAGAAATTTCAACCACGAAGAAAAGCGAGAAATGACCATGAAACACACCCTCACCCTCTTCACCGCCCTGCTGCTCGCGCCGCTGGCCGTGCTACACGCCGCGCCCTCCACGGAAGCCCGTGTCGTCATCGCCAGCGAGGCCGGCGCCAAACTCGACAGCGATACCGCCAAGGGCGGCGGCGCCGACGATACGGCGCTCATTCAGAGCATCCTCGACCGCGCACCGAAGCTTGGCTCGTTGAAGCTCATCGTGGATGGCGCGATCCTCGTGAAGGGGCTCAAGGTTCACTCCAACACGACCATCGAGTGTTTGAATCGCGGTTGCGGGTTCTATCTGGCGGACAACTCCAATCGCCCGCTCATCGCCAATGCCACGCCGCAAGCCGAAGGTCGCGCGGATCACAATCTCTCGTTACTCGGCGGCACATACAATGGCAACGCGGAGCATCAGGAACATTCAACGAAGGAACACGGCTGGACGACTGCCTTCGCGTTGCACGGCGTGGAGCAGGTGTTGTTTCGCGATGTCTCGATCACCAACTCGCGCACCTTTGCGGTGTATCTCACGAACTGGCGGCGTGTGGTGTTTGAGAACATCTACATCAACCTTGACCACATCCCGAAGCAGTCGAATCAGGACGGTATTCACATCCAGGGACCGGG
>JBILTQ010000167.1:0-11269 GCA_044371435.1 Pirellulaceae bacterium | reverse complement strand
GCGTTGAAGTCCACCCCCCAGCAACCGTTGATCTGCAGGTCGATATAGGAGTCCATGAACGCTCGATGTCAAGAAAATATGTTGTGGTGAAAGCCGGCCAAGAACGTTAGAATGGAGTCTGCTCAGTGGTCGCCAAGGAACAAGTTGCCGAATCTCATGTCGCAAACGACCCCTACCCTTGATTCTAGCATCCCTGCCCGCAGCGATGAACGCCTTGACCTGACCCACCAGAATGTCAACGGCTACCGCGTGCTGCATCGGTTGGGCTCGGGCGGGATGGCCGACGTCTACCTCGCCTTCCACGAGCAATTGCAGCGGCATGTGGCCTTGAAAGTCATGCGAGCCGACTTGTCCGCATCCAAGGACCACATCCAACGTTTCCTCCAGGAAGCCCGCTCGGCCGCGTCTTTGATTCATCCGAATATCGTGCAGGTCTACGATATCGGGACTTGGGAGAAATCCCATTATATCGCCCAGGAATATATCGCCGGCAATACGCTCCGTTCGTACATCCACCGCCGCGGCAGCTTATCGCAGCCCGAAGCCCTCTCGATCATGCTACAAACGGCGGCAGCCCTCCAGAAAGCGGCCTCGATCGGAGTGGTCCATCGCGATATCAAGCCGGACAATATCCTGTTGACACCCGACGGCGAGGTGAAGGTGGCCGATTTTGGGCTGGCTCGGGTGCGGACGCAAAATCATGGGCTTACCGAGATCGGGGTGGCCCTGGGAACTCCGACCTATATGAGCCCCGAGCAAATTCAAGGTCAGGCCGTCGATGCCCGCAGCGACCTGTATTCGCTCGGCGCTACCGCCTACGAGATGCTTGCCGGGCGTCCCCCTTTCGAAGGCGAAACCGCTTTGGCGCTCGCCTTGCAGCACCTGCAAAACTCCCCGACCAGCTTGAAGGAATTGCGCCCCGACATCGACGGCGAACTGTTCGAGGTCATTTCCCGATTGCTCGCCAAGAGTCCGGACGACCGTTTCGGTTCCGCAGCCGATTTGGTCCGCGCTGTCAAGCGGATCGCCGAGAGGCTCTCGATCACGATGTCGCTCGATCACCCGATCCCGCTCTCGGGGATTCTGCTCGACCAGGTCCCGGTCATCGGTCCGGAAACGACCCATCTTCAAACCGCCGCCCTGCGGGCCGAACGGACCCGCGGGGCTCGTTCCTGGAAGCAACTGGCCTTGCCGCTGCTGCTGATCGGAAGCGGTTTCGCTACGGCGGCCGTCATCCGCAATATCGGAACCCAGCCCCTCATTCGACAGCCGACGATGCGAACTGCGGATGCGGTCAAGTCGGAAAGCAACATCGGGAAACAGTTCTTTCTGGCCTTGATGACCAACAAGCCAGCCTATTGGCGGGCAGTAGAGCAGAAGTTTGCCCCCAACGAAAATGACCAGGTGAACATCAACTATAACCTCAAAGCCTGGTTGCACTTGGCCTGGTATGATCTCGACCATGACCACGACAATGCGCGCGAAGCCTACGAGGCCGCCGAGAAGATCCTCCGCTATTGCAACGACGATCTCGTGATGCAGATCCTGGCCAAGGTTGCCAAGGGGATGGCGGCCCTCCATGAAAAGAAACCCGAAGAATTCCAACGCTACTTCCAGGAAGCCAAAACGCAGTTCCAGAAAGTCAGCCCCGACCAGCGGGCTCTGATCGAGTCCTCGATGCCGATCGCCGTGCTCGATCAGTGGAACCTTTCCGACACCACCGATCCAACTCGCAGTTGAGCTTCACCCTTCCCAGCCGTCGATTCGCAAGGATTGGTCTCCGGGCTTCGCGTTTTCCCAGCGTCTACTTCGGGAGGGGCGAACGCGGGCGCAGCCGCATCAGCAACCCGGGCAAGAAGACCTCGTCCAACGTCTCGAGCTTTCGCTCATCGAGGTATTCGACTTCCCAATGATCCTCGACCGCGACCTCGGCGATCCTGCGGATTGCCGTTTTGCAACCGTAGGCCAGGTACAAGGCTCCCTCGGGCTCGAGGTGCGGCCGCGCTTCGACGATCAAATTCCTCAGCAGGGCGAAACCAGGATCGTAAAGGGCGAACTGGTCGATCGACTCCGGCTCCCCTTCCTCCCAAGGGGGATTGGAGATGATCGCATCAAATTTTCGGGAAGGATCGAGCAGGCGGTAGGGATGGGATAGGTCCGTTTCCACCAAGCGCACCTCCAAGCGACTTTCCAGCCCCAGGGAGGTGGCATTCCATCGAGCGCAGGCCACCGCATTCGGATTGACATCGGTCGCCAGTACCGACCGAGCCCCGGCTTGCAGGCAGCAGAGGGCGATCAAACCGCTCCCCGTCCCGACCTCGAAGATCGAAGCGTCTTCGAAACCCTTGTCATGGCGGATAAGTTCGCGCAGGCTGAGGGAGTCATCGGGCTCCCAGAAGACCGTCGGGAAGATCGCGAGGGGTTGCTGGAAATCAACTACCCTCTCCCATCTCAGTCCCCTTCCCTCGGCGGGCACGGGCAAAGCTTCCGCGACGGCCGGCGGGATCGCCGAGGCGGGGCGGACTTGCTCAGCGGCTGGTCGCTGCCCCCACCCTGCCAGTCGGAAACCGGCCAATACCAGCAGGAGGATTCCCAGCCATCCAAAGACCGCGAGGATGCGGTGAAAATTCGCGACAGGCCAACTCATTTTTCAATCGCAAACAGGTGCTGCTCGCCGCGGAGGTAGATGCGTCCGCCAGCCAAGGCTGGGGAGGCAAAGCAATTTTCTCCGAGCGGATTGGTGCCGACGATTTCCATGGCATCGCCCCCGGCCCGCAGGACCCGGACCGTGCCATCGTCGGCGGTACAGTAGACCAACGCCCCAGCCGCCACCAGCGAGGCGCTGTAATGACCACCCAAACGATCCCGCCACCATCGCTTACCCGATACAGGATCGAAGCAGTTGATGGTGCCGCGGTCATCGGCAACGAATAGTTGCCCAGCCGCCAAAACCGGTGAAGGCACATAGCACTTGGCGTCCGTGCTATCCCAGGCGACATGGGTCTGCGTAACGTCGCCTTGGCCATCGGGGCGGATGGCCATCACGTGATGATCGGGAAAACCGGCCGCCAAGTAAAATTTCTCGCCGTCATAAACCATGGAGGCCACGAACTGCTGCGTCGGCCCATCCACATACCATCGCAGCGTACCGTTGCGCGGATCGAGGCTGACGACTTGTTTACTCCCGGAGAAAACCAAGTGCGGTTGCCCAGCGATCGGCCGGATAATGGGGGTACAGTAGCTTCGCGTTTGATGGACGCGGGGGAAACGCCAAACTGTTTCGCCAGTATGGCGATCGAGCCCCAGAATACTTGAATCACCGTCGTGATCCCCGTTGACGATCAAAAGATTCTGATAGAGGACCGGCGAGGTGCAAAAACCATGGGCGCTGCTGAAGCCGGTCGGCTGCTTCCGCCATAGCACCTGGCCCGACATATCGATGGCCGCGACCACCATGTGCCCGGGTGTCATCGGCTTGGGCTTGTCGACATTCCTGGCCGGCTCTTCCCGACCGTCGGTTTCAAGGAACGAGACATAGATCGCTTCCCCGTCCGTGACCGGCGTCCCCGAGGCGTAACTATTGAGCGCATGCTTGATCTCCGGCGGCGATTGCAACACGCGGCACTGCCAGTGGATATGCCCATCGCGGGCGTCGAGGCATAGCAACAACCTGGCTTGGTCTTCCTCCACGAAGGCGGTCACAAAGATGCGATCTTCCCAGACGACCGGCGAGGAATGTCCCGTCCCCGGCAAGGGTACCTTCCAAGCGATCCCTTGCTGCGTGGTTCCATCCCACTGTGTCGGCAAGTCAGACTCGAGCGAAGTACCATCACCGCGAGGCCCGCGCCAGCCCGGCCAGTTTTCTCCGATCGCCGTCGAAGCGATCAGCAGGATTGCCCCGAGCATCCCCCCCAGCCAACTGACTGGCTGCCGTCGCCTCCAGCAGGCGAACCGTCGACAATAGCGAAGCATGACCAAAGCAGTGACGACGAGCATGAACAGATCTCTCCTCAGCATCGCGGCGGAAACCATCAAGACAAATTGGCTTCCCGCCCGGAGCGACGTCAGCCTGCCATAAACGGCCGACGATTGCAAGTGGCGCGATCCGAGGAAATCCACGGTGGATCGTATATGATAGTCGCGATGGAGAGCCGGACAGTAGCAGAATTGATGACGCAAGCGATGGCCGCCCAGGAGAGGCAGGAACTGGCAACGGCCGAGGCCGGCTTTCGCCAGGTGCTAGCTGCCATGCCAACTCATGCCTTGGCGTGGGAGCGACTGGGGGTCGTGGCGATGCAGGCGGGCCAAGCGACGGCGGCTGAGGCATACCTGCGGCAAGCCGTCCGCCTCGCCCCTCAGTCAGCCTCGGCCCATACCAACCTCGCCTTGGTCTTGGCCGACCGCAGCCAACCGGTGGAAGCCCTAGCCGCTGCCCGCCGCGCCGCGGAACTGGCTCCGGCGGTCGCCGCTTACCACTTCAACCTGGGTGCGCTGAACGAAAAATACAACCAGTGGTTGGCCAGTCGCGATGCCTACCTGCAAGCGGTGCGGATGAACCCGAAATTCTTCGAAGCCTGGTTCAATCTTAGCGGAGTGCAGCGGCGACTCGCGGATCCGGTTGCCGCTTGTGCTGCCGTCGAGCAGGCGATGGGCTGCCAGCCGACTTCCTTGGGAGCCATCCTCCAATACGCCGAGATTCTCGAGGAACTGGGGGATCACGACCGGGCGCAGCAAGCCTGGGAACAAGCTATCCAACTCGACCCGGCCAATCCCGAACCATGGTTGAGTCGTGCGAGAGGCCTGCAAGCCCGCGGCGAATTGGCAGCCAGCCAGGCCTACCTGCGACGCGGGCTGGAGCTTGACCCCCACCATAGAGAAGCCTTATTCCTGTGGGGGCGAAACCAGCGGCAAGGCCACGCATGGACGGAGGCGGTCCAGACCTTTCGCAGCCTTCTCGCGCGGCATCCGCACCATGCGGCTGCCCATGTTCAGTTGGCCGGCGCGCTCAAGAGCCTCCAGCAACTCGACGAAGCTCTCGAACATTATCGACTGGCGGAAGCCCTGCAACCCGGCATCTGCCGCTTGGAGTTGGTCCATTTGATGCAGCACATCGGCCTCTGGGAGGGGCTGGACGAGCTGGTGGAGCAGGTGGTGCAACACGCCATGTCGCCGACCGTCGGCCAACCATCTGTCCCTCCTTTCACCTTGATGTGCCTACCGCTAGCCACCACTGGCCAGCAACAACTGCGATGCGCGCAGCACTGGAGCGTTCAGTGCATGGCCAGGCAAGGCGGACCGGCGGAAAAATTCCAATCGGAAGTCAAGGTCCGGTCGCAGGAAAGGATCCGGCTCGGCTACCTCTCCGGTGATTTTTACAGCCATGCGACAGCTTGGTTAATTACCGAATTGATCGAGGCCCATGATCGAACCCGTTTCGAAGTTTTCGCCTACTCCTATGGTCCCGATGATCAAAGCCCAACCCGGCTGCGATTGGGTCAGGCCTTCGATCATTTCCGCGAATTGCGGGAACTCGCCCCGGCGGCCGCTGCTGCCACTATCCGTGGCGATGGTATCGACGTCCTGATCGACCTGAAAGGCTACACCTACGGGGCTCGTCCCGAGATCCTGGTTGCGCGT
The DNA here is from genome assembly GCA_044371435.1 of Pirellulaceae bacterium. GTDB lineage: Bacteria > Planctomycetota > Planctomycetia > Pirellulales > Pirellulaceae > JAIYDQ01. Next base: position 5,632 of record JBILTQ010000167.1, on the reverse strand, counting down.
CCAGCCCCAGTGCAGGTCCAGTACCTGGGCTATCCGGGGACGATGGGAGCCCCCTTCATCGATTACGTCTTGGCCGATAAATACGTCATCCCGCCCGAGCAACGGGTGAATTTTTCGGAATGCGTGGTATATCTGCCCGGATGTTATCAGGCAAATGCTCGATCTTTGGTGGTCCCGGACGTGCCGCGTGCGCGCAGCGAGTATCATTTGCCTGAGGATGCCTTCGTGTTCGCTTCATTCAATAACAGTTATAAACTCACCCGGCCGATGTGGGACACATGGCTGCGACTGCTGCATCGCGTCCCGAAGAGCGTCTTGTGGTTGCTCGAATCCAACGCGTGCTTGACGCGTCGATGGTTTCAGGAGGCCGAGCAGCGTGGCCTGGATCGAAGGCGTATCATCCCGGCGCCGATCGTTCCTGTGGGCGAACACCTCTCCCGCCATGCCGTCGTCGACCTCTTCCTCGATTCGTTCCCGGTCAACGCACATACCACCGCCAGCGACGCGTTGCGGATGGGCGTGCCGTTGGTCACCCTCAGCGGTTCGACCTTTATCTCGCGAGTCGCCGGGAGTCTGCTACACCATCTCGGGATGGATGAGTTGATCACCACCCAACTGGCCGACTATGAAAGCTTGGCCTATCGCCTGGCTGTTGATCGGGAACGCCTCGCCGCTCTTCGTCGGAAACTTCGCCAGGCCCTGGCCAGCACCAGCCTTTTTGATAGCCGGGTCATGGCTGGAAATATCGAAAGGGCGGTGGAGCAGATGTGGCGACAGCATCAGCAGCAACGACCACCCGTCTCCTTCGAAGTTGCGTTGGGATCGAGCGTCTGATGGACATCCCGTCGCAACTCCAAGCCGCTGAGCAAGCGTTGCAGCAAGGCCGGTGGGAGCTGGCCGAGCAAGCCTATCGCTCGATCCTGCAGGTGGAGCCCAACCATATCGAGACACTCAACAACCTGGCTACCCTCCGCAAGAACACCGGTCACCTGGCGGCGGCCATTGCCGGCTTTGAACTGGCGATCTCGCTGCGACCGGACCTGGCGGTCCTGCAGTATAACTTGGCCAACGCCTTGAAAATCGCCGAGCGACCGGCGGAAGCTATCGACGCTTACCAACGAGCGCTGGCACTGGATCCTCGGTGGCTACCCGCCTATCAGAATCTGGGGGACACCTATCGGGAATTGGGCTGCAGCGAAGAGGCTATCGCCTGCTATCGACAAGCCTTGGCGTTCCGGCCCGAATTACAGGCCGTTCATAACAATCTTGGACAAACCCTGTTGGGGCTCGGCGATTTCCATCAAGCTGAACTACATTTTCGGCAAGCGATCGCCTTGTGCCCATCACTGCCAGAGCCCTACAACAATCTCGGGGCCACCCTCCAGGCAGCGGGACACCCGGCCGAAGCCATGGCTTGCTTTCATCAGGCGATTGAGCATCGGCCTGATTATTTCGAAGCCCTTCTCAACCTGGGCACCGGCTTGGCAGCTGACTACCAGCACGTATCGGCCATCGAAGCTTTGCAGCGAGCGGTCGCCATACGACCCGACCATCAGCCCGCCTTGGCGATCCTCATCCACCAACTCCAATCCATCGGTCGGTGGAACGAGGCGGTTAGGCTGGCTGACCGCCTACTGCCCATGCTCGAGGCCGATGACGGGTCCGTGGACAGTAACGAAACGACGGATTGGATCCGGCCACTCGACCTGCTCAGCCTGCCGGTGGTAACGACGGCTGAACAGCAGTATCGATGCGCCGTACGCTGGAGTCATGCCCGCTACCGGGCTCAGCCGGCCTTGCATCGTCGGCCGCCCGAGGCTGGTCGCCTCGATGATGGTCGCCCGATCAGGATCGGCTATCTTTCAGCAGATTTCGATGAACATCCCGTGGGTTACCTCACCGCCGAGCTTTTCGAGAAGCATCGGCGCCCGGCCTGGGAAGTATTCGGTTATTCGATCGGCAGCCAACCCTCCAGCCCTTTGTCGCAGCGGATCCAGCGTGGCTTCGATCACTATCGGCTACTTCCAAGCCTAACGTATCGCCAGGCAGCCCAACAGATCGCCGACGATGGGATCGATATCCTGGTCGACCTGCAAGGACACACCCGACAGCAGCGGACCGAGATTCTGGCGTATCGCCCGGCCCCGCTTCAGGTCAACTATCTCGGTTACGCCGGCACGATGGGAGCGACGTTCATCGACTATATCCTGGTCGATAAGTTTGTAGTGCCCGCTAGCCAGCAACCGAACTTCACCGAACGCCTGGTCCAACTGCCGGGCTGCTTCATGGTCTACGATAGTCAACGCGAGATCGACCCGAACCCGGTGACTCGCCAACTCGCGGGTCTACCGGAGGCGGCCTTGGTCTTCTGCGCCTTTAACTCGCCGGTGAAGGCCACGGCCTCGATGGTGGAAGTATGGCTGTCCATCCTGCAGGCCATCCCTGGGGCTGTCCTTTGGCTTCGCGAGTGGAATCCTGTCAGCAAAGTTCATTGGCAGCAGGCCGCCGCTGCTCGTGGCGTCGATCCGTCGCGGCTGGTTTTCGCCCCGAAGGTCTCGATGCCGATGCATCTAGCCCGGCATACCGTGGCCGACCTTTTTCTCGATACCTTTCCCTACAACCAGCACTCGACGGCAGCCGATGCTCTGCGGATGGGGCTCCCGGTGTTGACCCTTTGCGGATCGACCTTTGCTTCACGGGTCGCCGGTAGTTTGCTGAGTTGCCTGGGACTGGAGTCTTTGATCACGACCACCCCCGAAGCCTATCGGCAGCGAGCGATCGAACTAGCCCAGCAGCCAGCCCGCTTGTCGCAAATCAAAGGTCACCTGCAGCATCAGCTTAGCCACCATTCACTTTTTCGCGCCGAGCCTTTCGCGGCCGGGCTAGAGGCGGCTTTCCGAAGGATGTTTACCCGCTACCATCAAGGGCTTGGCCCCTCGTCATGGTCGGTGGAGGATATCGCTGATGGCTGACCCGTCAAACCAACTGCCGGAAGACGAGTTCGCCGGGCTGAGGCGGGCGGTCCGGAGCCAACCGGATGCTGCCGACCTTTGGTCGCAACTGGCCAGGCAGTTTCAGGCCTCGGGGCGAAACGCCGAGGCCTTGGCGGCTTACGACCAGGTGCTCCGTATCTTGCCCAACGATGCCGAAGCCCTCAACAATACTGCGCATTTACTGATCGTGAACGGTCAGGATGAAGCTGCCATGCAACGGCTTGATCGGGTGGTGACGCTTCATCCAGAGCTGGCGGAAGCTTATTTGAACCGCGGCAATATCCACTTGTATCGCGGGCGTTACTCGCTGGCCACGGCGGAATACCAGCAAGCCTTGCAGGTACGACCGGATTACGCGGAAGCCTGGAACAATCTGGGGAGTAGTTATCGCGAACAGCACTTGCATGACCAGGCCATCAAGCATTTCCAGCAGGCCATCCGCTTGCGGTCTGACTTCCTCGATGCGTGGATCAATCTGGGGCTAGTCAGCTATGACCAGGATCTCCCCGAACAGGCCTTGGCAGCATTTCAAGCGGCCCTGCAATTGGCGCCCCAGCATCTGGAGGTCCTCTTGCATGTGATCCACCTGAAGCAGCAGCTTTGCTGCTGGCCGGGCCTGATAGCCGAGACCCAGCGGTTGCTTGGCTGGTGGGGGGCTGCCCCCGAACCTCGCTCGGCCCTTCCGCCGTTTCCGTTGCTGGTGCTGCATCTCGAAACCCTTCCCAGCCTCCATCGAGAGGCTGCCTATCGCTGGACCGACGGCCCGCAAGGTCTCTTCAGCCAGGGCCCCTTTGCAAACAGCTCCGCGCCGCCTCCCCTCGCGCCGGTCCAGGGCATCCCCCCAGGCCTCGACCACCTCCCGCTAACCTCGGACTCGCTCCCCCGGCTCACGGCCTCCTCCCCCGCATTTCGTGTTTCCAGGCAGGAGTCGACGGAGTCCCCGACCGCGGCTTCCCTTCCCTTGCCAGCCCCTGGCCAGCGGCGGATTCGTATCGGCTACCTCTCCGCCGACTATCGACAACACCCCACGGCGTTCCTCGTCTCCGAATTGTTCGAGCAACATGACCGCCGTCAAGTCGAGGTCTTCGCTTATTCGTATGGTCCAAACGATCGCAGTCCCTATCGAGCTAGGATCGAACGGGGCGTCGATACCTTTCGTGAACTGGCACCGCTTGACTTCCGGCAGGCGGCGGAAGCTATCCGTCGCGATCAAATCGATATCCTGATCGACCTCAAAGGCCTGACCCAGTACGCCCGCACGGAAATCCTCGGCTATCGACCGGCGTTGATCCAGGTCAACTATTTGGGGTACCCTTCGACGATGGGCACCCGCCATATCGATTATGCGATTGTCGATGCCTTCGTCGTGCCGGAGCCCCAGTCGCCCTACTTCGCGGAAACTCTCGTCTATCTTCCCGGTTGCTACCAATGCAATGAAAGCTTCACCGAGTTCCCATCGCAACCGCCTACCCGGGCCGAATGCGGTTTATCCGATACCGCCTTTGTCTTTTGTGCTTTCAATAATAGCTACAAGCTGAGCCAAACCATGTTCGATCTGTGGATGGAACTACTCAAAGCGACCCCCGGTAGCTTGTTGTGGCTACTCCGCACCAGTGGGACGATGGAGGATAACCTGCGACGCCAAGCTTACCAGCGCGGAGTAGCCCCCGAGCGACTGGTGTTCGCCCCCAGTGTTCCTCGATCGATGCATTTGGCTCGAATGCAGCAGGCCGACCTGTTCCTCGATACCTTCCCATGCAGCGCCCACACGACCGCCAGCGATGCCTTGCGGGTCGGCCTGCCGTTACTCACCCTGGTCGGCCAGGCCTTCGTCTCGCGCGTTGCCGGCAGCTTGTTGAACACCTTGGGAATCCCGGAGTTGATCACCACCGACTTCGGCCAGTATGCCAGCCGAGCTCGAGCCTTGGCCGCGAATCCCGAGTGGCTGCGACGATTGCGGCATCAGATTCTCAACAGCCCTGGCTACGCCGACATCTTCAGCGGCGCAGCCATCGCCCGCAAGCTGGAAATAGCCTATCAGGAAATGCTTTGCCAAGCCCGGCAAGCTGGCCCTCGTCGTTTGATTGACCTCCGCTGAGACCTATCTTGCCCGATTCCTTCCCCACTCCACCAGCGTCTTCTCCCGAATCGGGGTCGTCTTCAGAACGACTGGCAGAGGGGAATGCATGGCTGCAGCGAGGCCAGGTTGCCGAAGCGATCGCGAGCTATCGAGAAGTCCTTGGCTCGACCCCGGACTGCCTCGAGGCCTGGAACAACTTGGGGAATGCTTATCGACAGGCCGGTCTCCCGACCGAGGCCATCGCCGCTTTTGAACAAGCCATCCGCTTGGCTCCGCAGCATGGAGGGCTCTACAACAATTTGGGTAACGTTTACTTCCAGCAGCAAGCCTGGAAGGAAAGCCAGGCTTGTTTCGAGCACGCCATCCACTGCAGCCCCCAGCTGACAGCAGCCTATGCCAATCTCGCGATGGTTCAGGAGCAAACCGGCGATTGGGCTGGAGGTTTGCGAACCTTTGAAGCGGCCCTCAACCAGGAACCTGCGAACCGGGAACTCTGGCATCGGCTCGGGGCCTTCTATCGGCGATTCGGCAAACTCGCTCAAGCCATCCAAGCCTTGAA
>JBILTQ010000345.1:0-5979 GCA_044371435.1 Pirellulaceae bacterium | reverse complement strand
TGCGGTCAGCCATCCCCCGGTGCTAGCCAAATCGCTCAGCCTGCTGGGGAGCGTCCTCCAGGAAAGTGGGCAACTCCTGCCTGCAGTCCGCTGCCTGCAGCAGGCCTTGAAGCTGGAACCGGAGGATGCGGACACCTTCTACAACCTGGCCAACACCTACAAGTTGCTAAACAATCATACGGCCGCCGTCGACGCTTATCGGCATGCGGTGCGACTCGACCCTCGCAAGGAACCGGTCTCCTGGATCCATCAGCGACAATTCCTCTGTGATTGGGAGGGAATCGAGGAACTGTCCGCCCAGGCCATCGCCGCCGTCGAAGGCCCGGTTTCACATCAGCCATTCGATCCACCGATACCACCCTTCGCCTTCCTCAGCCTGCCGTTAAAGACCACCCCAGCGCAACAGCGACTATGCGCGGAACGCTACGCCCAGCGTTGGCTGCAAACGCTTCCCCCCATCGCACCGTACACCCACTACCCGCGTTCGACGACGGCCCAAGCCTCTCCACGCAAACTCCGCCTCGGCTACCTGTCGGCGGATTTCTCGGCCCATGCCGTGGGCTATATGCTGCCGGAATTGTTCGAATCGCACGACCGACGTCACTTCAGCGTCTTGGCCTACGCAACCTCGCCGGAGGACGGAAGTCCCATTCGCGAGCGATTGCGGCAAAGCGTCGATCATTTCGTGGAGATCGAGGATCTGAGTCTCGAGGAGGCCGCCGAACGCATCTATCGCGACCAGATCGACATCCTCATCGATCTCCAAGGTTATACCGCCGCGGCTCGCCTGGGGATCTTGGCCTACCGCCCCGCTCCCATCCAAATCGCCTACCTCGGCTATCCAGGGACCTCCGGCACCGACTTCATCGATTACATCCTAGTCGATCGTTATGTCGTCCCCCCACACCAGCAACCTTTCTTCAGCGAAAAACTGCTGTACCTCCCCGGCTGCTATCAGGTCAACGACAGCCGGCATGCTTGCCACCCCGAGACACCGACGCGACATGCCTGCCATTTACCGGAGGAAGCCTTCGTCTTCTGTGCCTTCAACAGCTCCTACAAAATTTCTCCGGCGATCTTCGGTTGCTGGATGAGGATCCTAACCCAGGTGCCGTCGAGTCTCCTTTGGTTAGCGGAAGATCATCCGCAAACGCGTTGGAATCTCCAGCAACAAGCCCGCCACCTGGGGGTCGAACCTTCGCGTTTGGTCTTTGCCGATCGGATTCCGATCGATCGTCACCTGCCCAGGCACGCTCACGCTGAACTGTTTCTCGACACCTTTCCCTACAACGCCCATGCCACTGCCAGTATCGCTTTGCGGATGGGAGTACCGATCGTCACCGTCTCCGGCGAAACGATGGCTTCCCGGGTCGCCGGAAGCCTGCTCAACCACCTGGGTTTGGAGGAACTGATCGCCGAAAACCTCGACACCTATGAGCAGCTGGCGATCCGATTGGCGACGCAACCAGAAGAACTTCGCCGCATTCGCAGGAAACTATCGACCGCGCTCAGGACCACCGATCTCTTTCAAGGCCGGCAATTCGCCGAAAAATTAGAAGGCGTCTTGTGGCAACTCTGGAATCATCCACCGCCGTAACCTCCCTTGGTTCACCTTCGGCGCCATCCCAGCTGTCCAGGCGAGCCTTATTTTCTCTCGAGGGTGGTATAGTCATTCATCGATGGAGCCTATCTAATAGGAAAAGACGAGGATCACGCGTCTGCGCTGGTTGAGGGATTTCGCCGCATGGAGCGGCTGCGGTTAACCTCGGAGCTTGGGGCCGTGGTCATGATGGGATTCCTTGCCTCTCACGAAACAGCGAGTCGTACCATGAAAAAGGTTGTTGGTCTTGCGGTAGTAGGTTTAACGCTGGCGGCAGCCGCGGTGGCCCTGATAGTTGGGAGCTTCGCTGGCCCGCGAGCTACCTTGATCGCCCAAGAACCCGGTCGGGCCCAAACCTCGACCTTCATGCGATTGAAACTTGAGCCGACCAAGCAAATTCTCGAAGGACTGGCCTTGGCTGATTTCGAGATGATCGCCTCGAATGCCGGCAAGATCCGCAACCTGATGCTCGATGAAGGCTGGATGGTCGTCCAGACCGATGAGTATCGGCGTCAGAGCGATGAATTTCGCAAGATGGTCGAGCAAGTCCGGGATGCAGCCAACAAGAAGAACCTCGACGCGGCCACCCTGGGTTATGTCCAGATGACCATCCGGTGCGTCAGCTGCCACGAGCTGCTCCGCAAATAGTCGGTGGCCATCGCCCCAACGCCAGCCATGGGGAGAGTATCCCTGTAGCTGGAGGGGTACAAAGACGCGGGCGAAGCGTTGCAGGGTAGGCTGCGCCCGATGCTTGTTCGGCTTGCCATGCGACGGATAAGGGCGAGCTTTCGCGAAGAAAGGGCTGGGTGATGACCGCAACCGCTGGCGAGTTTTTTTCCCCGGGCAGTCCGGATTTTCTCCGCGAGCTGCGGTCGCCCGAAGTGTACCCGCATTCGGTTCCGGAACCGGTATTCCTCCATGAAACACATATCTCCTGGGTCTTTCTGGCAGGAAATTTCGCTTACAAGATCAAGAAGCCGCTAACTACCGACTTCCTCGATTACGGTGACCTGCGCAAGCGCCATCACGCTTGTTGTGAGGAATTACGATTGGGGGCGCGTTACGCGGAGGGGCTTTATCTGGATGTGGTACCGATCACCGTCGAGGATGGTCACTTGCACGTCGACGGCGATGGCCAGCCGGTCGAGTTCGCCGTGCGCATGCGGCGATTCCCGAAAGGAGCCTTGCTGAGCGAGCACTTGACGGCTGGACTGGTTACCGACGAAGCGATGCAGCGATTGGGGGAAACCGTAGCTGGCTTTCATCGTCGTGCCGCCGTGCATCGCGAAGATCCCGATGCGTTCCTCGCGCAAACGCTGAATTTTTCCCGAGCGAACTTTCGCGCTTTGGCTGCGTGGCCGCATCCCGAATGGGCGGCCGCGCAAGCGGCGATCGAGCATTGGACGGAGGACAACTTCAGCCACCACCAAGGTCACTTTCGGCGACGTAGCCAGGAGGGCTTCGTCCGTGAATGCCACGGCGACTTGCACAGCGAGAACATCGTTCGCTGGCATGATCACTGGGTTCCCTTTGATGGGATCGAGTTCAACGAAGCCTTATCGCAAATCGATGTGCTCAACGATATCAGTTTTCTGGTCATCGATCTCCAGGCGCGCGGCTATCGCTCCCTGGCGGCCAGCCTCTTGAACGCCTACCTCGAACAGACCGGCGATTATGATTCTCTGTGCTTGCTTCGCTGGTATCTCGTCTACCGCGCGGTGGTGAGGGCCAAGGTACTTGGGATGCGGGCCGCGCAGGCAAGCGATCGCCAGGCGGCGGAGGCGGCGTCGCAGAAGTCCAGGCATTGGCTCGAGTTGGCTTTGGCGACCAGCGAGGCCTCGGGCCAAACCTCAGCCCAACGGCCCGAACTGTGGATCACGCATGGGGTCAGCGGTAGCGGTAAGACCACTGGCAGCCAACAGCTGATTGGCGCTCGCGAGGCGGTGCGTCTCCGATCGGATGTCGAACGGAAGCGACTTTTCGGTGCGGCTTCCTCCAGCCGGTCGGCGACGGCCACTTTTGGTCAAGGGATGTATTCCGCGAAAGCCTCGGAAGCCACCTACCAGCTGTTACTGCTGCATGCCCGCAATATCCTCCGGGCTGGCTACCCTGTGATCGTTGATGCGACCTTCCTGAAACATCGCGACCGTCTTCAGTTTCACCAGTTGGCCGAAGCCGAAGGGGTTCCCTTCGGCATCCTGGATTTCCAGGTGGACGAAGCCACCATCCGCCGTCGCCTGGCGGCGCGGGCGGCGGTGGCTAAGGATGCTTCCGATGCGGATGAAACTGTCTTTCGCCGGCAGCTTGCCATCCAGGAACCGCTGACCGACAGCGAAAAGTCCTCGGTGATCTCCTCCACCAAACCGCGATGAACCAAGCTCGACCAGCTCCCCAACTGGCGCCGTACCAGGTGCGGAGCGGCCAGCGACCATCGGCATCCTCGAAGGCTCTCGTAACCGGCTTGCAAGGAGCTCTGAAAAAGGGGATATTCTTGCAGGTGCACCAGACACCTGTTCGGCCTACCCGTCCGTGGAGTAGCCGTTCGCCTCTGGGGTGGTAGCTCAGTTGGGAGAGCGTCGCGTTCGCAATGCGAAGGTCGGGGGTTCGACTCCCCTCCACTCCACTATTCTTCCTGGTGGGCTTCCGTGGTCTGGAGGCTGTCCGTCGTCCGTTCCCCGGCTGCTCATGCCGGTCAGGCGATCGGTCGAGGTCTCGTTGTCGGAGGTCTCAATCGCTCCCTCCGAGACGCAGGTGGCTGGTGCGTTTGCCGCGAGCCATAAGGTTCGCGTGGCATCGAACGGCCCGAGTGAGGTTGGGGAAGACAACTGGCCGATGGTGGGGAGGGTGGTTTTCGGCAGCCGCGGAGCGGACTACGGCTTGCTGTCGTTGCCGGACTCCAGCACGGCCATGAAGGCTTTCTGCGGAATATCGACCGAGCCGATCGACTTCATCCGTTTCTTCCCCTCCTTCTGCTTGGCCCAGAGTTTCTTCTTCCGTGAGATATCGCCACCATAACACTTGGCAGTCACGTTCTTGCGCAGTGCCGAGACCGTTTCACGGGCGATGATACGGGAACCGATCGCCGCCTGAACGGCTACTTCGAACATATGACGGTCGATTTCCTCCTTGAGCTTCTTGACCACGGCCCGACCGCGCCGCTCGGAATCGCGTCGATCACAAATCACGCTGAGCGCATCGACCCGTTTACCGTTGACCAGGATATCCATCCGCACCAGATCCGCCGGTTCGTAGCCGATGATCTCATAATCCATCGTCCCGTAGCCGCGAGTGACGCTCTTGAGTTTATCGTGCAGGTCATAGATGACTTCTGCTAAGGGCAGGTCGTAGGTCACTAGCGCCCGCGTCCCGGAGAGGTATTCGTTCCCTTTCAGCACGCCGCGGCGATCCTGGCACAGGGTCATGACCGGCCCGATGTATTCGGTCGGCAGCACGAAATTGACGCGAACAATCGGTTGGAGGAATTCCTCGATCTCGCCGGAATCCGGGACTTCCTGCGGTCGATGGATTTCGATTTTCTCTCCCGCTCGATTGATGATCTTGTAAGTCACGTTGGGGGCTGTCTGTACCAGGTCGATATCGCACTCGTTTTCCAGCCGCTGCTGCACAATTTCCATGTGCAGCAAACCGAGGAAGCCGCAGCGGAAGCCGAAGCCGAGGGCTTCGCTGGTTTCCGGGGCGAACTCAAAGCTCGGGTCGTTGATCGACAACCGCTCCAAGGCATCCCGCAACTCGGTAAATTCCTGACCATCGCTGGGATAGAGCCCGCAGTAGACCATCCGCTTGGGAGGCTGGTACCCCGGCAAAGGCTCTGCCTCCAAGTCGCTGGCCGAAGCGACGGTATCGCCGATATGTACATCCTTGAGCGACTTGATGTTGCAGATCAAATAGCCGACCTGCCCGGCTTGAAGTCGCTGCGACGGTCGACGTTCGGGCACAAAATGCCCGAGTTCGAGGCAATCGTGTGTCATCCCACCTCGGAGGAAGCGGACCTTCTGCCCTTTCTCAATGGCTCCTTCCATGAGCCGTACGTAGGTGATGGCGCCGCGATAATCATCATAGTGCGAGTCGAAAACCATCGCTTTCAGGGGGGCTTTCGCGTCGCCGGCAGGGGCGGGAATCCGGGTGACGATGGCTTCCAGCAACTCATCGATGCCCAGCCCGGCTTTGCCGCTGCAGCGGATGATCTCCTGGGGATCGATCCCCAGGATCTGCTCCATTTCCTGGGTCACTTCCTCCACCCGGGCGTGCATGAGATCGATCTTGTTGATGACCGGAATGATTTTCAGTTCGTGATCCATCGCCGCATAGGCATTGGCCACCGTCTGCGCCTCGACGCCCTGGAAGGAATCGACCAGCAG
>JBILTQ010000381.1:0-5265 GCA_044371435.1 Pirellulaceae bacterium | reverse complement strand
CGTCAGGGGTGGCTACCGGGAGGGTTACCACCTCGAATTTCCTCGCTCCCGAGAGCTTCCGGTTGTAACCTGCCAGCTGGTGGCACTCCAGAGGACGGGCAGCTTTTTTCAAGGTCGGCAAGGGATGCATGCCCGACCCGGGCTGGGTAGGAAGCAGCTAACGATCTCAGCCGTTGAACATAGCCGCCACTGCCTCTCAGGCAGCCATCGGTCGCGTTCTCCAATGATTGAGTTCGCCAGCGAAGTGGCGTAGGATGAGCTCTCGCATTTCCGTCATGCTTGACGCTGCAGGCACCGCGAGATCACTTGCCGTTGCTTGGCCTCGGGCGTGAGTCGAATGGTCCGTCAACCACCGTCTACCTTCAGTCTGGATCCTATGCCTACGATTCCTCCCCCCCCGCAACGCTGGTGTTTGCCCATCGGAATATTGCTGGCTTTGCTTTCCTGTCCGGTGCTCGACTTGTCGGCTGGGCTGAGCGATAAGCCTCACTTGCTATTAATCATCGCTGACGACATCAGTTGGGATGATCTCGGCTGCTACGGCAATCCCCAGGCGCGCACCCCGCGGTTGGATGCCTTAGCTCGTAGCGGCCGGCGTTTCGAGCAGGCTTTCCTCACCGCTAGCAGTTGCAGCCCCAGCCGTTCCAGCGTGATCACCGGACGGTATCCGCATAATAACGGGAAGGGGTCAGAGTTGCATCAACCGATTGCAGGTCACCTTCCCTGGTTCCCGCAACTCCTGCGCGGAGCAGGCTACTATACCGCCATTGTCGGCAAGCATCACATGAAGACCGATGACAGCGATGGTTCGCCGCCGCATTCCCCGGAACCTTTCGAGCTGGTGGATGCAGGGAAAGCCGCTGGCAATAGCGGCGGACACGCTCATTGGCGAAGCACGTTGCAGCAGCGTCCGAAGGACAGACCTTTCTTCGGCTGGTTCGCGTCGATGGATGCCCATCGCGATTGGGAGGCCGACAAGGAATGGGATGAATCGCGTTATGGGCCGCCGCATGATCCGAGGCAGGTACGCGTCCCGAGCTGTCTGGTCGATGACGAAGCAACGCGGCGCGATTTGGCCTCCTACTATAACGAAGTGACCCGTTTCGATTATTTCGTAGGCGAAGTCGTCGACGAATTGCAGCATCAAGGGATACTGGAAAACACCTTGATCATGATCCTGGCCGATAACGGCCGACCGTTCCCGCGAGCCAAGACGCGACTACACGATTCGGGGATGAAAACATACCTTATCGCCCACTGGCCCAAGGGGATCCTTTCGCCTGGCCAGTCATCTGCCAGCCTGGTGAGTGCCATCGATCTGGCCCCAACTTTCCTGGGTGCGGCTGGAATCGAAGTTCCGCCGAGTTTTCAAGGGGTGAGCCTACTGCCGATTTTTGCTTCCCCTGCAGCGACCGTCCGGCAGCATACTTTCTCCGAGCATAACTGGCATGACTACGAGGCCCATGGCCGAGCTGTCCGTTCCGCGGGCTACCTTTATATCCGCAACCATCGACCGCAGCTTGCATGGCAGGGTCCCGCCGACTCGGTTCGCTCGCCATCGCATCAATCCTTGCTAATCGCGCAGGCTGCCGGTAGCCTGACAGGGGCTCAAGCGGAGGTGTTGTGGATGCCGCGGCCTCGGGAGGAGCTCTACCGGATCGACGACGATCCGGATCAACTCCGCAACCTCATCGATTCGGCTGAGCACCTCGAAGCCCGAACGCGGCTCGCTGGTTTATTAGACCGCTGGATCGAAGAAACCGGCGATGATGTTCCCGAGACCTTGACCCCGGACATGTTCGATCGAAAGACTGGCGTTTCGATCAGCCAGCGCAAAAAGTCTTCGCGGGGAACGCCGCCTGGGGAGCAGCGTCGAGCCGCTTTCATCAACCAACCCGGTCCGCGGTGAGGACTCGGTAAGCAGTCGACGCCAGGATCGCCAGCGACGACGGGCGTCGTTCACCGCTGGTCGGTGATCCGTCGATCGTTGCCAACCACGGAGGCATCGAGCTCTGTGCTGGTTGGGCTGGGGTGAAGTCAGCTCGCAGCAATTGACAGGAATGGTCGAAGAGCAGAGAACATGTTTCGGAGGGAGCAGCCTTCGCCGGTGGTGTGCTTTGTATGTTCCATCGACTTGCCGTCTCTGCCGACGATCAAACATTTTTTCCGGGCGAGAAGCCCCAGCCCATGGATCAACGATCATGAATCGAGTGTGCATTGCCTTGTTGTCTTGGTGGTGGGGTGCCCTGGTAGGGGTGGCGGCGGAACCGCTGCGACCGAATGTCGTTATCTTTCTGGTCGATGATTTAGGGCAGCGAGATCTCGGTTGCTATGGAAGTACCTTCTATGAGACGCCTCATCTCGATCGCTTGGCCCGGGAGGGGACACGCTTTACCGACGCCTATGCTGCCTGTCCGGTTTGTTCGCCGACGCGAGCCTCGCTGATGACCGGTCAGTGGCCACAGCGCGTCGGGATCACCGATTATATCGGTGCCCCGATGGTTCCCGAGGCTTGGAAGCGAAATACGCGATTGCTACCTGCTCCCTACGCCGATCGTTTGGGCCTCGATCAGCCGACGTTGGCGAAGCTGATGAAGGGGGCGGGTTATGCAACTTGCTTTGCTGGCAAGTGGCATCTAGGGCCTGAAGGTTGGTGGCCCGAGAATCAAGGTTTCGATTTTAATTTCGGCGGGATCGACAAGGGAGGACCGTATGGAGGCAACAAGTACTTCTCTCCCTATGGCAACCCGCGGCTGAACGATGGGCCGGAGGGTGAGCATCTGCCTGATCGCTTGGCCAGCGAGACGGTGGGCTTTATCGAAGCGCACCGGCATCAACCTTTTTTTGCCTATTTCTCGTTCTACTCGGTGCATACGCCCTTGATGGCCCGCCAGGATTTAGAAGCGAAGTATGAAGCCAAGCGGAAGGCGCTCGGTCTAGTCGAGCGTTGGGGGCGGGAACACGAGCGCGACGTCCGTTTGGTTCAAGAGCATGCGGTGTATGCAGCGATGGTCGAGGCGATGGATTTGGCGGTCGGCAAAGTGTTAGCGGCTTTGGATCGGCTGGGTTTGGCGGAGAACACGCTGGTCCTGTTCACCAGCGATAATGGCGGCCTCTCGACCAGTGAAGGTTGGCCGACGTCGAACCTGCCGTTGCGGGGCGGAAAAGGCTGGATGTATGAAGGGGGCATCCGCGAGCCGTTCATTGCGCGGTGGCCGAAGGTGATCCGCCCTGGCAGCGTCGAGGCGACGCCGATCAGTAGTCCCGATATCTATGCTACTCTGCTCGACGTCACCGGCCAGCGAGCCTTCGAAGGGCAAGCGGTCGATGGTTTGAGTTTGCTCCCGCTGTTCCGTGGCCAGAGCCTTCCCGAGCGAGCCTTATATTGGCATTATCCGCACTACGGTAATCAAGGAGGGGCTCCGAGCGCGGCCATCCGCCGTGGAAAGTACAAGTTGATCGAGTGGATGGAGGATGAGCGGGTGGAGCTCTTCGACGTCGTCGATGACCTCGCCGAGCAGCACGATCTGTCGAATCAACGGCCAGAGCTGGTGAAGCGACTTCAAGGGGAGCTCGATGATTGGCAGCGGGCGGTCCAAGCCCGGTTTCCGATAAGCAACCCTGAGTACGATCCGGCCAAGCCGAGTGGTCGGGCCGCGCAACGACCTCTAACCAAGGGCTCAGGAAAAAAAGCGGCCAGCTAATTCGATCCTTCGGGATTGGTTTTGTCACCCCAGCGTCGCTGATCGTTCCCCTGCCTCGTCCGCTCCCTTGGCCGATCATGGCAGCCAGCGATGAGAGCCAGCCGGGACAGGGCCGCCGGGGCTACCGTTGCCGAAATATGGAATTATTCGGCAGAAAGCCCGTGGGATCCTGGGCCGTTGGGCTAAAACTAATCGATGACTCAAGATCCTCTCCCCCAGCCACCTTCATTGCGCTACCTCGAGTTGGTAACGCAATCGCAACGGACGCTGCATGGCGTGCTCTGGTCGTTGCTGCGCGATGCTCACGACGTCGAGGATGTCTTGCAAGAAACCAACGCCGTGCTTTGGGAAAAGGCCCATCAGTACGATACGACTCGCGACTTTCTTCCTTGGGCATTGAAGATCGCCCAACTCCAAGTGCTGGCTTTCCGCAAGCGGAAGGCGCGGAGCCGCCTGGTGCTGGACGAGCAGCTGGTGACGTCGCTGGTCGACGACTACCTCTTGGAGGCGGAATCGCTCGACGCACGACGACGGGCTTTGGGCGAATGTTTGCAGAAGCTATCACCTGAGCATCGACACCTGGTGGTGCGGCGTTATGAGCCTGGTAATTCTGTTGACGCCATCGCGGCCGAGTTGGGCCGGACGCCGGGGGCAGTCTCTGAGATGTTGCGTCGCATTCGCCTGACGTTGCTGGGATGTATTGAACGAAGCCTGTTGCGGGAGGCCCATACATGAAGAGCCGGCTATCGCCTGGGGATTGGGAGCGGTTGCTCAATGATGCTGTCGATGGGGAGTGGCCTGAAGCACAGCAGGCCACCCTGGATGGAATCCTTCGGCACGATGCCGAGGCCCGCCGTCAGTATTTACAGTTCATGCAGTTGCATGCCGACCTGACTTGGGATCATGGTGCCGCGGCCTCGTCGGTCGTCGGTCCGGTTCCCAGCCCGCAAGTCTCTTCCCATCGCCACAGCGCTGGCTGGTTGGTTGGGTTAGCTGTTGGCAGCGCGGTGGCCGCGTTTTTGATCTTGGGTGGGCTGGTCCTTCCTGGGTGGCGATCAGGGAGCGATCCGGCGACCGCCTGGTGGCTGCGTTCCTCGTCGACGATCGCAAGCCTCCAAGCGATTCAAGGGACGGTGTCCTTCCGTCGCGGGGAAGTCGAACGCTCGTTGGCGATGGCCGAGTCGTCATCGTTGACCGACGGCACGTTGTTGGTGGAAGGCGAATCTTCGTCTGCCGTGCTGCGTTTCGCCGACCGGAGCTTGCTCGCCCTTTCCGGCGACAGCGAGCTTGGCTTGAGCCACCGGGGACAGCACGAGTTAGCGCTGCGTCGCGGGATGTTGACGGCCGATGTTCAGCCGCAGCCCGCGGGGCGACCACTGCTGGTCCATACGCCATTAGCCCGCCTGGAGGTTACGGAGGGCGTTTTTTCGATGGTCGTCGAGGCTGAAGGGACTCGGGTCCGCGTCGAAGAGGGTAGCGTACGACTGCAGCGGCTGGTGGATGGGGCTCGGATCGAGATCCCTGCCGAAGCCGACTGTTCGGTCTCGTTGGATCCCCGCCG
>JBILTQ010000380.1:0-5273 GCA_044371435.1 Pirellulaceae bacterium | reverse complement strand
ATGGTCGAGAGCAGTGTCTCGCCCAGCATCAGCAAATAATTCATGGCCACAGTATCCCGAGGGTGAGAACGAACAGGATAGGTGTAAGCGAGGCCAACGCGATAAGTCCAAAGCCGTCAATCAACGGATTCCGACCTTGGATACTGGACGCCAGCCCGATCCCTAAAGCTGTGGTCAACGGGACGGTGATCGTGGACGTCGTCACCCCCCCGGAATCATAGGCAATCCCGACGATATCGCGAGGGGCGAACGGGGTCAGCACCATGACCAGAAGGTACCCGATCATAATCAAGTAATGCAACGGCCAACCGTGGATAATGCGGACCACCCCCATCGCCAACGCCACCCCCACCGCCAACGCGACGGTGGCTCGTAACTTCAAAGCGAACGCCCGCGTAAGCGTCTGGGCTCGACCATCAACCTCCGGGGATGCGATACGACTCGCCTCGTCCCCGGTCCTGCCAGGCTCGGCTTCGCGCAGCGTGGCTGCCTTGTCGGCGATGGCGATCAACGCTGGCTCGGCGAAGGTGGTTCCAAAACCGAGCGCAAAGGCAAAGACGATGAGCCAAAAAACGCTTCCCTTCCTGGCGAAATCGTAGGCCATGGCTTCGCCTAGCGGGAAAAGCCCCATCTCCAAACCTTTGATGAAAAAGGTTAAACCGGCCACGACGAATCCCAAACCGATACACAGCTGGCCAGCCTGGGGCAGTGGTTGCCGAAACACGACCAACTGGAAAAAGAGAACGACCAAGACAATCGGGAGAAGATCGCGCAGACTCGACCAGACGGCTACACCGACGGTCGCCACCAGCTTACGTACCTTCGAAAAATCCATTTGCCCTATCTCGTTTGCAGATTCATCGCTTCGAAAAACTTGCGTTCGGCCTCCGCATCGACCACGATCACCAATTGGGTATCGCCAGTCAAGACCGATGCTGGAGATGGCTTGGCATCGAATTCCCCATCTTTCTCGAGAGCCACCACATTACGACCGGTCCTTTGGCGAAACCGGCATTCGGCCAGACTACACCCTACCATGCTCGGCAAGACAGGGAACCTGAACACATCCAACTCCTCCGCCAGCAGGAGCGAATCGCCACCCTTCAAACTGCTCCAAATGCAGCTCACCCCCGTCGACGCATAAGACAGAACAAAGTCCGCCCCGGCTCGATGGAGGGTCGAAACGTTGCGATCCTGATTGGCTCGCGCCGGAATCTGGATTTTGGGCCCCCAACGCCGACCATTGATGGCCAGATAGATATTGATGTCGTCGTCATGCGTGGTACTTACGACCGCGGAGCAGGTCATGATCCCGGCACGTTCAAGTACGTCGAACCCGGCTGCATCCCCCAGGATATAGCGTTCGGGATACCGAATCCTCTCCGGGTTACGATCAACGATGCCATCGTCCGTGCCCCTGGCCAATAACTCCTTCCCGGTGGCTCGCCCGCCCCGCCCTGCCCCGAGAATCACCGTGAAGGCCTCCGCACTTCGATAATACAAAACAAACTGTCGTACTCTTCAAGCTCTTCACGCGCCCCGGGCAGCAGCGGCCTCCCCAAGGCCAGCAGGTTGCGGCGGCGTGAAGCGTTGGCCAGGAAGCTCAACACCATGGCCCGCGATTTCATCCTGGAAATGGATACGAAAGTCCCCGCCTCGAGGGACAGCTTTGCCCTGGCCGAGTCGGCTAGCGAGGTCTCGCCCCTCCAGGGCTTCTTCGTGGCACGAACCGCTTCGGTAGCAACCCCAGCAAAAAACGGTTGCCATCGCCGGCTTGTATCTCGAAGACCAGCCTTACCCTCATCGAAGCAGTGAAGGTTTTGCATCGCGTCTGCTCTTGAGCTATCTTATCCGCACGCCGTGCTGCCTCCCACCCACCAAGCAAAAAGCCCTCGGTCTGGTAGTTGCCGGCGGTCCTCCCGGTTTTGCTTGTCCGATCAAGATAGTTGGTCATATTGATCATGGAACTGCGCTGGTCCACGCTGCTCGGCTGCTTGCTCGTTTGCTTCGGTATCTATCCGCCGAACAACTCCGGATACATCGCTGCGGATGATTGGCCGATGTGGCGTTACGACGCCAACCGCTCGGCGGCCGCCCCTCATCCACTCCCCGAAACGCTCCAGCCCATGTGGTCGCGGGACTTCGCTCCGCGCCGACAGGCGTGGGATGACCCTTTGAACTTGGATTTGATGGGATATGACCGTGTCCTGGAACCGATCGTTGTCGGTAGTCGCCTCTTCCTGGGCCTGAACGATTCCGACCAATTGTTGGCTATCGACACCCAATCCGGGAACTCCGTGTGGAACAGCTTTGCCGAGGCTCCGGTTCGGCTACCACCCGCGGCTGGGCACGGGAACATTTATTTCTGCAGCGACGATGGGAAACTGTACTGTGTTCGGGAAAGCGATGGCCAGTTGGTGTGGCAGTTCCACGGCGCACCGAACCGGCAGCAAGCCATCGGCAATCGCCGACTGACTTCGGCGTGGCCTGCCCGTGGTGGTCCGGTCCTGCGGGACGGGACGGTCTATTTCGCCGCTAGTATCTGGCCCTTCATGGGTACTTTCCTCTACGCCCTCGATGCGGAGAGCGGGCGTGTTCAATGGGTGAACGATGCGACTGGCTCTCAGTATCTTAAGCAACCGCATAGCGCTCCTTCGTTTGCCGGCGTGGCCCCCCAAGGGGCCCTGGTCGCCACGGCGAAGGATTTGATCGTACCCGGCGGCCGCTCGGTGCCCGCTGTTTTCGACCGCAGCCAAGGCAAGCTCCGCTATTTTGAAATCAATGCCGGGGGAAAAGGCACGGGTGGCTCCTTTGTCTGCGCGAACGAAGAGCACTTCTTTGTCCATACGCGCCACCAAGGGACGCGGGCTTTTGACCTGGCCACCGGATTGAAAACAGCCTTCATGCCCAACCAGCCAGTCCTCGCCGGGGAGCGGATTTTCTCCGCCGAACTCGACGATCAAGAAGTTCCCGTGGTGCGGGCTTACAACCTGCAGCAGGAGGTGGAATGGGAGATCGAAGCCGATGGGCGCGGCGACTTGATTCTGGTCGGCGATCAGTTGTACGCGGCGGGCCATCACCAGATTACCGCGATCCGCTTGCCCAGCGCAGGAAGTGGTCCCCAAATCACGCTGCGACTCGTAACCCCGGAACCGATCGCCAGGCTCATCGCCGCCGATAGCAAATTGTTCGCGGTGAGCCTCGAAGGCAAGCTGACCGCCTACGGGAGCTTGCCGGATGCGAATCACCCGGAGGAACCAGCCCTCACCGCCCGCACCAGTACCGACCGGCGCCCGCAGCGCGGACCGAACCCAGGCAAGGGCATCTCGGCAAAGCCGGAGATGCTCACCGCTCCCAGTCCCGAAACACTAACCATGCTCGAGGCTATCGGTCACCAATCACCGGCGGAAGGCTACGGCTTTTGGATAGGCCGCAGTGATGCGGCAATGGTGGAGGCGTTGACCCAAGCTAAGCTCTTCACGCAACTCGCCGTCATCGATTCGGATGCCGAACGCGTCGATACCCTGCGCCGGCGATTCGATGCAACCGGTGACTATGGTGCAGTGACTATCCATCATTCAAGCCCACAGGATTTCCGCCCACCCAACTATGTGGCGCACAAAGTCTTCATCGGGCCTGACGTCGACCTCCAAGCCAACCCATCCATCCTTCGCCACTGGTACAGCGCCGTGCGCCCTTTCGGTGGAACGATGCATCTATTCGCTAGCCATCAATTGCTGCCGGGACTTGCCCAAACCATCGAAGCCATGGATCTCGAACAAGCCTTGGTGACGGTTCACCCTGGCCAAGTGAGTGTGCAGCGGGTCGGCCCTTTGCCCGGGACGGCGGATTGGACCCATCAGTATGGCGATGTAGCCAACACCCTCAAATCGAACGATGCCCGGGTGAAATTGCCGCTGGGTATTTTGTGGTTCGGTGGTAGCAGCCACATGGACGTACTGCCCCGTCACGGTCATGGTCCGCCGGAACAAGTGGTCGCCGGGCGATTGTATATCCAAGGAATGAATTCGCTCAGCGCCCGCGACGTCTATACCGGTCGAGTGCTGTGGAAACGCGATTTCGAGAACCTGGGTACCTACGGTGTTTACTTCGATGAGACCTACGAGGATACGCCGCTCGACCCCAAGTACAACCAGGTTCATATTCCCGGGGCCAACGGTCGTGGCACCAACTATGTCGTCACACCCGATCGCGTTTACATCCTCGAAGGGAATGTTTGTCATGTCCTGGACGCAATCACGGGAGAACCTCAGTTCGATATTCCGATGCCGGCCGCCGATAACGGCCCCGAACTTCCTGACTGGGGCTACCTGGGGGTCTATCAAGATGTCCTCATCGGAGGGCAAGGCTTTGCCAATTACCGAACCCGCCACGAACTTGCCTTCGACGAAGATGCGAAACTGAGTCCATCGAAGAAAGGCTTTGGCGCGAAGAGCCTCGATCGTGCGGCCAGCACAGCCTTGGTAGCTTTTGATCGCCACACTGGCCGTATCCTCTGGCGACTCGAAGCCAACCATAGCTTTTGGCATAACGGTATCGTCGCCGGGAATGGCAAGCTCTTCTGCCTCGATCGAAATCCCAGCCTGGTCGAGGAAGCCATGCAACGCCGCGGACTCGAACTCCCCCGAACCTATCGGATCGCGGCCGTCGATATCGAGACCGGGAAACTGTCGTGGGAACTTCGAGAGCCTATTTTTGGAACATGGCTTGGCTTCTCCGAAAAGCATGACCTGCTACTCCAAGCGAGCGCCAAGGCAAGCGATCGTCTGGCGACCGAGTCGGGACAGGGAATGGCCGTGCTGCAGGGGAGGGATGGCCGGTTGGTGTGGAAGAACGAAGAACTCAAATACGCCGGTCCTTGTATCTTGCACAACGACTGGATCATCACCAACGTCAACAGCTATACCGTTTCGGCCGGTGCCTACTCCCTGGAAACCGGGCAGCCCAAGCTGGTTCCCAATCCACTCACCGGGGTCGAACAACCATGGACGCTGACGCGCGCTTATGGTTGTAACCATATTGTCGCCAGCGAAAACATGCTTACCTACCGCTCGGGGGCCGCCAGTTTTTGCGACCTGACCGCCGACGCGGGCACCGGAAGTCTCGGCGGCTTCAAATCGGGCTGCACTTCGAACCTGGTCGTTGCCAACGGTGTTTTAAACGCTCCCGATTACACCCGCACCTGCAGTTGCGCATACCAAAACCAGACGTCGCTGGCACTCGTCCACATGCCCGACGTGGAAGTCTGGAGC
>JBILTQ010000379.1:0-5289 GCA_044371435.1 Pirellulaceae bacterium | reverse complement strand
ACTCCCAAGGCTGGCTACTATCGCGAAATCTTTAACAGCGATTCGTCGTACTATGCCGGTAGCAACGTGGGGAATTATCCGGGGTTGCAGGCAGATGCCAATCATCCACACTTTGGCCGACCGGCGTCGATGGAGATCAACCTGCCACCGTTGGGGATCGCCGTCTTCAAACCTTCCTAGGGAAACGGGTGGCCACCAAGACTAGGACACGGTCGCCGCAGCGGGTAAGCAGCAGGCTTCGGGAGTTTTCGCCGGCCAGTTTCAGCTCGCGTCGCAACTGATCCGGTTGGCAATCGACACCTCGAGTTTTGATTTCCAGGCAGCCGACACGCTGCTGCTGAAGGTAGCGACGCAAGCGTTTGCGATCCAGCGGCATTACCGCCTCGATGGCGAACCAATCGATCAGCGGATCGGCCGGAGGCGGCGAGGCAGATGGGCAGAGGAAGTAGCCTTGCTGACCACCGATCAACTGCAGGTGACGCTCGGCGGCCAGCCGCGGTTGCAGCTGGGCAGCGCGGAGGCCGGGATCACCATCCCCGACGTAGCCTTCGATGGCGCTGGCATCGACGACGGTGACCGCGGCGGCTTCCTGGAGGCTCGGCCGGGCAACCGGGACGGTCCAGTGAGACCATCGCTGCCGCTCGTCGCACACCGACAGCGTCGTGTACCCGGCGGGAAATTGCTCGACATTCCACCACCAGCGTTGTTGACGGACCGAACGTCCCCAGGAGACGAATTGAATACCCACGGCTTCCGTCCCAGGTCGGCCGGACCACGCCCCAGGCGTTTCCCAAGCAGAGGCAGGAGCGACCTTGATCGAGCCTCCGGCCGAGCCAGCGATCACCTTGTTCAGGAACTCGCGGCCGGGTTGGAAATGCTCGACCTGCACCGTGCGTCCCGCCGCCGAGCGGCGGTCGGGATCGAGATGCAGCCAAGCCGCGGGATCGAAGACCAAACGTTCCGCGAACTCGGTGATGATCCGTACCGGCGACCTAGCGCAGCCAGCGGTCTCGGCGCTGGGCGTCGGGAAATCGGCTGGATAGCGATGGAGGCGGAGGTTGGCCCACGCCAGCCAGCCGGCCACCGCGGAGGCGTCGACGGCAGTCAGCGGTCCACGCGCTACCAAGGCCAGGCTATCAGCCCCTGCCCCGCAGCAGATGTCGAGGATCGGGACGTCGTCAGGAAAAAAAGAAGCCATCAGGCTGGCGACATGATGATCGCTAGCCTGTTCAAGCAACCTGCTCGTCCACAGCCAACGCTCGGGGTCTGGCACCTTCTGGGCCGCTCTCCGTTGCAATCGTCGTTGATGCTCCAGCAGCGGTCGCGGGATAGCTGCCGTTGGACGATCGAGGAAGGCCACGACGCTTCCAGCCTCGACGACCGCTTCGGCCAAGCTTTGCCAAACTGCCAGCGGGAAGCCATCATCCATTTCGTCGGTTGTCGCGGTGGAGTACGTTGGAGTGGGATGTCACGCAAAGTTCGCGGTGGCAAGCCAAGCTGTTCTGCCGGGAAGGTATGGCTCACCTAGCATGATGCTCCATCGAATCCGCGACTATTTGCTGGTCGATCGCCCGTTGCTTTATGCGTTGACCGCTAGGTTCTGGCAAGTCTTGGCCGGCCCGATCACCATCTACCTCCTTCTACATCACCTGACCCTGGCTGAACAGGGGATTTATTATGCTCTCGTAGGCTTGGCCTCGTTGCAGAATATCTTCGAGTTGGGATACCTGAACGTCTTGATCAGCCAAGCTGGGCATATCGCCGGCGGTTGGACGCACCCGTCGAGCAGCGTTGCCGGCGGACCGACGAAGGACTCGCCAACACCTGCGATCGCCTCCCAACACCAGGGGCTGACGCCGTTGATCCGGCATGCCCGGCGCTGGTTCGCCTGGGTGAGCCTCGGTTTTTTTCTCAGCGCCCTGCTGGCCGGAACCTACCTGTTTCGGCAGCAGTCCGAAGCGATCGCCTGGCGTGGTCCGATGGTCGGTTTCCTCCTGCTGGCCGCCATCAACTTCTATCTGGCCCCGTCGGCGTCGATCCTGGAAGGGATCGGCCGTCGCCGGCAAATTTATGGTGTCCAACTGGCGCAGATGGTCTCCGGCTCGCTGGCGGTTTGGTTGGCCTTCCTTGGCGGCGCCAAGCTTTGGGCGCTGGTTGCTTCCAGCGGAGTGCAGCTCGGTTGGATGTGCTACCTGATCGGGGTCGTCGGCCGTGATGTCTTTCATCCCATCGGCGCGGCCCACTCTCCGCGGGGCTCTTCACCTGTCAACGCAGGGGCCTTCTTTCGCATCCAATGGCGGGCTGCGGTATATAGTTTAAGTTTATACCTGGCGACGCAGCTGTTCGTGGTCGTCATGATTCGCTGGCATGGGAGCGAGGAAGCCGGTCGGATCGGGTTGAGTCTCAGCATCGCTCAGATTGTTCAGCTGTCCGCCTTGGCTTGGTTGCAAACCAAATACGCCGTGACGGCCGGGCGTCATGGGCAGGGGGCTCGAGCGGCGGCGGGGAGTTTGTGGCGGCGGGCAACGTTCGTGTCGGCGCTGATTCTTGTGACCGGGATGCTGGGCTTGATCGGGGGGCTGGCCTGGTTGCCGTGGCTGGATGCGCGCATCGCAACACGATTGATTAGTCCCTGGCAAATGGCGATCTATGCGGCAGGGTGTTTGGCGAACCATCTCCTCGCGGCCCAAACCCTCTATGTGTTGTCGCGCAAATCCGCGCCGTTGGCTGTTGCCGCGGCGATCGGCTTGGGTAGTGTGGCGTTGAGCGTCGTCGCCGGGGGCTATTACTTCGCCAATACCGGGGCCTTGGCGGGCTACAGCTTGGCGATGCTCATGGTTTGCCTGCCACTCCATACGTGGTCGTACTACCGTTTCCGCCGGGCTGCCGCCGCTTGACTCGACAGCTGGTAGCGCTACGATTGCGGTGCTTGGTTGGTTCTCGAGGAACCTCCTTTCCAGGATGGAAATGCGAGCAAGGATCGGCTTCTGCTCCCTTGTGTCCCATTGGATGGAATCTGCATCCACCGTCGCTCGGCTCGCCCATGGCTTCATTCCCGCCCATGGGCCGGTCCCGCGCGGTGCCTGGAAGGAAGATAGCAATCATGACGCGGTTTGGCCTGCTAGCGAATCGGTGGTCCCTCGGGGCGGTCGTGTGGCTCGTTTCACTCGGGGCGCCGTCCGAAGAAGCGTTGGCCTCGGATCTCCAGCCGTTAGCCTTTGATATTCAGCCGTTGGCTATGGCTCAGCCGTTGGCTATGGCTCAGCCGTTGGCTATGGCTCAGCCGGTCGCTGGCGATCGGCTGCTGCCGCAACTCCCAGGGAGCGTTT
The DNA here is from genome assembly GCA_044371435.1 of Pirellulaceae bacterium. GTDB lineage: Bacteria > Planctomycetota > Planctomycetia > Pirellulales > Pirellulaceae > JAIYDQ01. Next base: position 1,960 of record JBILTQ010000379.1, on the reverse strand, counting down.
GGGTCCAAGTCAAAATCGATGTCAGCGCCATGGCAGCTGCGGGGTTCGCCGGTTCCCTGGATGAAATGCTCGTCAAGATCTGGACACGGCGTCCGATGGTGCAGGTCGCGGACTACTGGCCCAAGACGGAAATGTACTCGTCGATCGTCTCGCCCCTCTCGGTTGAGCATCAAGAGGAGCAGGCCGATGCGTTCTGGCTGCAAGGGGCTGCTGGCTATCCCGGGATCGGTTCGGCCCAGGGGCGATGGGACCATCGCTATCAAACCCATCGCGACCTGCGCTACCAGCAGGCAGCCCCGATGCAAGTGCTGCAGGCTGCGGGAACTTTGGAGCGTCGTTCCGGAGTTTTCTTCAAGCTGCATCGTACCCCGCAAGCCACCCTCGAAGGGAACCGTAGTTTTGAACTGACGCTGGAGGTTCCAGCGGGATGGCAAGCTGATTTGCTGGAGGTTCAGGTTTTCGGCTACGGACGTCCCCAGCATCAGGACCGGCCGCAGCTGTTGGGGCAAAGCCGATTTTGGTTGGCGGTATACCTGGCGGAAGATGTTCAAGCCGCCCAGGCCGCCTTGGGTTTCCTTCAGCAGCAGGCCCGCTTGCGAGAGGTGTCGGATCGCTACCGCGCGAAGGTCGAGAAATCTGCCTACCCGACTCCCGTGCATCGATGGGGGGAGGTCTTGGACATCTATCAGCCGGAAGTCGCCCGTAATTATCTGCAGCAATGGATGTTTGGCGCGACCAGCGACCAACCGAACTCGCGGTTGCCGGTCGAACTGCGTGTCGCGATGTTGGATTTCATCGATAGCCGTCGCGAGTTGGAGCAACTGTCGGGGGCCCAGGCGGTTCCGCAGCCGGCGCGGATGGCCGCCGCGGTCACGAGAGGTTCTTCCCAGGTCCAATAAGCGACATGCCAGCCAACCTTTCCCATTGAATCCGCCTTGACCCACCTTTCCCGGCTCGCCTACATTGCTCGCTTCGACCCAGGAATCAGGTTTAAGGAGGAACCTTCCCGTGAGCATTGCATGGAAATCGTCTGTATCGTCTCGCCGCCTGCTGTGGCTTGGTCTCGGCTTATGGGGGCTGGGCTGGTGCGGTAGCTGGTCCCCCGTCGCTCGTGGCCAAGAGGCCAAAATCCCTGCGAAAACCGCGTCGGCTATCAAACCGACGGCTCCTTCGGCTCAGGATAGTCCCTCGCAAGGGAACGCGACCCTGCCAGCCATTGTGGCCGCCGTCAATGGCCAGACCATCTCGCGGGATGAGCTAGCAAAGCTGTGCCTGGAGCGGTCGGGGGACGAAGTCCTCGACAATGTGCTTCATAAATTCGTCATCATGCAGGCTTGCCAGGCCCAGCAGCTGATGATCAGCCAGAAGGATGTCGACGACGAAATCGGGCGGATCGCCACCAAGTTCAACCTGACGACCAACATGTACCTGAAGTTGATCGAGGATCAACGCGACATTACCCCGGAACAGTATGCCGCCGATGTCGTCTGGCCCATGTTGGCTTTGCGCGGTCTGGCTCGAGACAAGGCCGAAGTCAGCCAGGCGGAAGTCGACCAGGCCTACCAAGCCGAGTATGGTCCTAAGGTTCAGGTGCGGATGATCGCCGTCAATGATCCTGTGAAGGCCCAGGAGCTATGGCAGCAAGCCAAGGCCGAACCGGCGAAATTCAAGGTCTTGGCCAAGCAGTTTAGCCAGGATCCGGCGAGTGCCAGCGTGGAAGGGTTGTTGCCCCCCATCCGTCGCTATGGCGAAGAGGATCCGATCGAGAAGGTCGCCTTCAGCTTGCAACCCGATCAGGTTTCTGAAGTTTTTTCCGTCGGTGAGATGTTTCTTTGTTTGCAGTGCGTTCGCCATTTGCCCGGGAGTAGCCCCTCGAGTGCACAGATGGAAGAGATTCAACACAATCTGCGGCGTGAACTCGAAGACGTCAAGCTGCGAACGATTGCCGAATCGATCTTCC
>JBILTQ010000378.1:0-5290 GCA_044371435.1 Pirellulaceae bacterium | reverse complement strand
TGGAAGTAAAGCTGCGTTGACTGCAGCAGCGGTCAAGCGAGCCGGCGTCTCCGCCCCGTCCGGCTAGCCGCCATACGCTCGATCAGCCAGGCTAGCCAGGCAGCGATCCCAATCCCAGCCAGGCTGTACATCAAGCCATAAAGCGGGACGAGGAATCGCCCCCCCGTCTCATAGAGCAGCATCACGCAGAGGCTGCTCAGCACCGGCAGGCCGAGGAACCACCAGGCTTCGCGACACCGGGCGAGGATCAACCACAGCATCCCGGAAAGCATTGCCAACCGCCAGAGCAGCGTCTTGCCGCGGAAAGGCCCCCAATGCTGCTGGAGCCGTAGGCAGGCCAAGCCCGGCAAGTCGGCGGCATGGGCGACGGCCCAGCGGCGGACTTCCCGGCTGGCCGCTCGCGCGGTGGCGACCTCCCGCTCCAGCACGCTCCGCTCGGCGGCGTCGGGCTGCGTGTCGAGCAAACGCCGCAAACGCCGCTCGGCTTCAGGATGCCAGTTCCCGTCGCTCAGGGCTTCGTCGGAATAACCGCCTAACAGGCTGATCATGCCTTGAGTTCCCAGCGGCATGAAAGATTCCAGCCATCGGACGTTGCGAATGCCCCAAGGCGTCAGGCAAAGGACCACCGCCAAAATAAAAGACAGGGCACGCCACCCGCCGTTCCGCGGTTGGCTGCACCCGATCAGCAGGGCCAAGCCCGGTAACCAGAAGATCATCAGGGAACGGGTGAGGATCATCAGCCCCACCAGGATCGCGACGCCGAGCCACCAGCGATCGTCACTGCGTCGCAGGGCAAGGATGGCGGTCAGCAACATGCCGGTGGTCAGCACCAACGACAAGGGCTCGGAAAGGAAATCGACGGCATAGGTCCGGATCGTTTGATCGGCCATCGCCATTCCACCCGTCGTCACGGCGGCAAAGCCCTTGGCCCATGTCGGCAAACCAGTACGAGTCGCCATGATCAAAGCGAGCATCACGCTCAAACCTCCGGCGATCCCGAGGCAGGCAGCAGAAAAGAGACGCACCGCGGCGAAGGCTTGCGGCCCGCGGTCGAAGACTCGGTAAATACCCGAGATTGCAAGCGGGTAGAGAGGGGGCCTGGCCGTGGTTGGCCCCGCCCACGCCTGCCGCTCAAGATGGACGTAATGGCTACGGTCCGGCGAGCTCAGGTAAGGATCGCGCCAAGCGGGGTCATCCCAGGCAAAACTGAACCCCTGGCCGCGACTGAGGCTGTACCCCAGGCATTCGTAGTCGGGACCATCACCGACCGATAGCGGCGGACCCCAAAAATCTTCGCACCGGGTAACTAGCCAGCCCTGCCAGACAACCAGCCCGATGATAAACAGCCAGCCAAAGATCAACCATCCTCGGCCAAGGCTCGCATCGCCCGGGGAATCGCCGCTGGCCATACCCACGCCTACATCGACGTCGGCTGAAAAAACCAGACGATCGTCAACACCACACACACCGAATAAGCCAGGAACAAGCTTGGCCGCCACAGACGCAAGGGAGGCAGGTCGACCCCGGTTTCATAGAGTTTGCTCAACAGGCGGAAGTAATAGCCGGCTGCGACCACGGCGTTGACCGCCATCAGCAGCGTGACCAGCGTGATATCCCAACGGTTGAGGCCACCAGCGGCGATGAAAATCTGAAACTTGGCGACGAAACCAGCGGTCAACGGAAGACCGATCAACGACAACAGGCAGATCGTCATGGCGATGGCCGCCGCTGGCCGCCGATAGAACATCCCCGACAAATCGCCGACGGTCAGTGTCCTGCCCCCCGCCTCATCGATCTCCGCAAAACAGGCGAAAACTCCAAGCGTCATCACTGCATAGGCGGCCAGGTAGGTGAACAGCACTCCCGCCCCGGCACCCCCCAAGAGCCAAGCCGCTAGAGCCAAAAGCAGGTAACCCGAGTGGGCGATACTGGAATAGCCCATCAAGCGTCGCAGGCTGGTCTGGGCACTGGCCATGGCATTCCCCAAACTCATGGTGATAGCCGCCATCACCAACAGCACAGGAATCAAGGTTGGAGCCAAGACCTCGGCGACTGCCGGGTCGTCCATCACTCGCAACATGGCGATGAATCCAGCCACTTTCGGCAAGTAACTCATGATCGCCGCCCCGAGGACCGTGGTTCCTTCAAAAACGTCGGGAGCATAAAAGTGGAAGGGAACCGCCGCAATGCGAAAGGCCAACCCCGCCAAGACCAGCAGGACCGCCAACACCCCCAAACGCCCGAAAGCTTGCCCGACCAAGGCCTGATGCACGACGGTCAGGTCCATCGACCCCGCCATCCCATAGAGATAGCTGACACCGAGCAGGAATAACGACGAGGAAAAGGCGCTGAGGAGGAAATATTTGAGGGCGGCCTCCAGCGACCGATTCGATCCGTGCACCACATTCAACAGGATGTAGGTTGGGATACTGATCAACTCTAAGGATAGGAAAAGAGCGATCAGGTCATCCGAAGCGGCCACCAAGGGAATGCCGGCCAGGATCAACAGCAAGCAACCGTAATACTCTGGCAGATGATACCTGGGAGCGATCGACCACCCCATCAACAGCAGGACGAAGCCACCGATCAATGTCAAGCGTTCCGCCGCCGTCGATAAACCATCGAAGGCAAACAATCCCGAACTGGGGATCGGCTGGCCGCCAGGAGCCTGGGTCCAGACATGAAAAGCGGTGGCTACCAGCAACACCACCAATGCCAAACCGCCGAAGAGATTGCGACGATTATCGATATCGTAAGTTTCCGGCCGGCCGAGGAAAATGCTTGCGCAGAAAAGCAAGCAACCGCCCACCAACAAGGTGAGTGCCGGTGATAACATCTGAATCGCCACGCTCATCGATTCGCTCACAGCCTGTAATCTCCCATCATCTATAAGTCTGGCCAAGGAAACCTGAGGGCTACTCGCCGCGCTTCACCAACATCGAAGCATCGGTCTGCGGATGCACTAGGTGATTGAGCGGTTCCAACCGGCTGGCCAGGTGCTCGACATCATCACGTAAAAAGTTGGTAGCCCGCGAAGGTATCACCCCGATGGCGAGGGCCAAGACAGCCAGAGGGACCAAAGCCACCAGGTCGGAGGTCCGCAAATCCCCGCTGTCCGCTGGATGCTTGGCCGACCCGTCCGAACCGAACAGGATGAACTGAACTACCCGCAATCCATACCAAGCCCCAAGGACTGTTCCGAGCACGGCGACGGCTACCAGCGGGATAGAGAAACGAGCCATCCCGGTCAGAGCCAACAACTCCCCGACGAAGCCATTCAAGCCGGGCAAGCCTGCCCCAGCCAAGGTAAAAAAGACCATCAACACGCCGAGCCGCGGGTATGCGGCCGCCAAACCATGGCTTTTTTCGTCGAGAGCCAGACGTCCACGGCGACTTTCGATCATCCCCAATAGCAGGAACATGGCGGCGGTCAGCAGGCCATGATTGAACATTTGCAGCGTCGCCCCCGATAAACCCTCGCGATTCATCGCCATCAATCCCAAGGTCACGAAACCCATGTGGGAGAGGGACGAGTAGGCGAAGATCTTTCGCAGATCGGTCTGCCCCAAGGCGACCACTGCCCCATAGACAATCGCGATGGCACCCAAGGCCGCGATCGTCCACTGCAGCTTCTCGCTCAGCGCAATCGGTGTCAACGGCAAGACTAGCCGCAAGAATCCGTAAACTCCCAACTTCCCCACCACGGCGGCGATCAACGCAGTGGTGTTGGGATGGGCCGCCGCATAGGTAGTCGGCAACCAAGAGTGCAGCGGAAGCAAGGCCATCTTGATCCCTAAACCCAAGACGAGGGTCAGCAGGATGATCCATTGCGAACGCGTGATCGCAGAGACCTGCGACCGCTGGTCCGCCAGCTTGGCATCCTTGTCTTCCGCAGAGGCCACCGGTTCAATAATCGGGGCCAACCGCGTTCGATACTCGCTTGCGGATAACTCGCTCAAGAGGACAGTCGATGGACGCTCGGGGGAAGCCGATTGAAGGACCAGCCCAACCAATCCCACGACCATCGGAATGCTCCCTGCCAAGGTAAACAGCAGGAACTTCCGTGAAGCCCGCATCGCTTCCTTGCCATCGCCCCACAGATTGATCAACAAGATCAACGGCAGCAGGACCGCTTCAAAACACACATAAAAGATCAGCAGGTCCATCGCCAGGAAGACACCGATCAGCCAACCCTGAACGATGAGGATCAGCCCGGAATACAACCCCAACCGCTGTGAAATTTGGTGGGGGGCAGTCAGCAGCACCGCCAGCGTGACCAGACCGGCCAGTAAAACCATCGAGGCGGCGAAACCATCGGCCCCCAACTGCAGTTGCCAATGGACTGGATGACCCTGAATCTCGATCGGCAACGACAGCGTCATCCACTCGGGAGCATAGCTCACGTGCGGGTGCACCATCCCATCGCCCGGCCCCGAAACCGGCGCCTCGGCCACCTGCCGCGTCAGCAGAACGCCACCGAGGAAGACCGCCGCCGCTAAAGCGACGCTGAGCCAATGGGCCCAAACGCCGAGTCGGCCGTACGAGGCACAGATCAGCAGGCCGCCGATCAGCGGCAGGAGTACTAGTATCGGAAGTAAATTCATGGCTTACCAGCTTGCCGTTCTACAGTGAATTGCCGGGGTATCGGCATCATCGCTTTCGATACCCGCTTCCAGCGCTCTCAACGCCACATGACCCAAGCCGCAACCAGGGCGACACCGATAGCCGTCAGGTAGGCGTAGGAGGGCACCAACCCGGCCTGCAGCGATCGCAGTAGCCAGCCCAGGCCAGCTGGGCTCCCCGCAATCGCTCGTACCACACCACCGACGACCACCCGATCAAACCAGCCGGCGAATCGGCCCAAACCCAACATCGGCGTCACAATCAAGGCTTGATAGAGGGCGTCGATGTACAGACGCTGACGGCCGAAATCGGCCAACCCGCTGCCCAAGGAAACCTGCGAGGTCGAGACGCTGGGACGAAAAGCCAGTTGACGGCCAATCAGTATCCCAACCACCGCTACGATCGTCGAGGCAACCAACACCCACCACGGTTCGTGGTGCTCGCCATGCAAGGCCGGTAACCAAGGGGTCTTGGCCAAATATTTTAGAATCCAACCTGTCGGACCCAAGAGCATCCCAGCCAACACGGCGCCTACCGCCAAGACGATCATCGGGGCCAACATCAAACGGCTCGCCTCATGCGGATGATGGCCAGCTTCCGGCGGCAGTTGGACTATCCCCCAGAAGGTCTTGAAGTAGGCTTTCGAGGTATAGATGGCGGTAAGGAA
>JBILTQ010000080.1:0-17420 GCA_044371435.1 Pirellulaceae bacterium | reverse complement strand
AGCCACCTCGTGGGAGGCGATCTTGGATAGCCGTAGGCGTTGGTGGAGTCTTCAACCGATCCAGGAAGTTGCACCGCCAACCGTTGCGGACAACACATGGTCACAACATCCGGTCGATCTTTTCCTCCTGGCCAAGCTGCGTGAACAGCGATTGGAACCGGGGGCGGCGGCCGACGCCGAGACCTTGGTGCGTCGCTTGTTTTTCGCCTTGCTGGGTCTACCACCGAAAGCGGTAGAGGTGGAACAGTGGAAGGCAAGGATCGACCACCAGGGGTCGGTGGCCATCGAAGCCTTGGTCGATCAGTTGCTCGGTAGTCCCCACTTCGGCGAGCGTTGGGCGCGGCATTGGATGGATTGGATAAGGTATGCGGATTCCCATGGATCCGAAGGGGACCCGCCGCTGGAAAACGGCTGGTTGTATCGCGATTATCTGATCCGTGCCCTCAACGCAGATATCCCCTACGATCAATTGCTGCGCGAGCACATCGCTGGTGACTTGTTGCCACAGCCGCGCATCGATCACCAGTCCGGTATTCAGGAATCGATCCTGGGGACCGCTCATTGGAGGATGGTCTTTCATGGCTTTGCGCCGACCGATGCTTTGGAAGAGAAGGTGCGGTTTATCGATGATCAAGTCAACACTTTCTCCAAAGCTTTCCTCGGGCTGACAGTATCTTGTGCTCGCTGTCATGACCACAAGTTCGATGCCATCAGCCAGCAGGACTACTATGCGCTTTTCGGAGTCTTCAGCGCTTGTCGTCCAGGACGCTTAACCATCGACTTGCCGGAACTACTCGATGAACCTCGGGAACGGCTTGCAGAACTCAAAGCGGAGATGAAAAGCGGCTTGGCCCGGGCCTGGCTGGAAAGCCTCGACGCCCTGCCAGCGGCGTTGCTAGCTGATGAAGGTCCTTGGACCAAGGCGAAAACCGACGATCAGCTTTTGTATCCCTGGAAGCAATTCCGACTGGATCTCAGCCAGGGATTGGATATCGCCGAAGCCTGGACACGCCGCCTCCAAGGCCGGCGGGAGGAAGCGGCCTCCCTGCAGCCCGACAGGCTCGATCTCAAGCGTTGGCGATTGAACGCCGTCGAGGACTTTGCCGCGTGGCAGCGGACCGGTCATGGATTGACCGAGGCAACCCCGGCCTTGGCCGGCGAGTTTGCGGTGGCCGTCGAAGGAAACCAGCTACTAGCTGGGATTTATCCGGCTGGTGTTTACTCGCACCGACTCAGCGACAAACAGGCAGCCAGACTCAGCTCTCGCGACCTGCAGCTCGATGGAGAATACGAGTTGTGGTTCCAGGCCCGCGGGGATGGCGGGTCCCTGGCCCGCTTCGTGGTTCAGGATTATCCACGCAAAGGGACCGTCTTTCCGGTAGTCGAGCTCAAGGACCAATGGAGCTGGCATAAGCTGGACATGAGTTACTGGGACGGCGATGAGGTTTATGTCGAGTTCAGCACCGCGATGGATGCTCCGTTGCTGGTCAAGGACCAGCCTCGATCCTGGTTTGGTGTTCGCGATGTCCTGATCCGCCGCCAAGGCCAGCCATCCCCGGCGACCACCGGCGAGTTCCTGGAGCCTTGGTGGGAGGTAGCTGCCGCTAGTGCGACTCCTTCCTCATTGCCAGCCGCGGCAGCGACCTGGACGACCGCGTTGCGTCTCGCCATCCAGGCTTGGATCGAGAATACACTCAGCGATTCGCAAGCTTTGTTCCTCGACGCCAGCCTGCAAGCCGGACTGCTACCCAATACCCTTGAAGAGGTTCCCGCGATTGCGGAGATTCTTCGGGAATATCGGCGTTTGGAAGGGGAGTGGCGTGTGCCGACGCGAGCCCCCAGCCTGGAGGAAACTCAAGGGCGGACGCAACGGCTTTATGTTCGGGGCGACCACAAGCAGCCCGGTGAGATCGTTCCGCGCGGCTTCCTCCAGGTTCTCAATGCACAGCCGTATGCGTCGCCCGGCAGTGGGCGGCTAGCCTTGGCCGAAGACATGCTGCGACCCGACAATCCACTGACGCGCCGGGTCATCGTCAACCGTTTGTGGCATCACCTCTTCGGTCGCGGGATCGTACCTACGCCAGATAACTTCGGACGTTTGGGACAACTCCCCACCCATCCCGAATTGCTGGATTACCTGGCGGGGAGGTTTAGAAACCAGGGTGGTTCCCTCAAGGAGATGATACGCCTGCTGGTAACGTCGAAGGCCTGGCAAACGAGATCGACTCCTTCCGTCGCTGCCGAGAATCTTGATCCCGACAACCGCTGGCTATCGCACATGTCGGTCCGACGTTTGGAGGCGGAGTCGATCCGCGATACCTTGTTGGCGGTGACGGGCCGGCTCGACCGCCAGATGTTCGGGGCACCGGTCGATGGGAAATCCCAACGGCGCAGCGTTTACCTGCGGGTGAAGCGGAATGACCTCGATCCGTTCCTGCGAGCCTTTGATTTTCCCGAACCATTCACGGCGGTGGGGCGTCGCGACGTCACCAACGTTCCAGCGCAATCGTTAACCATGCTCAACGATCCCTTCGTGGCTAGCTTGGCTGAGCATTGGGCAAGGCAACTACTGCAGTCGTATCCGGTCGACGAACGCGCACGCCTGCAAGCGTTATTCCTGAGCAGTTTCAGTAGACCAGCGACCTCGCTGGAAATGGACAGCTCATGGCAATACCTTCGAACCTCGCTTGCTGAACAGCGAGCCGTTCAAGCCAAGATCCTCGAACTCCAACGAAAAATCGACGCACGTCGGGCAGCGATCGACGAGCGATTATCGGCCTGGCGCCTTCATAACAAGGCTGAAGCCCGCGCGGCAGCCGCGGTCGATACCGCTCTGCTCGAACCCATCGCTCGCTGGGAATTCAAGACTCATGCCAAGGATTTGCTGGGGACAATGCACGCCGAACTCCTGGCGGGGGCTCGGCTGGAAGGGGGGGCTTTGATCGTGGACGGGAAATCGTACGCCTTGACAGCTCCGCTACCTCGCGCACTGCGGGCCAAGACGCTGGAGGCCTGGGTGCAGTTGGATACTTTGGAGCAGCAAGGCGGCGGCGTGATGACCATTCAAAGCCGCGATGGCCGGTATTTCGATGCGATCGTCTTCGGAGAAAAAACACCGCAGCGATGGCTGGCGGGCAGCGACCACCATGCGCGCACGCAAGCCTGGAACGGAAAGGTCGAGGGAGATGCCAGCCAACGCGCGGTCCACCTCGTAGCAGTCTATCGCGAGGATGGGACGATTATCGGTTATCGAGACGGTCAAATCTATGGAGAAGCCTACCGGAGTGATGGACCGCATGAATTCCCCGCAGGTCAAACTGTCGTCGGCTTCGGTCTTCGGCATTCGCCAGCCGGTGGGAATCGCATGCTCCGCGGCCAAATCCTACACGCCCAGCTCTACGATCAGGCGTTGACCGCGCAGCAAGTCCTGGCCTCCTATCAAAGGACGGTTGGGGAAGTTTCCGAAACTTCATGGCTGGCCTCCATCTCCCCCGAGTTGCGGGACACGCTGGCGACAGAGCGGCAGGAACTGGTAGGCTGGGAGGCCGAACTCGCCGCCCTGCAGGCTGACTTTGGTTTGTCCCCCGCACTCGCCTCATGGACTGAACTCGCTCGAGCCTTGTTCACTGTCAAGGAATTTATCTTCATCAAGTGAGCCGACTCATGCCAAACTTCCCTTATCTTCCTCCAGCCCTATCGCGCCGACATTGGCTTCAACGCTGTTCGACAGGCTTTGGCAGCGTTGCCTTCGCTGGTTTGCTGGATCGGCATGGCTTGCTTGCCAAAACTCCCTTGCCCGCTGGGGCCGCTTTGGAGACGACACACCACCCACCCAAGGCCAAGCACGTGATCTTCCTTTTTATGTCGGGCGGCGTCTCAGCTGTCGACTCCTTTGATCCCAAGCCGCTGTTGACTCGCGATCATGGCAAGCCGATGCCGGTCAAGATCGAGCGGACGATGTTCAACAACAATGGACAAATCATGGGCAGTCCCTTCCGGTTCGCGCCGGCCGGCGACTGCGGGATGCCGATCAGCAACCTCTTCCCGAAGGTGGCCCAGGTCGCCGATGAACTAGCGCTGATCCGTTCGATGACCTCACCCTTGAATGAACATGCCCAGGCTAATTTCTTCATGCACACCGGCTTCCCCGTCATGGGCTATCCCAGCGCGGGGGCCTGGGCGGCCTATGGGCTGGGAAGTGAAAACGAGGAGCTGCCGGGCTACGTGGTTTTACAGAGCGGTTCGGCGGTGGCCCCGCACGGCGGGGTGAGTTTGTTCAGCAACGGATTTTTGCCTGCCCATCATCAAGGTTCGATTGTTCAAGCCGATCAGCGCGAGGCCATCCGGAATATTCGTCCGCGCGATAAGCTAGCGACCCAGCGCCAACGGCTGGACTTCGCCCGCCGCCTAGATGCGCCTTTCCTCGAGGAAACCGAGGACGCCCAGGTCGAGGCGGCTATCCGAAATTATGAAACAGCTTTCCGCATGCAGGCCGCTGTCCCTGAGTTGTGTGACATCTCCGGTGAAAGCCAGCAGACGCTAACGATGTATGGCGTCGAGTCTCCCGATAGCGAACTTGCGGCCTATGCCAGGCAATGCTTGCTGGCGCGGCGGCTAGTCGAACGCGGGGTGCGTTTCATCGAACTGAGTTGCCTGACACGCAAGATCGGGGCGGGGAATGGACCAAACCCATGGGATCAGCACAGCGAATTGCAGAAAGGCCATGCGGCCATGGCGCTGCAGGTCGATCAGCCGATCGCAGCTTTGATCCGTGACCTGAGAGCCCGTGGCTTGCTCGATGAAACTTTGATCGTGTGGGCCGGTGAATTCGGGCGGACACCCTTTTCCCAAGGAAGCAACGGCCGCGATCATAACCCCTACGGCTTTAGCGTTTGGCTGGCCGGGGGGGACGTCAAGGGAGGAACGATCCATGGCGCTACCGACGAGCTCGGGTACTATGCTATCGATGGCAAACAAACAATCTACGACCTGTGGGCCACGGTCCTCCATCAGCTGGGGATCAACCATGAATTGCTGACCTACCGTTATGGTGGCCGGGATTTTCGCCTGACCGACGTCCACGGGAATGTGATCCACGAAATCCTGGCTTGAGAACAACGCCCCACGTTCGCTGCCGCTCTCACCACCTGTTTTTGTCATCGCTTGGCGTCGGCCTGAGAATGCCTCCGGCCCAAAGGCTTCCAGCAACGCTGCCCCGGAGCCACCAGAGTAGCAGGAGCCGCCGCAAGCTGCAGCATCTACCCGGGCGACGAGGAGGGCGAAGTACACCACGGCTCGGGCGAAGGTTGCTGGCGGTTACAGTTCCCGATGAGGCATGAGCCAACCTTCAGCGTCAGAGCGCCAAGAGCAGTCGGCTGGGAGCTTCCAGATACATGATCACATCGTTGAGGAAACGGGCCGCGGTCGCGCCGTCTACCAATCGATGGTCATAGGCCAAGCTCAGCGGCATCATCGATCGCGGCTTGATGGAATCATCCTCCATGACCACCGGCAAACGACGGGTCCGTCCGACGAGGAGGATAGCGACCTCAGGCACATTCACGATGGGAGTTGAGTAGGTACCACCGATAGCACCGAGGTTGCTGATGGTAAACGTCCCGCCGCGCAAATCATTGACGCCGAAGTCATTGTTGCGGACTCGGGTCGAAAGATCGCTCAACGCTTGCGCGATTTCCGCAATCGACATCCGATCGATATTCCGCAAGGTAGGTACGACCAAGCCACGTTCGGTGTCGACGGCGATGCCGATGTTCACGTAGTCCTTGTAGATGATCTGCTCATTTTCCATATCGATCGCGGCATTCATGGCCGGATGGTGACGCAAAGCGGTCGCTACCGCTTTAATCAAGAACGGCATCGTCGTCAGCTTGATCCCCCGAGCCGCATAGTCATCTTTGCTCGACTGGCGAAAAATCTCGAGGTCGGTAACGTCGGCATCATCGAAATTGGTGACCCGCGGGACCGAAGTCCAAGAACGATGCATTTGGTTAGCAATCGTTTTACGGATCTTGCTCATCTTCTCCACCCGGACCGGCCCATAGTCATCCTGACCAGCCACGCCCGGAATGTTCACCGATGCGGCGGAACGATTCGCCAAACCCGGATGGCTGGCGTGATCCTTCCCGGTAGTCGTCACCGCCGTCGAGGTCCGCGCCGCCTGTTGACCTTGGCGAACCACCTCTAAGACATCCTCGCGCGTGATCCGACCACCTTCACCGCTGCCGGTCACCCGGGACAAGTCGACCCCTACCTCGCGCGCGAAGCGTCGCACCGCCGGTCCAGCCGGGATAACGCCGCCGACATCTTCACTCGCCCCCACCTCCGCCTCATCCAGCGGAAAGGGACTAGCCGGGACGGTCACCGGCGGGACTGCCGGCGCTGGCTTGGACGGAGCGACTGGAGACGGAGCGACTGGAGACGGAGCGACCGGGGACGGAGCGACCGGGGACGGAGCGACCGGGGACGGAGCGACCGGGGACGGAGCGACTGGAGACGGAGCGACCGAGGCCGGAGCCACAGGCTTAGCCGCCGGTGCGGGCGAGGGTGGACTGACCGGAGCCGCTGGAGCCGCGGCCGCGTTTCCCGCCGCCTCGATCAGCGCAAAGACCGAACCGACCGCCACGCTTTGTCCGGCGGCTACATGAAGCTTGACGACCTTCCCTGCCATCGGGCTTGGAACCGTGACCGTCGCCTTGTCGGTCTCCAACTCCATCAACCCCTGATCCTTCTTCACGGTATCCCCTTCCTGAACGAGAATTTCCAGGACGTCCGCGGAATCGATGCCATCACCGAGCGAGGGGAGCTTTACTTCAGTTGCCATAGGAATGTTGAATCAGGCGTAGGAAAGACGGAAGATCTCTAGACGAAAACGAGCGAGGATCAGGCAAAGAACGGATTGGGCTTTTCCGCATCGAAGCCGAGATCGAGAATAGCTTGTTGGACTTGTTGAAAGTCAAACTCTTTCGGTTGAACCTTTGCCAGCCGATAAAGGGTCGCAATGACTACCGAGACCGCATCGACTTCGAAATGCCGACGCAGGGCCTCGCGGGATTCGCTGCGTCCCATCCCGTCGGTACCGAGGACGAAATAATCTCCAGGGATGTAACGGATCAATTGCTCGGGGATGGCCCGCACATAATCGCTGGCTGCGATGAATGGTCCAGGCACTCCGTTCAGCACCTTTTCGATGTAACTTTGCCGCGGGGGTTGGTCCGGATGAAGCATGTTCCAACGCTCGCAATCCTGAGCATCCCGCCGCAACTGATTGTAGCTGGTGACACTCCAAACATCCGAGGCGATCTGGTACTTCTCGGCTAAAAGCTCCTGGGCTTCCAAGACGCTGCGAAGGATCGCGCCGGTACCGAAGAGCTGAACTCGGCCGCGGGCATTGGTAACCTCGCGACTCTTGAAGCGATAGATGCCTTGGATCACCCCCTCCTCAACCCCCTCGGGCATCACCGGCATCTCGTAATTTTCGTTCTCGACGGTGATATAGTAGATCGCGGTTTCCCCCTCCTGATACAGGCGACGCAACCCATCCATCACGATGATCGTCGTTTCATAGGCAAACGCCGGATCGTAAGCTCGGACGGTGGGGAAGGCGATAGCATTCAGGTGGCTGTGCCCGTCCTGATGTTGCAACCCTTCGCCATTGAGCGTCGTGCGGCCAGCGGTACCGCCGATCAAGAATCCCTTGGCTCGCATATCGGCGGCCGCCCAAATGAGGTCCCCGATCCGCTGGAAACCAAACATCGAGTAGTAAATATAGAAGGGGATCATGTTGATCCCATGGCACGAATACGCCGTGCCGGCGGCATTGAAGCTGCTCATTGACCCCGCTTCGGTGATCCCCTCTTCGAGGATCTGACCGTCTTTGGCTTCCTTGTAATACATGAACTGGTCGGAATCGACCGGCTCGTAGAGCTGACCGGCATGGGCATAGATGCCGATCTCGCGGAACAGCCCCTCCATCCCGAAAGTCCGAGACTCGTCGGGAACGATCGGCACTAAATTCCGGCCAATCTTTTTGTCTTTGACCAGGCGTCCCAGCAAACGCACGAAGCCTTGGGTGGTGCTGAGAGTCTTACCTTCAAGCTGGCTCGACATGAACTGCCGGTACTCGGCCAAGGTCGGAACTTCCATCTTGGGGTGGGCGAGCGGCCGGCTGGGGACGGGCCCTCCCAAAGCTTCACGGCGCTCAGCCAGGTACCGCATCTCCGGACTCGAAGCGGGCGGCTTGTAGAAGGGAGCTTCACCGACCTTCTCGTCGCTGATCGGAATCCCGAACCGCGAACGAAATTCCAACAACTCCTTCTCGTTCATCTTCTTGGTGTTGTGGGCTACGTTCCTGCCTTCCCCCGCTTCGCCAAGCCCATAACCTTTGATCGTCTTGGCCAGGATGACCGTCGGCTGTCCGCGATGCTCGACCGCTGCCTTATAAGCCGCATAGACCTTCTCCGGATCATGGCCGCCACGCTTCAGCTTGAGCAGTTTTTCGTCCGAATAGGTCGCGACCATCTCCGCCAACTCAGGATACTTGCCGAAGAAATGCTCGCGCACATAGGCACCAGGCATCCCCATGTACTTCTGGTATTGGCCGTCGACGACTTCGGTCATCCGCTGCGCCAACAGCCCCGATTCATCTTTCTCCAGCAACGGATCCCAATCGCCTCCCCACACCACTTTGATGACGTTCCATCCAGCGCCTCGAAAGACAGCCTCCAGTTCCTGGATAATTTTACCGTTGCCTCGGACCGGACCATCCAGACGTTGCAGGTTGCAGTTGATAACGAAAATCAGATTGTCCAGTTTCTCGCGAGCGGCCAAAGTGATCGCCCCCAGCGTTTCCGGTTCGTCGGTTTCCCCGTCCCCCAGGAAGGCCCATACCTTGCGGCCGGTGGTATCGCACAAGCCGCGATCGTTGAGGTATTCGTTGAAGCGAGCCTGATAAATAGCCATGATCGGGGCCAAGCCCATCGATACGGTCGGGTACTCCCAGAAACTGGGCATCAGCCAAGGATGGGGGTAGCTTGACAACCCACCCTCCGGTGCCAACTCGCGGCGGAAATTCTCCAGATTAGCTTCGGACAAGCGTCCCTCGAGGAAAGCTCGGCTGTACATCCCGGGCGACGCATGCCCTTGAAAATAGATGATGTCGCCCGAGTAACCATCGGCCCCGCGACCGCGGAAAAAATGATTGAACCCGACTTCGTACAAGGTCGCGCTGCTGGCGAAGGTGCTGATGTGCCCGCCGATCCCGTCGTAACGGGTGTTGCCGCGAACAACCATGGCCATCGCATTCCAGCGGATAATGCTTTTGATCCGGCGTTCAATTTCGCGATTGCCCGGGTAGGGAGGTTGCTTGCTGACCGGGATGGTATTCACGTAGGGAGTCGTGGTCTCGATGGGGATATCGACCCCCTCGCGGCGAGCGCGATTCTCCAGCGCCTTGACCAGGTATCGCACACGCTCAGGCCCCTTGCTCTTCAGCACGTAATCCAGCGACCCCAACCATTCGCTCGTTTCGGCGGGATCAACGTCCATCGGGGCTTCGACTTGTCCCGCGGCGGCCAGAACTGCGGGATCAACTTCACCAAGTGCCTTTGCGTCCGACATCCGGAATTGACCTTTGAAAGGAAAGTTATCAGAAAAATCGACTCCGCATTGTCGCCGAATCGGCGGTGCGCGTAAAGGACAAGATGCCCTGGCTCTGGGGTGCGATGACCCGAAGAATTTCCGGCTGACGGTCGACGGTTGGCTGTTGTGAGGAGACACGCAACTCGAGTTGACACTATCAATAAGATCAATAGTGGCTTCCGAACCGACACGACCAGTGCGAGGTCGTTCTCATGTCCGGCACTGGTTGCCATTTTCGCAGAGCAAGGGTGGAGAGAGTGGTAGGAATGCTTGCCTAAGCGGCTAGGCATCCCCTTTCTGACCACCGGGAAAAGGTTCCGTTCGCGAAGTCGAGAGATGCTCGTCGAGGATGGCCCGCAAACGGCGCAAGGCCCGCAGGTACCGCATGCTGGCCGCCGGCTCGGTCAACCCCAAGGCTTCCGCGGCTTCCAGGTTGCTCATCTGCTCGTAATGCCGCATTAAAATGATCTCGCGATCCTGCCCCTTCAATTGCTGCACCGCTACCTCGACTTGGGCAGCAATCTCCTTTTGGGTCGCCAAGGCGGCCGGGGTAAGTCCCGGGTCGCATAGACGGTGGGCCAATTCCAACGTCGAATGGTCGTGGCCGGCGGGGGCCACCAGCGGTTGCTCGCGATCGATACTGCGTTTCGCCGAGGAACGATGGCGGCGATGGGCATCGATAATGCGGTCCTTGGCGATCTGCCGCAGCCATACATGAAAGCCCAACACCGGATTCTCCAGGTACTGGCTCAAGCGTCGATTGGCCTCGACCAGCACATCCTGGACCACGTCGCTGACGTCGACCCGCGAAAGGATTCGCTGATCCAAGCGGAGTTGGATCATCCGTCGCAACGAGCCCCGATGGCGTTCCAGCAGATTATCGACTGCCCGCCCATCGCCTTCGCGAGCCTGCGCGAGCAATTCGATGGTTTCGTCGCTGGAGGGCCATTTCGGAGCGTTCATACCATTAGTCTAGCATACCGGGCGAACCTTATCAGGGGACCGCCCCATCAGGGGACCGGCCCATCAGGGGACCGGCCCCCACCTCGCCCACCCCTTCTCAGACGCCGGGCCTTCCCAACAGCAGCAGCACCGGCTCAGGGGCCGGTATTGCCGGGACCGAGATAACGGAAGGGCTGACTGGTAATCACCGCCCCCAAAAAAGCTCGGATCGAATAACCCTCGGCCTCGGCGTGCGCTACGATCTTGTCGATCACACACTGATCCCCGCGCGTCAAGCCGCGTCCCAAGCCGTAGGTGAGCAGTTGCGTCGCGAAATGACGAGCGATTTTGGCTTCATCTTCGCGGAGCAAGCTCATCAATTGGCGAGGCCCGGAAAACCCTCTTCCATCCGCCAAGGCCCCTTGGGCATCGATGGTCGCTCCTTCGTCGATCGTCCGCCAGCGGCCAATCGCATCAAAATTTTCCAACCCCAGACCGATCGGGTCAAGCACGCGATGGCAACTAGCACAGCTTGGATTTTCTCGATGAACTTCCAACTGCTGTCGCAGCGAAAGACTGGCCTGGCCGGCATTGCTTTCCTCCAAGGAAGGCACCCCGGGCGGTGCGGGCGGGGGGGGATCCCCGAGGATATTTTCCAGCACCCACTTGCCGCGTTTGACCGGGCTGGTGCGCGTCGGGTTCGAAGTTAGGGTGAGGATCGAGGCCTGAGTCAATAAACCGCGACGTTGCCCAGACAGCGGCACCCGTATCCAACGCTCCTCGTCCCGGTAATCGCCGAGCCTCCGCTCGAAATCGCTGCTGCGGCGGGAGCCTTGATAGAGCTCGCCGGCATCGCGCCCCTCGTATGGGATTTGATAGAAGTCCGCCAAGCGCGGATTCACGTAGGTATGCTCAGCCTGCAGGATATCTCCGAGTTTACCTGAGATCATCAGCTCGCGACAAAAGAGGAAGGTCTCCTTAGCGAACGCTTCCCCAAGCTTCGGCGACCAAATCGCGAAAGTTTCGGCGTCGACCGAGGCGGTGGCTAAATTCCTTAGCCCCAACCACTGCCCGAAGAAGCCGCGGACCAGGCCATCGGCCTTCGGATCGGCCAACATCCGATCGAGCTGCCGCAAAAGCTCCGATGGTTCGCTGAGTTGGCCGTCGGCCGCCAGACGGAAAAGGGTTTCGTCAGGCATCGAAGACCAGAGAAAATAGGAGAGGCGATTAGCGACTTCATAGTCCGACAACGGCTGCGGAGCTGGCGGCGAAGCCCCATCATCCCGGTACGGCTGCTCGAGGCGGAAGAGAAAGTCGGGCGACATCAGAACCGCCTGCAGCCCGAACTGGAGACTTTCTTCAAAGGTCCAGCCGTCCTCACTAGCCTGAACGATCAGCTCGACTATGCGGCGTTGTTCGTGGGCGGCGACCGGTCGTCGATAGGCTCGCGGCAGCAACCGAGCGACGATTTGCTCCGCCGCTTCGGCTACCGTCTGCGACTCGGTGGGAATAGCCACCACCAACTGCTGATGAGCGCGGGGGAGCGGCGGCAGCCCATCCTCCGGCCCCTTGAAGCGAAACCCCTCGCTGACCACAACACTATCCGCGATCGGCGGACTGGCCGCTTCGCTTGGTTCAACCGGCAGACGCAATTCGAGACGATGCAGGCCAGCGGTCGCCCGCAACTTCCACGAAAAGCCGCGTCCCTTCCGAGCCACCTCGAACTCCTCCAGCAACTGCTCGTCAAACCAAAGCTCGGCCGTCCACTCGTCGTGGTCCTCTCCCACCAACCGCAACCGTGCCTCCACTCGATATTCGCCGTCAGCAAACAGCAACTCCATCGCTACCGACTGACCGATGCTCACGGGAGGATGTTCGGCATACTGCTCGCGGAGCGACTCGCGATCGGTCACGATGACTTTCTTGGAAATCCATTCGGCAGCTTCGGTGTATTTTTCCAGTACCAAAGGGGACATGCTGAGAACCTCCCCCTGGTTGTCGAAGCCGTTACCGACATCATCGGAGACAAAACCAACGCTGCTGGCGGGGTGAAGGTCAACCCCCAGTAGGTCTCGGATCGTCGCATCGTATTCGTTCCGATTCAGCCGACGGACGGTGACCGGCGCCGGCAGGTTAGGCTCATTGCAGTCAAACTCGTGGAGAGCCCGTCGAATCCACTCGGCCACCGCTTCGCGTTCTGCCGCCTCCGGTTGCTGGTCGTGGTCGGCCGGAGGCATGGCCCCGACCCGAATCAGCCCACGAATCTGCTCCCAAGCGGATGACGCACGGCGAATCTGTTCGAGCTGTCGATACATGGCGATATCGGTCGAAGCCTCGGCCGACTCACCGCTATGGCACTCGAAACAATACCGATCGAGCCATGGGCGCACGCGGTTGTCGAACTCCACGGTCAAGGCGCGGTCCAACGGGGAAGAGGCCGATTCCGCAAGACTCCAACCGGTAAGTCCAAGCAGCCACATTCCCCAAGCCATGGCCAGATAGCCATAGCCCACCCCGCAGCTCCGCCGCCGCCCAAGCTGGCTCGGTGGAGGGAGCGTGCATCGCAGACGGGAAAGGGGAGGGCAACGAGTGAAACCGGGTAGGCAAAGCATGGCGGGATTTCCGATAGGTGAACAGGCGAGCGGCTTCTATCTTAACTTACCCGCTGGGACCCAACATCCATCGGCGAACCCCATGAGTACCTCGAACAGGCTCGGATCGCTACCACCGAGGACCGCTGGGCGGGAATCCTCGTTTTTAGCCCTGGCCGACGGTGGTAATCCTCGCCATAATTTCATGGTGATGAGGCACCCCATGCGGCTAGCTTATTTCATGTACTAGATGAAGGTTACCATGCCTGCTTCGCCCAAAGACAATCCTTCTGCGTTGGATCGCCGGGGTGCTACCAAGGCAACGCTGGCTTGGGATGCGGTCGGGGAGGTCCCGCTACCCGCCGACGATGTCGATGGGTTGGAGCCTTCGAAGTCCTGGTTCCAGCGATGGTCATTGTCGGTCCCGGCCTGGCTGGTCAGCATGCTGGTCCATATCGCCTTGATTTTATTCATGGCGGCCTACCACTTGCCGGAAATCGGCAACGCGATCTCCGAATTCGTCGTCAATTCTTCCCCGGGCGAAGCGATCGAGGAACTCGAGGAGTTCTCGATCGATGAGGCGATGTCGATCGACGCACCGCAGGAAGCGGCCGAAGTCGTCCCTGAAGCCGCTCCCATGATGCAAGAGGTGGTGACGGAAGTGCCGGTCGATGTGCAGATCGACACCATCGCTCCGGCTTTGACGAGCGTCGATTTATCGAATATCTCGAGCGAGATTTTCAGCAGCGGACTGACCAGCGGCGAAACAACGCTGAAGAAGGGGCTCAGCAGTCGCGGCAAGGAATCCAAACGCGATTTGCTCGAACGCTACGGCGGGAACAGCGATACCGAAAAAGCAGTCGCGGCCGCCTTGAAATGGTTGAGCCAGCATCAGTTGCCGGACGGCTCGTGGACCTTCGTCCACGGTCTGGCCTGCGGTTCCAAGTGCAAGGACAATGGAACCGCGGCCGAAGCCAAGAACGCCGCTACCGGGTTGGCCCTGATGGCCTTCCTCGGGGCTGGGCAAACGCATCTCGAAGGTGAATACAAGCCAACCGTTTTCAAGGGCTTATCCTTCCTGATTCGGAACATGCAGGCCAGCGAGGGTAAGATCCCCAGCTGGTATGTCCGCGGCAGCGGTGGCTCGACCGGCGTCATGTATGCCCACGGGATCGCCGCCATCGCCATGTGCGAGGCCTATGGAATGACCAAGGATCCGGATCTCAAGCAAGTCGCCCAAGCGGCCATCAATTTTATCGTCTATGCCCAGGATCCTTCAGGGGGCGGTTGGTGGTACAACCCGCGGACCGGCGGCGATACCTCGGTGGTCGGCTGGCAGTTGATGGCCCTCAAGAGCGCCTCGATGAGCAATCTCGGAGTCCCGGTAGCCACGTTAAAGAAGGCTCAACGCTACCTGGATTCGGTGGCCTCCAAAGACGGTGCCGCCTACGGCTATCGAAAGCCTGGAGACCGGCCGGAGGTGAGCGCGATGACGGCTTGCGGTTTGTTGTGCAAGATGTATATGGGGATGCCACGCGACCATGCCGGCCTACAGGCAGCCGTCAAAGGCTTCGCGAAGAAGGGGTTGGATACCAAAGACGTTTATTACAACTACTATGCGACGCAGGTCATGAAACAGGTAGGTGGACCTCTGTGGGAAGAATGGGACGGGCAGATGAAGCGGGCGTTGCTGTCCAGCCAGGAAACCTCGGGGCATGCGGCGGGGAGTTGGTATTTCCGCAGCGCGAAGCATGCCGAACCGGGTGGTCGGCTGTACATGACTTGCATGTCGACTATGATGCTTGAGGTCTACTATCGCTATATGCCGATCTACGGCGATCAAAGCGAAGAAGAAGCCTTCAAGCTCTAGGTCTTGCATGAAGACGGTTATCAGTTGGGCGATTCGCAACGGTGCTGGCATCAATTTTTTGGTGCTGGCCATCCTGCTCCTTGGCCTGGGAGCCTTCTTCGTCTTGCGGCGGGAAACCTTCCCGGAATTCCAGTTGGAAGTGATCCTCGTCAGCGTGCCGTATCCTGGGGCGACCCCTGATGAGGTGGAGAGCGGGATCTGCCAGAAGATCGAGGAGGCAGTCCGCCCGCTTACGGGAATCAAGAAACTCTCCAGCATTTGCCGAGAAGGATCCGGGTTCACCCTGGCCCAACTCGAAAGCTCCGTCAAGGATCCGCAGCGTGTTCTCTCCGAGATCCGCTCGGCCGTCGATCGCATCTCGGTTTATTTCCCCGAGCGGAGTGAGAAGCCAACGGTCGAACAGATCACCTTTCGCTTGCCGGCGATCAGCCTGGCGGTGATCGGTCCGGCCGACCGCAGCCAGGAAGCCGATTGGCGTTTACGAAACCAGGCGGAGAGTATCCGCGAACGTTTGCTGGAACTCCCCTCGGTGTCGCAGGTGCAACTGGTCAATGCCAAGCCGTACCAAATCGATATCGAAATCGATGAGTCGACCCTGCGCGAATACGGGTTGACCTTGACGCAAATCGCCAGCCTCATCCGCCGCGAAAATATTGAACTGCCTGGAGGGCAGCTGAAGAGCGAGGGCCAGGAAATCCTGCTCCGCGGGAAAAACCGACGTGAAATAGGGGAAGACATCGCCCAGTTGCCCTTGGTCACCAAACCCAATGGGGTCGTCCTGCGGGTCGCGGATCTCGGACATGTCCGCGATGATTTTGACGATATTTCGGCGGTCAATGAAGTCAATGGCCAGCCGGCGATGGTGTTGCGGATCGAACGGACCAGCAACGAGGATCTCTTGAATATCGCCGACGAGGTGCACAGCTTCGCGGCCAAAACCAACATGCCGGCCGGCTATCGGCTGCAAGTCTTTGCCGATCAAAGTATCGACGTTCGCGACCGGATGCGGATGCTGCGCGATAACGGTATCCAAGGGGGCATTGTCGTTTTTATCCTGCTGGCGCTGTTCCTCAACGTCAGGCTGGCGTTCTGGGTAGCCATGGGAATTCCTATCTCGTTGATGGGTGCCGCTATTATCCTGTACTTCCATGGCGATACCCTGAACATGCTCACCATGTTCGCCTTCCTGATGGCGGTCGGGATCGTCGTCGATGACGCGATCGTGGTCGGAGAAAATATCTACGCCCACCGGATGCTGAACAAGAGCTACCTCCAAGCAGCTGTGGATGGGGCCAGCGAAGTCTTGCCCAGCGTCATCTCCAGCGTCTTGACGACCATTATCGCCTTCATGCCGCTCTTCTTCGTATCGGGGGTGATGGGCAAATTCATCGCCGTCATGCCGCTAGCGATCATCGCGATGCTGCTGATTTCGTTGCTCGAATCAAGCTTTGCGCTGCCCGGACACTTGGCCCACGAGCCGCGTCCGCCGCGCACCACCTGGCAAAAAATCAGCTACACCTTTTCCCGAGGCTTGAAACCGCTGGAAAGGTGGTGCGGCTGGTTGGGAAGCTATGCTAATCGAGGCTTGGATCGCTTCGGTGAAGCCTTCTACCTGCCGTTATTGAAAATTTCCTTGCAGTACCCGCAACTCCCCCTGGCGGTCGGAGGCTTCGCCGTTTTGATAGCCGTCGGCCTGGTGCGGTCGGCGGTGGTCCCCTTTGAGTTCTTTCCGGATCTCGATGGCAAGGTGATGATCGGTCAAATCACTTACCCCGATGGGACTCCGGCCAGTGTCACCAGCGAGTCGGTGCGGCGGATGGAGGCGGCGGTGCGGCAGTTGAGCGAACGCATCGCCAGCGAGGAGGCGGCGGCTGGTACCAATCGGACCCCGGAGCCGACCGATCCCCTTTCGCCGCGCGGCCCCATCCGCTTAACCTTCCTGCAGATCGGATCTGCTAATCGTGGGGAGCCCGCCGCAGGCGATCGCGCCAGTGGCTCGCACGTGGGGCAAGTCGAAGTCGAGCTGCACGATGCGGCGCTGCGGAATGTCACCCGCGCTGAATTGATCCGCCGCTGGCGCGAGGCAGCGGGAGAGTTCCCGGGGGCTGAACGGGTGACCTTCCAATCGCAAGACGTCGGCCCCGGTGG
Source organism: Pirellulaceae bacterium (assembly GCA_044371435.1). GTDB lineage: Bacteria > Planctomycetota > Planctomycetia > Pirellulales > Pirellulaceae > JAIYDQ01. The sequence goes on along the minus strand of JBILTQ010000080.1, from coordinate 212 downwards.
AAAACCGATTGAATTCAAGATCCTCGCCCCGCGCGAAGAGGTAGCCGCGTTGGAAGCCGCTGTCGAGGCAGCGAAGAAGGCGCTGGCCAAATTCGACGGTGTCTACGATATCAGCGACGACTCGACCCCGGGGAAGACCGAGTATCAGCTGAGCATCCAAGAAGATGCCCAAGCCTTGGGAGTCAAAGTGGCGGACCTGGCGGAAACAGTGC
>JBILTQ010000597.1:0-5346 GCA_044371435.1 Pirellulaceae bacterium | reverse complement strand
GATGTGGTGGTGGCGTCTCTGTTCCTAACGGGCATTGGCCTGGCCAGCCCCATCTTCACCCAACTCATCATCGACAAGGTGCTGCCGCACGAAAGCTCGGCCACCTTGGTGGTGCTGGTGGTGGGGATGATGCTGGTCATCGGATTCGAAACGGCCTTCACCTATCTCCGCCAACTGCTGCTTCTCGGCGCTACCAACAAGGTGGACATGCGGCTGACTCGGCGCGCCTTTGCACACCTTCTGTCGCTGCCCATCCAGTTCTTCGAATCCTCCTCGGCGGGTGTGGTGATGCGCCACATGCAGCAGCTCGAGAAGATACGGGGTTTCCTCACGGGTAGTCTCTTCTTCACTGCACTGGAGTGCGTGTCGCTGGTCATCTTTGGCCCCATGCTGTTTTTCTACTCGCCGATGCTGGCCGGCGTGGTGCTGCTTTTCGCGCTCGGAATGGCCATCGTTGTGGTGGCGCTGATCAAGCCCTTCCAGGCGCGCTTGAACCGCTTGTATGCGGCTGAGGCCAAGCGGCAGGCGGTGATGGTGGAGTCGATCCACGGCATGCGCACGGTGAAGGCCCTGGCGCTGGAGCCGGCGAAATCGCGTGAGTGGGACGAACGCTCGGCGAATTCCATCCTCACCGGCTTTAGCGTCATGAAGATGTCGTTCGGTGCGCAGGCGGTGACGCAAACGCTGGAGCGCAGCATGTCGGTGGCCATCATCGGCTTGGGGGCCATAGCCGTGTTCGACCAGCAGCTCAGCGTGGGCACCTTGATCGCCTTCCAGATGATCTCTGGCCGCGTGGTGGGCCCGCTGGTTCGCATCGTGGGACTGGTGCATGAATATCAGGAAGTGGCCCTGAGCGTGCGGATGCTGGGTGAGATCATGAACCACCCCAGCGAGGGCAAGCGGGGAGGGGGCTTGCGCCCCACCTTGCAGGGGGGGATCACCTTTGAGAGTGTGGGCTTCCGCTATCCATCAGCCGCCAACCCCACACTGCAGGGCGTGAACCTGGACATCAAAGCCGGGCAGGTGATCGGTTTGGTGGGCAGGTCGGGTTCTGGCAAGACCACGCTGACCCGATTGATCCAGGGGCTTTACGGCGTCACCGAAGGCGTGGTGCGGCTTGATGGCGTGGACATTCGTGAGATTGACCTTGCCCACCTGCGCAAGAGCATCGGCGTGGTGCTGCAGGACAACTTCATGTTCCGCGGCACCATCCGCGAGAACATCTCGGCGGCCAAGCCCAACGCCACCATTGCCGAGGTGATGGCTGCGGCGCAAGCTGCGGGGGCCGATGAGTTCATCGAACGGCTGCCGCAGGGCTACGACACCATGCTCGAGGAGAACGCGGCCAATCTGTCTGGCGGGCAGAAGCAGCGGCTGTCGATTGCGCGCGCCCTGCTGCCTTCGCCACGCCTGTTGATTCTGGACGAAGCCGCCAGTGCGCTGGACCCTGAGAGCGAAGCCATCTTCATTGCTAACCTGGAGCGAATTGCCGTTGGCAAGACGGTGCTGATGGTGTCGCACCGCCTTTCGACCCTGGTGAAGGCAGATGCCATCATGGTGTTCGAAACCGGGCGGGTGGCCCATGTGGGGCGGCACGACGACTTGCTCAAGGAAAGCCCGACCTACTTGCGGCTGTGGCTGCAGCAGATGGGCAAGGTGTAGCCATGAACACATCCGCATCCAAGACGGCCAAGGCCCAGCCGCCGGTGAGGGAAGAAGACCTCGACCTGCTGCCGGACCCCGATGCCATTGAACAGCGGCCCATCGGCGGCGGCAAGCGGGCTGTACTGTACCTAATGGCCGGCTTCATTGCCTGCGCATTGTTGTGGGCCTCACTGGCTGAGGTGGATGAAACCGTGATGGCCCGTGGCCGCCTGGTCAGCACCGAGCGCAACTTGGTGGTGCAGCCGTTGGAAACCTCCATCGTCGAATCCATTCATGTGCGCGTTGGGCAGGTGGTGCGCAAAGGCGAGGTGCTGGCCACGCTCGACCCCACGTTCACCGAGGCCAACCGCGCCACCGCGCAGGGCGGGGTGCAAAGCCTGGAAGCCCGCAGCCGCCGCCTTGAAGACGAATTGGGCCGCCGGGCCGCGGGTGCAACAGCCGGTTCTGGCCACAAGGGCACTGCTGACGATCAACTGCAGGCTGAACTGGCTGCGGCCCGGCAAGCCAACTACCGGGCCCGGCTGCGCGCTTTGGAAGAGGCTATCGGCCGCATCGAGGCAGCCCAATCCACCAATGCGCAGGACCAGCGGCTGCTGGCCGAACGCCTGAAGTCCTTGGAAGAGGTCGAGGCCATGCAGCAACAACTGGTGGACATGAACTTTGGAGCACGGCGCAGCCTGCTGGAAGCCCGAGAAAAGCGCCTGGAGGTGCAGCGAGAACTTGAGCAGGCCCGAAACCGATCGCGAGAATTGGCGCGCGAGTTGGCCGCTTCGCAATCCGAACTGCAGGCGTGGAAGAACGACTGGCGGCAGAAGACGATTGAAGAATTGGCCCAGGTGAGCCGCGAGCGGCAGGCCGCCAGCGAAGAACTCAGCAAGGCTCAGCGGCGCCGCAACCTCATCACCATGGCGGCACCGATGGACGCCGTGGTGCTGGAGATTGCTGATGTGTCCATCGGCACGGTGGTTCGAGAAGCCGAGCAGATGTTCAAGTTGGTGCCCTTGCAGCACTCACTGGAAGTAGAACTGCAGATCAGCCCGCAGGACGTGGGCTTTATTGCCGTGGGGCAGGCAGTGAAGATCAAGTTGGATGCCTTTCCGTTCCAGCGGCATGGGTCGCTGCAGGGCACACTGTCTTCGGTGAGCCAGGATGCGTTGCCGCGTGCTGCGGCGGGCGCCGATCGAACACCCGCGGCGGAGTCGTACTACCGGGCTAAGGTGCGGCTGGACTCCACCGAGCTTAGGCGAGTGCCACCCGAAACGAGGCTGCTGCCTGGCTTGACTGCGGATTCGCAGGTGGTGGTGGGGCGACGGTCGGTGTTGTGGTATATCCTGATGCCGATTTTTGGGACGGTGGATGATGCGTTGAGGGAGCGAAGGTGATCGGATTGTGCTGTTGACTATGTGCCTGAGCACCCGCCTAGGGTGAGGTATCTTGTGGAGTATGGGGGCGGTCTCAAATCTGAAATGCAACACCCAGCCATGTTGAACAAATCAGTGGATTGTGGCTTGAGCCTTTTCGGCGACCCCTTGTACGAGGTCTCGGAAGGCATGGATGGGGCTGCGCCAGTTCAGCGTTTGACGCGGCCGGTTGTTCAAAAGGTCAGCGATGGAATCCAACGCAGCCTGGTCATGAATGGACAGGTCGGTCCCCTTCGGGAGCAGTTGCCGGAGCAGTCCATTGGTGTTCTCGCAGCTACCCCGCTGCCACGCGCTGTGAGGGGCACAGAAGTACACGCGCATGCTCGTGGCGCGCGCCAGATCACGGTGCCGCGCCATCTCTGTGCCGCGGACATAGGTCAACATCTGGCGCATCGGCTCAGCGATTTGGTTGAGCTTGAAGGCGAAGGCCACCAAGGCAGATTCGGCCGTGGCATCTGGCATCTTGGCCAGCAGCACCAAACGGGTGGTTCGCTCGACCAAAACGCCTATGTCGGAACGGTTTCCAGCGCCCTTGATCAGGTCACCTTCCCAGTGCCCCGGCATCACTCGATCATTGACCTCCGGGGGCCGCAGATGGATGCTGACCATCTCCGGGATCTGACCTCGCCCATCATCACCCGCAGAGCGCGGTTTACGGACGCTCTTGCCTTGACGAAGACACGCGATCAGGTCCTTGCGCAACTCTCCTTTGGGGCGCGCATAGATGGCGGTGTAGATGGTCTCGTGCGAGACATGCAGTTCAGGTTTGTCGGGCCACATGGTGCGCAGTGTCCGCGCGATTTGCTGCGGCGGCCACAGCCAACCCAACATGTGCGTCACCAGCGGCCACAGCGGTCCGTCGGGATCAAGCTTCGCGGCTGGTCTGGCCTTGACTCCTCGCGCTTCGCAGCTCGCCTGTGCACCGCGCGAAGCGTAGGCTCCACCGCTGGAATTGCGCGCCAACTCGCGGCTGATCGTCGAAGGGCTGCGCTTCAGAGCCAGGGCAATCGCCTGCGGGGTCATGCGCTGCAGCAGCATCCCGGCCAGCGCCACGCGCTCTTCAGCTTGCATCTGTTGGAATCTTCTCGTCATCTTGACACCTTACCCGGTGGGCAAGGTGTTGCATTTCAGATTTGAGACCGCCAAAGGAAAGTGCTTGAAGCCCCTGCTAATAACGACAGCTACACGACCACCAAACGGCGTATACGTTTTAAAAATGACAACCATAGAGAAAAGAGTGCTGCTTACCAAAGCGGCTATTTTTTTCTGGGCAAACTTAGGGATAGACAAGATTGTAATTGCTGACGCAACGGAGAGCATAATTTTAGGAAAGGAAGAATTAAAACTTCTTGCCGGAATAGGGACACAAGTTGAACAGCTTTGCTATCGTCAAAATGACCAGGCGGTAATTGAAAAAGGCAAAGGCTTTGGTGAAGGGGCCCTTATGAAGTTTGCCTTAGAGACCTCAAACTTTCTTCGAGACGAAGAACATTTTTATAAATGTACAGGTAAAGTTTATTGTCGAAATTTCGAAGAGATTGCAACCATAATTCAACAAAATAATCTACAAAGTATGTTTTGGCAAGAGCCGCTCCAAAATAGAATTGATACACGCTTTTTTTACACATCAAAGGATTTCTGCGAACAACTACTTCTCCCCGCATATGAAAAAATTGATGATCGGAAAGGGATTTTCTCAGAACACGTCGTGTACGAACTCGCAAACTCAAAGTTAGTCAAAGGAAATTCTGTTCGACCGCTACTTTCTGGATTTTCAGGAAGCCTTGATACACCTTATTTCGACAAAGGCCTCGGTTTCTTGGATTTTAATTATCCCTGTTGGATTGCCAAATAATAATCATTGCTGTGGGCGCCGATGCAAATCTGAGTCACCGGAGATACGGACAATTTCTTGGATTGGTTAGACCGCAATTCCAAGATGACGCCGGTACTCGATCGGACTTCGGGCTCTCAGCGAGAGCTTAATCCGGCCCTCATTGTACCAGCGAATGTATTCATGTATCGCCCCAGTGATTTCCTGCTCAGGTGTTAACGTCGAAAGGAAACACCTGTGAGCATTCAGATGGAAGACGACATCAAGCGCTGGACGGCCAAGCGCAAGACGGCTCTGATACTGGACATCATCCAGGGTAAGACTACCGTGGCCGAGGCCAGTCGTGCCTATGACCTGCCGCCGTCCGAGATCGAGGAGTGGGTTGAGGAAGGCAAGAAGGGCATGGAGAACGCTCTGCGTACCAAG
>JBILTQ010000079.1:0-17490 GCA_044371435.1 Pirellulaceae bacterium | reverse complement strand
GGAGAGATTGGCCCCCCTGGAACCGCCTCCGCCGAGCGGATCCCGATCGATGGTGGCCTCTGGCGGTATCATCCGGAGAAGAAGAAAGTCGAAGTCCTGTGCCATGGGACGGTCAATCCCTGGGGGCATGATTGGGATCGCCATGGAGAGCTCTTCTTCATCAATACCGTCATCGGTCATCTGTGGCATTGCCTCCCTGGCTCGCATTTCAAGGAGTCCTTCGGCGAGAGCATGAACCCAAGCGTCTATGAGCGGATCGACACCATCGCGGATCATTATCATTTCGATCGGAAAGGTTCTTGGACCGATAGCCGCGACGGCAAAGCCAACGATCTCGGTGGCGGCCACGCCCATATCGGGATGATGATTTACCAGGGACAGCAATGGCCAGAGGCCTATCGTCACAAGCTGTTCACCTTGAACATGCATGGACAGCGGGCCAACGTCGAACGGCTGGAACGGCATGGAGCTGGCTATGTCGGACGCCATGAGCCGGATTTTCTCGTCGCTGGCGAGGACCCCTTCTTTCGCGGTATGGAAATCAGTACTGGTCCAGACGGGAGTGTTTATGTGGTCGATTGGAGCGATACCGGGGAATGCCACGAGCATAACGGGGTGCATCGGACCAGCGGCCGCATCTACAAGATCAGTTATGGTGCCGCGCGCGGCCCCGGCGAAGTGATCAAGCCCAGCTGCCTGGCCGGCGATGGGAAATTACCGCAGCTTTGGCGGAGGTATCAGTCCGGAAAGACCACACCCGAGGAACTCCGCCAACTGCTGCAGGATCCCGATGAGCATGTGCGGGTATGGGCCATCCGTTTGCTGAGCGACCATTGGCCCCTGGATACCGTGCGCGGGCCGCTGCCGAACCAGGCCTATCCCGATGATCCGAAGACCTTTGCCGCGTTGTTGCAGGCCGCTGCGGAAGATCGTTCGGGGCTGGTACAACTGGTGCTGGCCTCGACCCTTCAGCGTCTTCCGCTCAGCCAGCGGGTAGCCCTGGCCTCGCGTCTGATGCTGCAGTCCGACCTGGCGGATGACCCGACCTTCCCCCAGCTGTTGTGGTATGGGATCATGCCGACAGCGGATACGTCGCCGCACGACTTGGTGCGGTTAGCCGCCGAATCCCGTTTACCGCTGCTGACCCGCTATGCATCGCGGCGTCTAGCTGTGGATTTCTCCAAGCATCCGGAGCGGCTTGGTGAACTCCTGTCGTTGGTCCCTGGGATGCCGCCGGCCTTGCAGGAAGCGGTGATCCTGGGCGCCCGCGACGCCTTCCGAGGTTGGCGTAAAGCCCAGCCTCCCGAGCACTGGCCAGCGATCGCCGCAAGTTCGCTGGCGCAACGGTTACCCCAGGAAATGCGAGAACTCGGCCTGCTCTTCGGCGATGGTCGCGCGCTGGCGGAACTGAGCGACCTAGCCCTCGATGGGCAAGCCGACTTGAAGACACGGACGGCTGCCCTGGAATCCTTGATCGAAGCCCGGCCGGTCGAGTTGCGGCAAGTCTGCGAGAAGCTCCTCGACACCAGGGTCATCAATGCCGTCGCCATGCGCGGTTTGGCTTTATTCGACGCCCCGGAAATCGGCGATCGTCTCGCCCGGGCGTATCGAAAGTTCCATCCCGACGATCGACCAGCCGTCCTGGACCTGTTGGTATCCCGTCCCATCTTTACCAACTCGCTTCTGGCCAATCTGGGTGAGCATGGTGCCAGGATCCCGATCACCGATGTCACCGCCGTCCACGCGAGGCAGATTCGGAGCCATGCTGACGAGGACTTGAACCGCCAACTCGGCGAGGTTTGGGGAGAGCTTCGCGATTCGCCATCGGAGCGACGGACCCAAATCGAACAGACCAAAACCATCTTTGCCGGCGCGGCCGCCTCCCCGGTTGACCTTGCCGATGGTCGTCGTCTTTTCCAACGCACTTGTGCCCAGTGCCATCGGCTCTTCGGGGAAGGGGAGGCGATCGGACCAGACCTGACCGGTGCCCAGCGCACCAGTCTCGATTATCTTTTGGAGAACATCCTCGACCCCAGCGCCGTGGTCGGCAAGGACTATCGCATGACCGTCCTGCGGACGGAGGACGGACGGGTGCTCAATGGCTTGCTGGTTTCCCGGGATGAGCAAGCCTTTGTATTGCAGACTTTCTCCGCCCGTGAACGGATCCTGGTCGAGGAGGTCGAGGAAGTGAAGACGACCAGTCAGTCGGCCATGCCCGACGGCTTGCTCGAAAACTTGACAACTGCTCAAATCCGAAACCTACTAAGCTATCTGATGCACGCCAGCCAGGTCCCCTTGGCAGGCGAATGAGCCGTGCGCCGGTTCGCGATCGCCGTAACAACTCGCGCATCGTAGCCCAAAGATGCCCCGCGATGGTTGGCCTGGCTGCCCATCGATTTCATTTACCTTCCTCGCGATCCTTTCCGTCATGCCACACACATCCTACTTGGCCATCACCGGTGCTTTCCTACGCTTGACAACCCTCATCCTGGCGGTGTGGAGCCTACCCTCGATGCCTGGTTGGGCGGCCGATGCAACGACGGCGGAGTGGCCTCAATGGCGAGGCCCGAGTGGGCTGGGGCATGCCAGCCCGAATGCCCAGGTCCCTGTCCGTTGGGACAACGAAAAAAATGTTCGCTGGAAAACGCCGACGGACGGCAGAGGTTGGTCTTCGCCAATCGTCGTCGGTAAACAGATCTGGTTGACGACGGCTATCGAGATACCCGCTAAAGAAGAGGATGTCGAGCGTCGATTGAAGAGCAACACCGGGGGGCAACCGCTGACGCTCCTCGATCAAGTCGAGTTGCGGGCGCTTTGCATCGACCGCGACAGCGGCCAACTGCTGCACGAGTTGCCTTTGATGACCGTCCGTGAACCGCAATGGGTCCATAAGCTCAACAGCTACGCCTCGCCAACGCCGGTCTATGCGGCGGGCAAGCTCTATTGCCACTTCGGTACTTTTGGTACGGCCTGCATCGATACCGGTTCGGCGACGGTCGACTGGGTTCATCAAGAACTGCAGGTGATGCATGAGAACGGGCCGGGCGGCTCGCCGATCCTCGTCGATGACCTAGTCGTCTTCCACCTGGATGGCAGTGATCGGCAATTCATCGCGGCCTTGCACCAAGGCACCGGGAAAGTCGCCTGGACGACCGCACGCTCGGGTGAGATGCACTCCAATCCCCAGCAGAAAAAATCGTACGGGACTCCCTTGCTGGTCGACATCAACGGTCAACCTCAAATCGTGTCCCCGGCCTCGGATTGGGTCTATGCTTACGACCCCAAGACTGGGCGGGAACTATGGAAAGTCGCCTATGGACAGCTCGGTTTTTCCGTCGTCCCGCGGCCGATTATCGGACATGGCATGCTATTTATCGTGACTGGCTTCGGCAAAGGGCAAATCATCGCCCTGCGTTACGAAGGGCTGCCCACTCCGGAAATTGTTTGGCAATTCAATCGCGGCACCCCCACCATGCCCTCGCCGATCCTGGTCGGTGAGGAGCTTTACTTTGTCAGCGACAATGGCGTTTTCACCTGCCTGGATGCGTTGACTGGCCGCGAAATCTACCGCGAACGTTTGAGCGGCAACTTCAGCTCGTCGCTGTGGTTAGCCGGTGGAAATATTTACGTTTCCAACCGCGAAGGGATAACCTATGTGATCCGAGCCGGCAAGGAATTCGAATTGGTCGCCGAAAATTCTGTGCCTGAAGGGATCTACGCCACCCCGGCGGTCGTCAACAACGCCATCTACCTGCGTACCGAGAATCATCTCTATCGTCTGGAACAGCTCGATTAAGCGAGTTCCGCTCCTTGGATTCCCAGCCGCAGCCACGTAGCTCAAGTCGGCTGGCGCCCCCCCTGCTCCGTGCCCAGCCAGGGCTCCACCATCAGCTCGACCTGGCAGGTAAAGACTCTTGATGGATTTGCCGCTGACCTGGTCTCAGCGGCAGGTGGAGTGCGATGCTTGGCCGACTCGGGAAATTCCGTGCCACGTCAAGCACCCGCCGCCAGCTATCCAGCTCCCGCGGCAATTGCTACGATGTTTGACATGGTCCGCTGCGGTGTGCTTTCACCCACAAATTCTAGAGCGTTTCGTTTGAGCTGAAGACCGGGCCGTGAGATCCGTTGGTTATCAGCTCGCTTTGTTAGTAATGAGGAGTTCTTGCCGATGGCCAATGAAGAAGTAGCGCTTACCGAGTGCCAGGTAAAGGACCGAGTTCTGCTTGTCCGTTTGAAGCTGGCCAAGCTCGTCGATCCTCTGGTGGCTCAACGGCTCAAAGCCGAACTTGAGGAGAAGGTGAACCAGCATCAAAGCCAGATTGTGATCCTCGATTTTCAGGAAGTTACCTTTGTAGGTAGTGTCGGCTTCTTAGCCTTTCTCAGTTTACGGCGTCTACCGACGGTCCAACGGGTCATCGTTTGCCAGCTCGACGCTAATATCCGCGAGATCTTCACTATCTGCCGCTTGATCCCGGTTGGCCCGAATACCTCCAGCCCCTTCGAGGAAGCCGCGACCGTCGAGGCCGCCCTCGAACGCTCCCAGGGATTTTCCCCGTAAGCGGCCTCGAGTGCTCAGTCGGCAATCGGCCCGAGTGGACAGGTCCCCCCCGAGGGAAGTTGCCTGCCACGCGGATGGCGGCAAAAGAACTCCCACATCAAGTCGTTGGCGGAGATATCCCGCGAGCACTTGCCGATCAGATTCAGCGGGGAACGTGTTCCCGGCCATGAGTGACCTCCCCCTTCGATGCGAATCAGGATGACTTCGGTATCTTCGAGCCCGGGTCCATATGCGATCCGCGTCGCCGTGGTTCCATCCAAGGCTCGGTTCGCAAAGCGGCAGATCGTAGGCGGGTATGGGCAGCCGTTGAGCTGCCGCCAGCTTTCGACGGTCTTGACCACCGAATCGAATTGAAGATTCCTGGGTGTCAGGCGACCAGGCCCAGCGTATGGAACCACGTAGTCCTCGGTGCCGTGAAAGTGCATGACCGAGACCGGCCGCAACGGCCTGAGGTTGGAGACCGCCATGGTGCCTGCGATAGGGGCGATGGCAGCGATACGCTCGGAGAGTTCGGCCGCCAGGCGGTAGCACATCATGCCGCCGTTCGATATCCCAGTAGCATAGATGCGTTGTTCATCGATCGAGAAACACAAGGCGAGATCGTCCAACAGGGCTCGGACAAAAGCGACATCATCGACGTTGCTTTGAGCCAATGGCCCCATGCGTCCCCCGGCGTTCCAGGTAAGCAACGGGTAAGTTCCAGTCCCATTGGGATAGACGGCAATGAATCCGGCCTCATCAGCTTTCTGATTCATCCCGCTAAAATGCCTGGCAATCCGAGCATCAGCGGCCGCCGCATGGAAGACTATCACTACCGGCAGGGCCGAGTAGACCTGGTTCTTCGGCGGTAAATGGAGCAGGTACGAGCGTTCGCGTCCCTCCACCATCAACCGCCGCATCGTGTCGGCCTGCACGATGGCCGGCACCACTCCTCCCCCCCAGACCGCGATAGCAATCGCCGCCACGCAGGTCCTGACTGGCAACAGCGAATAAGCCTTCCGCTGGCAACCGTCCCCGGCTAACGCCGAATCACCGCCTGGCCGCGCTGGAATTTTTCCTCTATCGATACCCAGCATTTGCCTCATGATCCCCTAAGCTCCGCCCCGTCTTGAGTGGATAGAATATCCCTTCCAGTTACCAGCGAACGTCCCAAGCTATGCCAACCCGTTTGGCATTCGGCCATTCGCGGCAAAGTCGTCGACATCTTTCCGCTTTATCGTCTCCTAAACTGGCGGTCATGCACGGAAGCCTGCCGAAGCAGCCTGATCGGCTGCCAGACGCTAGCTTCCTCCGACCTCCAACGGTGGCGACAGCCTGCGGGTAGGCCCCCGAGGACTTGGTCAAGCTGTACGACCGCTACAATCCACCCAGCATGGTATCGCAGTCCGACGGACTTGACAGGTCAATGCGACAGCTTTTCGCTCGACTGGAAAACTCGGCCCCCGGAAAATGATCGACGTTAACGAGCCCCGACTTAGAAACCAATTCATGGCAGGTTACCAACAGTAATGCTTAAAAGAGCAACTTCGCCCCATTCTCGAAATCATGGAGATGCTCTTTCGAAAACACCGGAGGGGCGATGCAGGTAGTGCGAAAAGCAACAGCCAAGGAGGGTTTGATGACGAGGAAGATAACCAGAGACTTGGGCAACGACAGAATCTACCTAAACCGGGCAACCCGGCAGTCGGACCGCCACAACTCCCAGGAACAGTTGTTCGGCTTGCAGCCTTCCTCGGGAATTCACTCAGCCCTTCGCGACATTCCCCGTCGCGTATCGATCGAGCCGATTGGACAAGGCGAAGAACGTGGGAGCCCAAAGGCCCACGAAAATCCCGAATCGTTCGCCGTGGGCCAAGTCCGGCTCCTTGGAAAGGAACCAAATCGCGATGGACGCGATGACCGAAATGAAACCTGCTACGAAACAAACGGTGCTGAGAACCCGCCAGTTGGCTGTTGACATCGTCTTCTCCTTTGAGAGTCCGAGGAATGATCAAACCATCGTCGCCAGAAACGGCTCTAGACAACAACTTGCCTTCGAATTTATCTCTTGATGGACCTGCGGATCATCGCTGGGTAATCGAATAGCCGCCTGACACGCCCGCAACTCAAGGAGTATCCGACATCATAGCAAGCGGTCGTGAAGTTGTCACGACGACCACGCGCTCGATCGTCGGTTTCCGCCGATCGCCCACGGCAACCCTCGCCCCCTGCTGAAAACGGCGTGGTTTTCCCGGGGCCATTCAGCCGACTAGGACAACACTTCCTTCACCACTTGGCCATGGATATCGGTCAATCGATAATCGCGTCCCTGGAAGCGATAGGTCAACCGGGTATGGTCGATACCCAGCAGGTGGAGGGCGGTGGCGTTCAAATCATGAATATGAACGGGATCCTTGACGATGTTGTAGCTGAAGTCGTCGGTCTCGCCATGAACATGACCACCCTTCACCCCAGCCCCAGCCAGCCACAAACAGTAACACCGCGGGTGATGGTCGCGCCCGTAATTATCTTTCGTAAGCGTGCCTTGAGAGTAGACCGTCCGACCGAATTCACCACCCCAAATCACCAGGGTATCTTCGAGCAACCCGCGCTCTTTGAGCTCTCCCAGCAAGGCAGCGGTCGGCTGGTCGGTATCGTAGCACTGGCTGCGAATACCGCTGGGAAGGTTGTTATGCTGATCCCAACCGCGATGGTAAAGCTGGATAAAGCGGACCCCGCGTTCGGCCAGGCGACGCGCGAGGATGCAATTGGCAGCATAGGTCCCGGGCTTGCTAGACTCCGGACCGTATTGCTCAAACACCGTCGCCGGTTCCCTCGATAAATCCGCCAGTTCCGGAACGGCTGTCTGCATGCGGAAGGCCATCTCATACTGATCGATCCTCGCTTGAATCTCCGGATCCTGGACATCGGCCAAGGCGAGTCGATTGAGCCCGGCGACATCATCCAGCATGGCTCGCCGCCGCTCTGCCGTGATCCCGGCTGGGTCAGACAGAAAGAGGACCGGATCCTTGCCCGAGTTGAAGCGTACGCCTTGATATCGCGAAGGCAGGAAGCCGGCGCCCCACATCCTTTCGTGCAGCGGTTGGGCATTCGTCGGCCCGCTTGGCCGAGAGACCAGGGCGACGAAGGCCGGCAAATCACTGTTTTCCGATCCTAAACCGTAGGAGACCCAAGCCCCGAAGGCCGGTCGCCCTCCGATCTGATGGCCAGTCTGCAAGAGCGTCATGGCCGGATCATGATTGATGGCTTCGGTATGCATGGTCCGAATCAAGCAGATATCATCGGCGAATTTCGCCGTCTGTGGCAGCAACTCACTGAACCACATTCCCGCCTGCCCATGCTGGGAGAAACGGAAAACCGAAGGTGCCACCGGAAATCGTGACTGCTTGGAAGTCATCCCGGTAAGCCGTTGCCCGCCGCGTACCGAATCCGGCAAATCCTGGTCGTAGTAATCAGCCAGGTGAGGCTTGTAATCCAACAAGTCCAATTGCGAAGGGGCTCCCGCCTGCGTCAACCAAATCACTCGTTTCGCTCGAGGCGCAAGATGGGTGACCGGCGCGGCAATCGACCGCGACTGGAGTAGGGATGCCAGGGCAAGGGAAGCAAGGACGGAACGACGAGCCATTTCATTTCCGGTGGCTGGTGCGATCGGCGTCCGGGGATGTAATCGAGGCATGGGATACCCGTGGGATAACAAGTTAGGGTTTGGTGATCGTCTCATCCAGATTCAACAAGGTACTAGCAACGGTTGTCATGGCGGCTAGTTCCACCGGATCCAACGAAGCCTCCGTCCTCGAGTTACCCACCGCCAGCAATGCTTCGGCGGCCGCCACATCGCCGGTAAAATCGCGATGACAACGGTCATAGGCCCGCTTCAACAACCCGAGCTCGGGACTTGTCGGTCGGCGTGACAACAAAGCGCGAAAGCCAAACACCAAGCGATCTTCGAGCGACGGGCCTGCCTCGAGCAGCATGCGTTGGGCGAGGAACCGGGCGGCCTCCACGTAGGTTGGATCATTCATGAGATTCAAAGCTTGCAGCGGCGTGTTGGAACGGGAGCGGCGCAAGACGCAGCTTTCGCGAAAAGGAGCATCGAATAGCAACATCGCGGGATGCGGTACCGACCGCTTCCAGTAGGTATAAAGGCTGCGGCGATAAAGCTCGGAGCCGGTCCCAGGTACGTAGACGTTGTAGCCACGGCCCGATGTCAATTGCTCGTAGATTCCAGGGGGATGATAAGGTCTGACTGATGGTCCACCGACCGTGCTTACCAGCAATCCACTGGCAGCCAGGGCTTGATCGCGAACAACTTCGGCTATCCAGCGATAGCGGGGCCCACGGGCTAACCATCGATTCTCCGGATCCATTTCCGCGATCGACGATTCCCACCGCGATTGCTGCCGGTAGGTGGCGCTGGTCACCATCAGTCGGATCAAGTGCTTGATATCCCAACCGCTCTCGCGGAAAGTAACCGCTAACCAGTCCAGCAATTCTGGATGGCTGGGCTGTTCCCCCTGCGAACCGAAATCCTCGCTGGTACGGACCAAACCCACGCCGAAGAGTTGCTGCCAGAATCGATTCACCGTGACCCGGGCGGTGAGCGGATGGTCGGGACTGACCAGCCATTGCGCCAAGCCCAATCGATTGCGAGGCAGCGATGGATCCATCGGCGGCAACACCGCCGGCGTCGCGGCCGTCACCGCCTCACCCGGCTTGTCGTAGGCTCCGCGCATCAGCACGAAAGTCTCCCGCGGTTGCTCCATTTCAGCCATCACCAGGCTGGTCGGAATCTGGCTTTCGGCCAGCGTCAGCTGCTTTTGCAGGGCAGTCCGGCGGTCCGTCAACCGCCGCAACTCTGGTTGCTGGCTGCGAAAATACTCCTTCAGCTTCTTGGTATCCGCCGCCCGGCGAGTCGCTGGCGGTCGGGCGGCTATCGAGCGAATATCGTCAGGCACCAACCCTGCCGAATCGATATCAGCCACTGATAGTTGCCACTGCATTCCATGGCGTAAATTCTCGCAAACTAGTTCGAGTTCGAGTTCAACAGCGGCGGTATTTTCCAAAGCCTTGTCGAATTCAAAAACCGCTTGCCGCCTTTGTTCTCCGTTCAACGAGACAAGCAATAACGTCTCGGCATTTTCGTCCAAAAGCTTTGCCACCTCGGACACAGCCAGCGCCTGTTCGCTGCTGGCAGCTCGCAACCGCAAGAGCTGCCGATCGCGGCGAAGCTGGACTTTTACCCAGCGCCAGGAAGCTTCGGCAGCGATCGCTCGACTCTCCAACCTCAGAGCGGTAAACCGGCCGGGTGGCAGTTGGAAACGCACCTTCCAACTTTTGGGCTTGGAATCGCCCGGCAAGAGGTCGACCGTATCGTTCACCAGATCGAACTCCGCTCGTGAATCCGGGGCGGGGGGATGGAGTAGATCGACGGTCTGCCAAGTAACCCGAAGGCTGTCGAGCTGTTCGGCCCAAGCCTCGATATCCGCTTCCGCCTCCGCCGACAGACGCTCGTATTGCCCTTCGAGTTCGTCGATGTCTGTCTTCAGCTTGGCGATTTTCGATTCCAGCGAAGGGACTGGCAACCGGACAAACGGCGGGGCGTTGATCCGAATATCTTTGGCATAAATCCCGACCCCTTGCTCCGGCACATTATGAAAAAAAGCTTTCAGGCTATAGAAATCGCGCTGGGTAAACGGATCAAACTTGTGATCGTGACAGCGGGCGCAATTGAACGTTTGGCCAAGCCAGATTGCGGTGGTCGTCTCCACCCGGTCGGCCGTGTATTCGGCGAGGAACTCCTCGGCGATGATCCCGCCTTCCTCGTTGAGCATGTGATTGCGGTGCAAGCCCGTCGCGATGCGTTGTTCCAAGGAGGCCTCCGGCAGCAAATCACCAGCCAACTGCTCGATGGTAAATTGATCGAAGGGTTTGTTCTCGTTGAAGGCGCGAATTACCCAGTCGCGCCACGGCCACAATTCGCGATCGCGATCCACCTGGTAGCCATTGGAATCGGCATAGCGGGCCGCATCCAGCCAATCGATCGCCATCCGCTCACCATAATGGGGCGAACGCAGCAAGCGATCCACCAGCTTTTCATAGGCGGACTCCGAATCATCGCCAAGGAAAGCATCGACCTCAGCGATCGTGGGAGGCAAACCCGTCAGGTCGAGCGTCACCCGGCGAATCAACGTTTCTTTGGAAGCCTCGGGCGACGGCTGCCACCCCTTCTCGACCAACGGCTTGAAGATGAAAGCGTCGATCGGGTTGCGCAGCCGGCTCGAAGGCTGATCGACCTGCGGGATCGGCGGCAGCACCGGCGGTACAAAAGCCCAGTGAGGCTGGTAGGCAGCCCCCTCCGCGATCCAACGACGCAAGATGGCCTTCTGGGCGGCCGTCAGCTGCTTGGGGGAGTCCACCGGCGGCATTTGCAGCTCGGGATCCTCGCTCTCCATACGGCTAACCAGCAAACTCTCCGCTGGCCGCTCGGGCCGGATCGCCCCTTTCTCCACTGCCTCTTCGCGCACGTCCAACCGGAGATCGGCTGCTCGTTGGTTCCGGTCTGGGCCATGGCATGCAAAGCAATGATCCGAAAGGATCGGCCGAATATCGCGATTGAACTGCAAGGGCTCAGCCGCCATTGCCTGGAAAGCACTACCAACGAATAAAAGAGGAAAAGCAGTCGACCAGCGTATCATGATTGAGCTTGAACTCCCGGTTCCTTTGCATGCCGTGACGTCGACGAGACCAGCGACGGCCCCCACCTGGGCCCGCTCATCAATCGCTATTTAGCTTTGGTCAGCGGCTCACGCAGCCAGTTGGGTGAAGGATGATGCGACGCTTCCATAAAACGCTTCAATTCGGCCACGACATCTGGATGCTCGTCGGCCACATTCCGGCTTTCCAGAGGATCCCCGCCCAAATCATAGAGTTCGAAAGGCTTCTTGCCTGGCTTCCAACGGGCTTTCCACGCTCCCCAGCGGGCCGCTTGTTCAAAACCACCACTATACTGTTCCCAGTAAAGTTTTCTCGCATCCAGTTCCGGCTGCGTTTGGCCAAGCAGCGTCGGCAGTATACTGACACCATCGATGTCCTTCGGAAGCTCGGCGTCGGCGACATCACACAGCGTCGGGAGCACGTCGGCAAAATACCAAGCTCGGCTATTCACCTGGCCCGCAGCGATTTTCCCAGGCCAACGAACGATCATCGGAACCCTGAGACCGCCTTCGGCTTGCTCCCCCTTCTTGCCACGAAATGGCCCGACGCTATCCAACACTCCCTCGCGTCTTTCCACGCCCCCGTTATCCGAACAGAAAAAAATGAGGGTCTTTTCTGCGAGCTTCAAGTCGTCGAGTAGATCGAGCAGTCGCCCTAGATCCCGATCCAGCCGGGTGATCATCGCTGCATGGACTTTGTAATCGTGCGGCCAATCCTTGTCGGCATAGGACTCGAGGCTGGGAACGACATACTTGCCATGTGGCAAGGTCCAGGCCAGGTAAAGGAAGAAGGGTTGGCTGGCATGATGCTGGACGAAGTCCAAGGTAAAGTCGGCAAAGAGGTCGTGCGAATACTGTCCGGTCTGGCCATTCTGGTTTCCAGGTAGACTTACCCGTTCGCTGTTCTTCCACAAATAATCGGTATAGTAGGTATGGGCATGCTGCTGGTTCAAGTAACCGAACCACTCATCGAAACCTTTCTTGTTGGGAATCCCCTCCGTCCCCGGCTCAGCCAACCCCCATTTGCCGGTAATACCGGTTGCGTAACCTGTTTGCTTGAGCAACATAGCCCCGGTGACGTCTTCGACTTCCAAGGGGACCCGGCGTTCCTCCCCCACCCCCCCAACCATCGCGGAATTCCCTCGAATCCGCGCATGCCCCAGGTGTTTGCCTGTCATCAAGACACAGCGTGAGGGAGCGCACACCGAAGCCCCGGCATAGACATCGGTAAAACGCATCCCCTGGCTGGCCAGGCGATCGATATTCGGCGTGCGAATATGCTTTTGCCCGTAGCACCCGGCATCGCCCCAACCCATATCGTCGACCATCAGGTAGATGATGTTCGGACGGTCTTTAGCCGCCAGTTGCGGGATAGCCAAAGAACCACTTACCACCAGACACCACATCCAACGCCACATACACTATTCCTTGTCGCTCTACCAGGAAGCCGGGGGAACTTCGAGGACCACTCGAAGTTTACATCGACTCACCATCCAGGACCAAAATCGGCCACGCCCTTTGCCGTCGCCGCTTCTCACATGACCTTTGCAGAAGCTGAGCCGCTTTCAAAAAAGCCCAGCCGTAAATCATCGGCTGCTGGCGGCCGCTTTCCTCTCCGATCTCTTGGCTTGCGCCGCCTCCCGCTTGCCGGGCTTGGCCTTAGCGGGCACCGGCACGGGTGGTAGGTTATCCGCTGGCTGGAATGACAGGCGATAAGGGTCGTCCAAACGCCGCATCTCGGCCAACAACCATCCCCGCATTTCCTCGAGCTTAGCCGCATACCGCGGATCCGATGCTAAATTTGTCTGCGGCGAGTTAGGTTGCAGGCCAATCAAGGTAACATGCTCGGACTGGTGATGCTGGGGCAAGAGTTCGTCGGGGTTCTCCCGCAGGTTGAAGAGTTGTGTCTCGCGAATACTTCGATCAGGAGCCTCGTACTCGATCAACTTCCAGTCGCCGCGTTTCACGCAGCGTATCCCGGGCTTGGCGCCTCCGCTATAGACCCCGTAGACCACCTCGCGGACCGTCGGTTGTTTCCCTTCGAGCACCGGGCGAAAGCTCAGCCCTTCGTTGGTGGCGGGCGCTTGGATGCCGGCTAAATCGCAAAGCGTAGCCAGGATATCATGCAGGTAGATATTCCCGTCGACCCGACTCCCAGGCCGGATCCCCGGACCGGCGACGATAAAGGGGACGCGCCATGTATGCTGATAAAGGTTCTGCTTGCCGGTCAAGCCATGGCGTCCGATCGACATCCCGTGGTCAGCGGTGTAGATGATATAGGTGTTGTCGAGTTGCCCCATGGCTTCCAATTTCTGGACCACGCGCCCAATCTGAACGTCGATATTCTCACTGCAGGCAAACTGTCTCCCGATTTCATTGCGGATGGTGGCTTCGTCGCGGCGTTTCCACACCCCGCTGACGGCAACTTCATCGCGAACCCCGGCATCGGTCATGTCAAAGGGATGGGCTGAGAGATAATTGACCGGCAGCTTCGGTTGTTTGGGATTCCGCGGAGGCGGTTGGCTCGGATCAGTATGGTTGACAGCCCCATACTTGGCTAACAACTCCGGAGTTCCATCGCGTGTATCATGCGGATGGGAGAACCCGTAATAAATGAGGAAAGGTCGGGTATCCTTGGCTGACTGGCGGTCCTGAAGATATTCCACCACGCGGTCGCCATGCCACGGACTCCCCTCGTCGGGAGTCGCCCCGCGTTTGGTAGCATCGTGGCGGACAGCGAAGAGTTTGTTGGCTGCTTCGTAACTGTTACCCATCTTGCAGGTCCGCATGGTGGCGTAACCGGCGCGGTTGAAGACCGCCGGGATCGTCTGTTGCTCCAGTTCCGGTGGGCTAGTCTTGGCCCCCCAGGGGGCAGGAGGCAAATGCCAGACCGACCGACCGCTCATGATCATATGCCGCGACGGCATACAGACCGCCCCGCTGAAGGAGCCCATGTGGTAGGCACCGTCGAAAACCATCCCGCGGGCCGCCAGACGATCGAGGTGCGGCGTCTCCAGTTCCGACCGCGGGTTGTACATCTTCAGGTCGAAGGGAGACTGGTCATCGACCAGGATGAACAAAAAATTGGGGGTAGCGCCTAGGCACCGCTGCCCTGGCAGATTCGCTACCACCAAAGCCAACAGGGAAAACAGCCCAAGTTTCATCAGCATCGTTAGGAATTTCCGGTGAGAGGTATACGAGGCGGGTTGAGCAGGCGGAGCCCACGCTCCGGTCGAGGGAACAAGCCCGAGGATTTCCAGGACTCCATGTTTTATCCGCGGAAGCCGCGGGCCGTCGGCCCGTCTTACGATTTTAAACCAAAATGTCGCGAATCACCTGGGCTCCTTCCACGCCCGTCAATTTAAAGTCCAAACCGGCGTGCCTAAAGGTGAGACGCTCGTGATCCACCCCCAGACAATGCAGGATGGTCGCCTGCAGGTCGGGGACCTTCACTTCCTTGTCGATCACGTGGAATCCCATGTCGTCGGTGGCACCATAGGTCACGCCGCCACGGATCCCGCCGCCAGCCATCCACATGGTGAAGGCCTGGGGATGATGATCGCGTCCCTTGCTTCGTCCCAACGAAACGCTGGCCTCGACCATCGGCGTCCGTCCGAACTCACCGCCCCAAACGACCAGCGTGCTGTCCAGCAAGCCCCGCCGCTTGAGGTCTTTCACCAGGGCCGCCGTCGCCTGATCGGTCGCCTCGCAATTGCGTCGGATGTTGCCGGCCACGTCACTGTGAGCATCCCAACCCTCGTTATAGATGTTGATGAATCGGACACCGCGCTCCACCATCCGCCGCGCCAACAGGCAGGCGCGGGCAAAGGATGGCTTGGCTGGATCGCAGCCGTACAAGTCTAGCGTCTCCCGATTTTCGCCCGATAAGTCCATCAGTCCCGGGGCGGAGGACTGCAAGCGATAAGCCATCTCATAATTGGCCAGGCGCGTGGCGATTTCACCATCGCCATCCAAGCGAAGCCGCCGCTCGTTCATGGCTTGGATGAAATCGATGGTATCGCGTTGCGTCGCCTCATCGATACCAGTCGGATTGCTCAGATTCAAAATCGGATCCCCGGAGTTGCGCAACCGCGTTCCGGAATAAACGCTGGGCAGGAAGCCACTGCTCCAACAAGCCACCCCGCCGCTGATACCGCTCCCCGTACTCATCACCACAAAGGCTGGCAGGTCGCGTGTTTCCGAACCTAAACCGTAGGTAATCCACGATCCCATGCTTGGCCTTCCCGGTTGTGAAAAACCGGTATTCATGTAGATCTGGGCTGGAGCGTGATTGAACTGCGTCGTCCGGCAGGACTTGATCAGCGTCAACTCGTCGACCACCGTCGCCAAGTGCGGCAAGACCTCCGACAGTTCCATCCCGCACTGGCCATGCCGCGCAAAACGATAGCACGGACCCAGCACCGCCGCATCGGGACGAATGAAGGCATAACGTTGCCCGCCGATGATCGAAGGTGGCAGGGGCTTCCCTTCATACTCTGTCAGCATCGGCTTGTGATCAAAGAGCTCCAACTGCGATGGAGCCCCGGCCATGAATAGATGAATGACCGCTTTGGCTCTGCCGGCAAAATGCGGGGGACGGCTAGCGTTGGGCCCAGTCTCCGTGCCAACGACCAGATTCTCTGCCAGCAGCGACGCGAAAGCCATCTTACCGACGCCGATGCCGCATTCCTGAAAGAAGTGGCGGCGAGTTTGCTCAAGGGTAGTCATGGGTGGGTGATCGCCTCGTCAAGATTCATGAGGGCTCGACTTACCGTGGTCCACAGCAATTCATCATCGAGCTGGCGTTCCCGCTGCTCCTCGAGGAATCGTTGGAGCATGGGTAATTCATCGGCAGCCGGCGGTCGCGTTAAACAGCGGCGAAAGACATTGATCAAGCGGTCTTCGTCGGTCGCCGACTCCGTCAATACCTGCCTGGCCATCGCCGAGGCAGCTTCCATGAACATGGTGTCATTCAACAATGTCAGGGCCTGTAAGGGGCTATTGGAGACATCCCGCCGAGCCAGACAAGCTTCACCGGAAGGAGCATCGAAGGTACTGGCCATGGCGAAGGGAGCGGTGCGTTTGATGAAGGTATAGAGACTGCGGCGATAGCGGTCTTCCCCCTCGCTAGCCTTCCACTCGACTTTCCCATAGGTCCCTTCGGTCGTCACGCTAGCGGGCTGGGGTGGGTAAACACCCGGCCCCCCCATTTTCGCTGACAGGATACCCGCGGCCTTCAAGGCGGAATCCCGCACAATCTCTGCCTCGAGGCGAAAACGAGCCCCTCGAGCTAACCATCGATTTTCCGGATCGCGTTCGGCTAATTCGGGGGTGACCCGCGAAGCTTGCCGATAAGTCCGACTGGTGACTATCCAACGATGCAGCTTCTTCACCGACCAACCTTCCTTGATAAACTCGATCGCTAACCAGTCGAGCAACTCTGGATGCGTCGGCGCCTCGCTTTGGTAGCCAAAATCTTCCAGACTCTTTACCAAGCCGCGACCAAAGAAGGCTTGCCAATGCCGATTGACGGCTACCCTGGCCGTCAACGGATGCTCTGGGGAAAACAGCCACTGGGCGAAGCCGAGCCGATTGGCTGGGATGTTGGTCGGCAACGGCGGCAGGAAGGCTGGCACCCCCGGCAAAACCTCTTCTTTGGCTTGCAAGTACTCGCCACGGTGATGCCGATAGGTCGGCCGATGATGGCTGGCCGGCATCTCCTTCATCACCAAGGTCGACTGGCCTCGCGGCGGTCGTTTTCTGGCTTGCTGCAACGGGGCGGCGGCCTTGGCCATCTCCGGAGCAGTCTCCAAAAAATATTGCCTCAAGCGATCCCGGTCTCCCACCGACAAACCATCGACCGATCGGGCCAAGATGGACTCGATCGGGGCAGGATATCCGGTCGCCTGAGCCTGCTCCTCGGTAGCCACCGAGACGCGAAAATGTCCGAGCGAACAAGCAAAGTGCTTCTCGAAAAACAACTTCAGCTCCAACCCCTGGCTCAAATCGATGGGCTCGGCAAAATGAAATACCGCCGCCTGCTCGACCCCGAACCCTCCCAAGACCTGCCAACCGGAAGACATGTCACCATCGAGCGCTGCACTGGCCCGGTTCTTCTTGGGATTGGCAGCAGGCTTCTTCGCCGCTGTCGCCTTGCTGGCGGCCGCGTCGTTGACGCGGTCTTCTTCGGTATCATTCGTGGATTCAGCCCCAACCATT
>JBILTQ010000377.1:0-5363 GCA_044371435.1 Pirellulaceae bacterium | reverse complement strand
TTGGCCATGGCGATGGCCTCCAGCAAACCGAGGAAGGCGATGGCGGTCGCGCTCCCCGCCAGGTCGCTGGCCAAAGCCCAATCCAAGGTCGGCCATTGGAAGCTGGGCAGATGACGAGGTACCGCCGATACCAGCGAAACGCGGTAGAGTCGCGACCAGTCCAAACCAGCAACGACCCCGCTAGCTGCGATGATCCCCAGCAGGAACTCAGGGAGAGCCCAACCCAGGCGCCGATTCAACCAGCGGATAATCAGGATCAAAAGGATCGTCCCTACCGCCACGGCGAGCGTCGGCCATTGGATCGATCCTCCCTCGACGGCCGTCAGGTAGAAGCGTTTGAGGAAATGATCGTGGGCATCGCCACGGGCAGTCCAACCCAAGGCATGCTTGAGTTGATCCAGGATGAGGATCACCGAGGCTCCCAAAGTGAAGCCGACGATCACGGCATGCGAAATAAAACGTGAAAAATCCCCTAGCCTCAGCAGCGAAATCGACAGTTGGATCAGCCCGATCATCAAGGCCAGCATGATGGCAGACGAAACCAGCGACTCCGAAGGTACCATCGACAGAGCGCTGAGGGTAGCGATCGAGATGACGTTGGTGGGACCATTCACCAGGTGCCGCGACGAATCGAACAGGGCGCCGACGGCCGTCATCACGATCGCCGTGTACAGACCGTACTGCATCGGCAAGCCGATAATGCTGGCATAGGCCATTGCCTGCGGTACGGCCACCGCCGCTACCGTGCAGCCGGCGAATAAATCGCAGCGCAGAGCATGCCAGCTATAAGTGCGCAAGGCCCCCATCGCGGGTAGGAGACGAAAAGACGACGCGAGCCAGGAGTTCATGGCGAATAGTGTACTAGCCTTGGCTAGCAAAGATATAGATTGACGTTGAAACGCAGCCCTCCCCCTTGCTACGCTCCGCCGGGAAGCTGTCCTTTCTTATCGGAAACGCCAAACCACGATGCCGGGCATATTTTTGCGAATGCTGCGGAATTTCTTCACGCGGAGGTCCTCCGTGGGACTGCTGGCGTGGCTTGCGGCTAGCAGCCTGCTTTGCGGGTGTGCGACGCAGCGTTTCGTGTCGATGCGCGATATCCCTCTCAATCCCCTCGCCACCCAACTCCACCTGGTATCCCGATCAGGACCGCAGATCAGCGAACGAACCATGACGCTGTTGAGGCATTACGCGCTTCAAGACCTCTACCAGCGTGATCCCGATGCCTGCCTGGCTCAATTGCAGGATCTGACGGCGACCGAAAAAGGGGCGGAAAAGATCCATGCGGTCGCCGAATTGGCCTACATCCTCGGTCTGCGGGCCGATCGCGGGAAAGATTTCGGTAAGGCCCTCGACATGTATTCGGTTTCGGTGAGCAACGCCTACATCTACCTCTTCTGTCCGGAACTGGACATTTCGCGAAATCCGTACGACCCCCAATTCCGCGGCGCCTGCGATGTCTACAACAGCGCCTTGGAAGCAACCCTCCGACTGGTCAATCGCCGCGACAGCCTGCGTCCAGGAAACACCTATCGCATCCAGACCAAAGAACGGGAGTACGGTGTCCAGGTGGTGGCTCGCGGCAATTGGCAGCAGGCAGACTTCGACCACTTCGAATTCTGCAGCGACTACGAAGTCGAAGGGCTGGACTCTACCAACATCGGCTATGGGATCGGCGTCCCGCTGATCGCCGTCCGCAAAAAGAACTCTACCGATAACAAGGCGGAAAGCTACTACCCGGAGGGGCTCTCCTTTCCCGTCACCGCCCTCTTGCGAGTGACCTCGCCCTCGATCCGCCCTGAAAATTCGTCGCAACATCGCTATCCGTGTGTCCTGGAGTTGCATGACCCGCATGTCTCGAACGACATCTTCTTCGCCGATCGGCGGGTACCGCTGCAGTCCGACTTGAGCACCCCGCTAGCTTTCTTCCTCGACAATCCCCAGTTTCGCGATCAGACCAACCCCACGCTGGGCTTGATCAACCCCAACAAAACCGAAAAAAATCGGGGGATCTACATGCTCGAGCCCTATGACCCTCAGCGTATTCCCGTGGTCATGGTCCATGGCTTGGCTTCCAGTCCGCTCACCTGGATGCCGATGTTCAACGACCTCCGCAGCTTCCGAGAATTGCGGCGCAGTTATCAGTTCTGGTTTTACCAGTATCCGACGGGACAGCCCTTCTGGGTAACCGCGACGCAGATGCGCATCGACCTCGCTGACCTCCGCCAAAAACTCGACCCCGGCCAACAACATCCGATGCTCGATCAGATGATTCTGGTCGGGCACAGCATGGGCGGACTGATCAGTCGCATGCAAACCTACTACAGCGACGACGAATTCTGGCGGGCTGTCAGCGACAAGAATTTCCAGGAGGTGCGCGGCGGCCAAGCCGAGATCCAGTCGCTCAGGAATATCCTGTTTTTCGAACCCAACCAGGCCATCCGCCGGGTGATCACCATCGGCACCCCCCATCGCGGCAGCGACTTCGCGAACGACACCACCCGTTGGCTCGGCAAACACCTGATTCAACTCCCCACGGCCTTGACCGATACCGCCAAACGCCTCGTCCAGGAAAACCCCGACTTCTTCCGCGATACCGAGCTGCTGACAACCACCACCAGCATCGATTCGCTGGCCCCTGAATCGCCGATCTTTCCTGCCATGCTCCGCGCGCGGCGCGCCCCTTGGGTCACCTACCATAACATCGTGGGTGTCGTCCCCGACCAAGGCTTTTTCAATAAACTCTCCCAAGGGAGCGATGGGGTGGTCGACCTGCAAAGCGCGCACATGGATGACGTCGTTTCGGAGATCGTCGTCGAATCCTCGCACCAGGATATCCATCGCAAACCACGAGCTATCCTGGAGGTTCGCCGGGTACTGGTGGAACATCTCAAACAGCTGCGAACTACCTATCCGGATATCGGCCAGCCCAACCTCGTGGCCCTGGTCATCGACGATGCCGCCCATCCGCCCAGCGCCCGGCCAGCCAGTTCGCCTTCCTCCATCCCGGCGAACCTCATCTCCACCCCCACCGCGGCTGGGCCGACCCGACTCCCGCCGACCACTTCCAACCGACCGCAAGGCCAGAGTACCCGCGCCAAGGCCGCCTCGATGCAGCGAGACCTCGAAGGAGTGTTCGCCCCACGCTGATGATGTTTCCACCAACCGTGTGCCCCACCGTGTGCCCCACCGTGGCCTCGCCCTGACGATGGGGGCCGTGAGGACGGATACCGCTTGTCGATCGCTGCCTGACCATCGACAAGCCCGTCAATCGAGCGTGATAAACTCGTTGGTGTTCAGCAAGGCGCGGCAAACGGAAAGCAACCGCTCGTTCCACCCCGCCCCACCGTCTCTCCCCAGAAATTCCTTGAGCCATTGTTCTTCCGCAGGGTCGGGCAAACGCCCTAAACTGGTCAACAGCAAGCGATTGGCCAACGCCGGTATCGAGGGTTCGAACTCGCCGAATGGTAGCGATGGATCGACTACCAATTCTCGCAGCACTCGCTCTCGCAGCTTTGCACTGCACTCCAAGGTAAAGTCGCTGTTGAGCATCTGCAGGGCTTGCGGAGCCGTGGTCGAAACATCGCGCCGAGCACAACTGGCACCGGCATCCGGTCGATCGAAAACTTCCAGCAACGGGTAACGCAGGTTGCGCCTGGCAAAAACATAAATACTCCGCCGCGCATGGTCGGCTGGATTGACGCTCGCAGTCCATTGACCTTTCAACAGCGTCCGCACCATCTCTTCGGGTAAAGGAGGCATCACCCCGGGACCGCCACCTTCGGCATGGAACATTCCGGCGACGCTCAACAAACTATCGCGGATGCGCTCCGCATCTAAACGCTGCCGGGGAAAACGACTGTAGCGGTGATTGTCGGGATCCAAGGCCAGACGCTGCCCCCAACCGTCGTCAGACTGCGGTCGCCGGCTGGCTTGGCGATAGGTAGCCGACAGCACCATCGTCCGCTGTATCGCCTTGAGACTCCAACGCCGCCGCTGGAATTCGCCGGCCAACCAATCCAACACCGCTCGATTCGTCGGCTCACCAGCCGTCACCCCCACGTCGCTGGGCTGCTCGAATAGCCCGCGCCCAAAGTGGGCTTGCCACAGCCGATTGACCATGACCCGGGCCGTCAAGGCGGGGTTATCCTGAAAAAGCCAGTCGGCGAATTCCAACCGCGGATGCTCCGTTTTACAGTACGCGGGTTGCTCCCCAGCAACGCTCAAAATACGCGGGAAGGCCGGTCGCACCACCGGCCCCGGCTGCCGCAACTCACCGCGTTCATAGAAACGCGGTTCCAGCGGGGGCTTGGCGGGGGCGGAAGCCAAGAGCACCCATGGCTGATCGCGTTTCAATTCAGGAATGGCAGACTCGAAGATGGCGCGGAACCGATAAAAGTCCGCCTGGCTCAACGGATCATATTTATGATCGTGACACTGGGCGCACTGGAATTGCAACCCCATCAAGGCAGCCCCGACAGTACCGGTCAACTCATTGAGCCGATCGTGGCGCCGCAAGGCCTGGTCGTTGATATCGGGCATGTCGGGCCCGGCCAGGACGAACATCGTAGCCACCGCCTCGGACGAGTCGGCCGCCAGATCGCCAGCCAACTGCTGCCGGATAAAATCGCGGTAGTCGCGATCGTCGTTCCAGGCGCGGATCACCCAGTCGCGATACCGCCACGCCTCCGGCCGTATCCGATCGTGCTCGAAGCCGTCGGTCTCGGCAAAACGGGCCAAATCCAACCACAGCTGGGCCCAACGCTCGCCGTAGTGCGGCGAGGCCAAGAAGCGATCGACCCAACGTTCTTCGGCCTCCGGTCCGGTGTCCGCGAGAAATTCCGTCACCTCCTCAGCCGTCGGCGGCAAACCGATCAGGTCTAACTTCAGCCGCCTCAGCCAGTCGGTAGCCGGCGCCTCGGGAGCCGGTGCCAAACCGCTCTCCTCGAGTTCCGCGAGAATAAAATGATCGAAGCCGACCCGAGGCCAATCCCGCTGTCGGATCGCTGGCCATGGCTGCCAGGCCAAGGGCTGAAAAGCCCAATGCTCGCGGTCCGCCGCTGCGATCGGAGGCTCATGCATCACCTCCACCGCCGGTTGGCCATCCTCCGATTCCGCCCCTGTCAGCAGTTGACTTCCTGCCAAACTTCCAAGCATCAGCCAGCCGCTGAGCTGCAGGATCGTGGTTCGCTCCCTTCGCATCCTTGGCCGCTTCACGACAAGATCTCCTCGACCACTTCGACATCCTCGGTCGGTCCGGTAAGCCGCTCATCCAAGCCGTGATGGGAGAAGGTCAGCGCTCGATGGTCGAGCCCCAACAGATGCAGCAACGTCGCGTGGAAATTGCGCAGGTGCACCGGTCG
>JBILTQ010000077.1:0-17631 GCA_044371435.1 Pirellulaceae bacterium | reverse complement strand
CTGCAGCGAGGCCGGCATGAGGTCAAGCTGATGGTGCGCTATCCCCCGGACGAACGCCGGTCGCTGCTAAATTTCGACGAGATTCGCGTGCGTGGGGACGATGGGATCGAGCGCCCGATCACCGAGTTGGCCGAGATTACCCCCAATCGTGGTTATTCAGAAATCAATCGCCTGGATCAGATGCGGTCGATTACGGTCAGCGCCGAGATCGACACGACGCGTGGCAATGCGGCCCTGGTGGCTAACGAATTGAAACAGACCCTCGTTCCCGAATGGACCAGCCAGTACCCCTCCTTGCGGTTTCGCTGGGAGGGCCAGCAACAGGAGACCGCCGAATCATTCACCAGCCTGCTAGTCGGCTTCATCATCGCTATGCTCTCGATGTACCTCCTCCTCGTCTTCGAATTTTCCTCATACCTGCAGCCGTTGATCATCCTAGCAATCATCCCCTTCAGTTTCGTCGGCGCTATCTATGGCCATGCCTTGATGGGGATTTCCATCACCCTCTTCAGCATCTTCGGGATGGTGACACTCGCCGGCGTGGTGGTCAACGATTCGATTGTGCTCGTCGACTTCATCAACCAGTGTATCCGCCAAGGGCAGCCGATCGGCGAAGCGCTCTTGACGGCCGGCGGCCGGCGGTTGCGGGCGGTATTCCTGACCAGCGTCACCACCGTCGCCGGCTTGACCCCAACCTTGCTCGAGAAATCCTTCCAAGCCCAGTTCCTGGTCCCGATGGCTACCAGCCTGGCCTTTGGCCTGATGGCCTCGACCGCCCTGGTCTTGCTGCTGGTCCCCCTGCTCTATTCGTTCTATGTCCGCTTGACTTTCGAACGCAACGCCAAGGGTGAATTCGTCTATACCGATCCCGATCATGAAACGGTTACCCTTCAACCCGGGCTGGAATAACACGATCTCGCTGATCGACCAGGCAACGCAGTGCCCTGGAGTGAAGCTTCGTCGTTAAGCTTCATCGACCGAGGCCATCGCTCCTTGCGTGCGATTCTCCGATCGCCTGGAGCCTCAGCCAACACCGCCGGAGAGCCTTAACGCAACTGTCGCTGAATCTCTTCGGCCAATCGCGATAGTTCGATGTCCGTCTCAAGCTCCACCTGCAATTTACG
Source organism: Pirellulaceae bacterium (assembly GCA_044371435.1). Lineage (GTDB taxonomy): Bacteria > Planctomycetota > Planctomycetia > Pirellulales > Pirellulaceae > JAIYDQ01. Next base: position 16,507 of record JBILTQ010000077.1, on the reverse strand, counting down.
GCAAGCGTGCATCACCGTGGTATGATCGCGGCGACCGAAATAGTCACCGATCTGTTGGAACGAGAGGGGGGTCAGCAGCCTCGCCAAATACATCGACAACGACCTGGCCCTCACGATCTGACTGCGGCGAGACGCCCCGCGGAGGTCAGCGAGCTTCAGGCTGCTTTCCCTGGCGACCGTTTTGGCGATCTCAGCCAGACTGGGGATTTTTGCCTGTTGTTGTGCTTCCAGCAGCTTCCGCAAGCTGTCGGCTGGAGGCTCCAAAGTTCGGGCTGGTTCCACTCGAGCTTGATGCAGCCATTGAAGCAGTAGTCCTTGCAACTCCGGTACCGAGATCGACTCGCCCGATCGCAGCATGAACTGTTCGAGCTCGCCGGCGGAAAGACGTATCTCCAGCTTCCTGGCAATCAGCTCCACCAGCCGCTGGCGCGCAGCCGGACCAGGAAACGAAATCGCCGATGACAAGCCTGCGACACAGCGGGAGGCCAGGGCGGGTCGAATGCCACGGATGCTGTACGGCAAGGTCAAGGCGGTGATTACCGTGGGCAGTCGCTGGTCGTTTCGCTGGTCCAAGGTAACAACCAGTTCATCCTGGGCATGCAGTTTCGCCACCATGTCCTGCAAGCCATCGATCACCAGCAACGCGGCATCGCGGTAGCGACGACGGAAACGCTCCATGTCGTCCGCATCGATGGCGGCCGCCAAAGCCCTGGCGAAATCCAGCCCGTCCGAAACGATCACCTGGCTGGTATGGTGATGGCGTCCATAGCGGGCGGCAAGGGCATAAGCCAGGCTCGATTTTCCGGATGCTCGTGGACCATACAAATAGACGGGGGAACGCAAAGCCAAGTCGCGGATGCCAGCCGCAGAAAAGATTTCTTCCAGGGAAGCATTCTCCGGGCCGTAGACAAAGACATCCAGCAACGCGTTAGGGGCCGAGGCCGTCCCCGACGGACCGCGCCGCGTTGGCGATCGTTCCAGCGATAGTGTCCTGGGATAAACCAATAGCGAAACCTTCCCGACAACGACAAACACCGGATGACCGACGCAACCGGCACGAACTGCCCCCTATTCTGATCAAACTCACCGTCCGAGCCAGTATGACTGGCCAAAAGTCTGACCGCCATCCGAGCTGAAGGCTACGTGGCAGAGGAAATTGCCCGCGTTCGCCTGCTGCGGCAAGGACGGCCTTTCGCTTGAAAACCTTGAGACGAAATTTCGGTCAGAGCTCCATTCATGCCGCCCAACATCAAAAAGTTTGCTGGAATCGCGGGGCTGGTCGGCGGTCTCCTGTACCTGGCTCAAAATTACACGATTCAAGGCTTGCATCATCTGCGGATTGAACCGCTGGCAAGTCAAAGCGAAGGGCTGAATGGCCGGGGTTGGTCCCTTTTCAAAAACAGCCAGGACAGCTGGCCGATCGGCGATAACCAGCGAATCCCAGCCGCTAGCGCCAGCCAGGGGACGCTCGGCTCATCGGTTGGCCAAGATCTCGATTATCCAGGCTCAAGTAGCGGCTCCGCCTTGAAATCCCTTCCCCCGCCGACCATCTCTTCGATCCCGGTAAGCCAACCCTCGCTCATCGCGGACGAGTCGGCCAACCAAACGCTGCGAATCGCCAGTTTCAACCTGCAACTTTTCGGCAAAAACAAGGCTGACAACCCTTGGGTCATGGAAACCATTGCTCGGATTCTTCGGCAGTATGATGTCATCGCCGTTCAGGAAATTTACACCCGGCAGCAAGACCTGCTACCCATGCTGGTCGACAAGATCAACCAGGCCCAACGACACTTTGATTACGTCATCGGACCACGCGTCGGTCGCTTGGAGAACAAGGAACAGTTGGCTTTCCTTTTCGATACCCAGACCATCGAAACCGATCGCCAGCAACTGTACAGCGTCGACGATCCGCAGGATCTTCTCTTGCGTGAACCCTTGGTCGGATGGTTCCGCAGCAAGCGTCTTCCCGCCAAACTGGCCTTTACCTTCACCCTGGTCAATCTCCATCTCGATGAACAAGGCTCCGAGCAGGAGATTCGGCTTCTCCCGGAATTGGTTCGAAGCATTCACCGCGATGGCCGCGAAGAAGACGATGTGCTGCTAGTCGGTGACTTTGGCTTCTCTGATCGCGGACTGCCGGGACTTCGGGCAGCGGGCATGCTCCCAGGGCTGGAAGGGGTTCCCACCAACCTTCACGGGCAAGCGATGCTCGACAACCTGCTCATGCCAACCCAGGCGACCGTCGAGTTCACCGGACGCTCGGGAGTCTTCGATTTCCTTCGACACTTCAATCTGTCGCTCGATCAAGCACAGCAGGTCAGCGACCACCTGCCGATCTGGTGTGAATTCTCCTGCCATGAAGGTGGCCGATTGGCCCACCTCCAGCCTTGACACTCTCTCACGGTTCCAGCCGCAGCAGTCTTTCATCCGTGGTTCTCCTGCCTCTCCCAGGCGGCTGGCAGCCTTGCCAGCCAAAGACGGCGGCGAACGCTCGATGGTGATTCGTCGCTTGAAAATGCGAAGCCTGCGGAGGAAGGGGGGGAAAGGCCCGACGATGGGCGGGCACCGCTTCGACGCTGACTCGGCGAAGTCAGCGCGAGGAGTTGACCGATCGAGGACGGTCAAAAAAAAACCGCCAGTCGAAATGACGGCGGCTGATGCGGTTGCGAAGGAACAGGTCCATTCGCCCGTGGGCTACTGCACCCGCAAACGCTTCTGGATATCGGTTTCCAAGACGCCAAAGACCGATTCATGACGCTGCACCGACATCTGCAACGCTGCCAACAATCGTTTGGCGGTGAAAAAATTCATGATGATCCGCTGCTGGACCACGATCGGATCCTTGGGAATGCCCACTGGCTGGGGATTCAGGCCGAAGTCGACGATGAGTTCTTCAGGAGAACCGGTGACCCTGCAGAAATTAGCGTAACAGGCGATCGCATGATCGTCTTTGACTTGGACTTGGACCGCCTGCTGCGGTGACCGCTGGGCTGCCTGCCCGGTGGCTTCGGAAGTCTCGGTAGAGGTTGTCTCTTCGTTCGACATGCTCAAATCTCCTGAGTTAAAAAACGAAAGTCGTTGGAACTTTGTAACACATTCCTCAAGCCTGAAAGAGGATCTTCTTCAAATCATCACCTTTTTTCCCAACTTCCGACTCGGCGCGACGATATCAAACGCCTAAAAGTCAAAATTGAAGGTCTTGATACAGAATCTCCACAACCGCCAACCCAGCGAACGCCATTCCAAGTGGACCTTGGCTTTGCCACGGTAACTGGTCCGCAGCGGCACATGGCCGGGCTCCAGCGGAACGGTGGCTTGATAGGAAGTACTGATCGGTCGCACTCGGCCGGTTTCATCCTGAGCCGTGTTCAGGTTCCCCCCCGCCTGGATCGATAGGTTTTCCGAACTCTCCTTCATTTCCGATTGGGAGATCCGGCTGATTTTACCGAGCACGCTATTGAGACGCGCCGATTCGAGCATCAGTTCCACCTCATCGCCGATTTGGATCAAATCGATATCGCCTTGGTCGACGACGATGATCGCTTCCATCTGCTTCGGTTCACCGACCACGCACAGCACATCCCCCTGGGTAAAGTAGGCTTCGGAATTACTTGGAGCAAAAGGGCTGCCCGACCATCCGGGCAACTGGTCTTCCGCCAGCGCCGCTTTGGAGACCGGCTTGCTCGGTGCCTCGATCAAAGTCCCATCCCGCGGCGCGACGACCGTCAACTGCGCCTTCTTGGCACGAACCTCCTCCAACATGCTGGCAGCCGAATCCCGAGCTTCGCGTTGGGTAGGGATCGATGCATTGTGTTTGGTATCGAACAACGACTGACGTTCCAACTGGTCCAAGCGGATCTGCGCCAACCGCATTTCGCTCTCGTACTTGGCTTCTTGAACCAGCAGATCGACATTCTCGAGGCGAGCTATCGGCTCGCCAGCCCGCACCTGGTCGCCGGGACGATGGTTCCAGGCGACCAGTTTCCCGGGGACTGTCGTCCGAACCTGCAACGCATCCTGTGGCTGGATTTCAAAGGCACAGCGGACACTGAAGGGAAGCGGAATCCAAAAGAGGCCAGCGAGGAGGGCGCTGGCTACCGCCAGACTGATGAGCATGTTCTTGCGTTTCATTTTCGACGCGCGTCCGGGGACCTTGAGGAACTTATAGGTTTGCACCAACGGTTGAATGATCATCCCAGCCACCCCAGCGAGCGCGAACATTTTACCGATCGCCTCGAGACCGTAGGGTTTCAACACCTGATTGAGGAACCAAATGATGCCGAAGACCACCACCCACCGGTAGATGCTGGCCGCGATGGTAAATAATCCGAACCAAAAGAGATTGCGGCGAGGCAGGAACGGATTGTCTTGCAATTCCAGACCGAGGCAGGTCGACTGGAACCACCGTTTGAGGACCTCGGTACTCTTCTGACGAAGGTTGGGAATTTCCAGGATATCCATCAGGATGTAGTAGCCGTCGAAACGCAACAGCGGGTTCCCGTTGAAGACGACCGTGCTCACCGAACAGATGAACATTACCGACAGGCAGAGAAAATTAAACATGCCAGGCGTGCTGAACCACCAAAGGAAGGTGGCGATCGATGCCAAAATCAGCTCGACATACATGCCGGCAGCCCCGATGAAGACCCGCTGCCATTTGTTCCGCAGCATCCAGGAGTCGGAAACATTGCAGTAGAGGCAGGGGGTGAACACCAACAGCATCAATCCCATCTCATGACATTCCCCGCCGAATTTCTTGCAACTCAGGCCGTGCCCGAATTCGTGAAGGATTTTGACGATGGCCATAGTTGCTCCGAGAAACAACCAATTGTCAGCGGCAAAGAATTGCTCGAAAGTCGGTAGCTTGGACTGGAATTTATCCCATTGCACCAGCACCAGGGTCAACGCGGCCAACCCCAACATCAGGGCCCCGATGAGAGCCATCGGGGTAAACAACCAGCCAAACCAGGGAAGCAAGCGGGTCAACAGCCGCTCCGGGTCGATCCCGCGGAAACGCAGGGCGAAAATATTGGTGAGTTTGCCCAACCACTCCCGTTTGCGTTTTTGGTCACCACGCCGGCGCAACTGCCGACCCTGACCGGCCGCATTGGAAATTACCAGACCGCTGCGGTGCAGCATGCCGATGAATTGCTGGAGGTCTTGCAGGGTGATACGCTGCGGAGCGAATTGCGCCTGGAAGTTCTCGCGAATCGTCTGCAGGCTGGTATTTCCATCGAGCATCGAGAGGATCGCGTACTCTTCCTCGTGAAAGCGAAAGTAATTCAGACCGACCGGTTCTTTGACGACCCAATACGTGCGACCATCATAGAAATTTTTGCTGGCCACGAGGTCGGCTCGCTTGCGCAACCTCAGCGGTCGCATGGCGCTATTGACGAGCGAATCAGCCATTGTTGCCATGGGAACCGGCTAACCTTTAGCGAGTCTGAAGTTCAATCCGAGCCGGCATGCCTTCGCGAAAAACCCATTGGCCGTTGGCTTGGATGTTAGAAATCTGCAGCCAAATTTTATAGCCACCGGAGGATTCCAAGGTCGGCGAGACATACCCGACCTTCCCGTTCACCCGTTCGACCCGCCCCGGATACAGCTCGATATCGATCGTCCCCACCATGCCTACCAACTCGTGCGGGGCTTGGCTTAATTGCGACGTTCGTACCTGACCGACTACCCGCAGCTGTTCCATCGATATCAACCGCAAGAGAGTATCCCCAGCGCGGACCCATTCGTACTGCTCCTTCTGCTTCTCGGCGATCATCCCGTCGAAGGGAGCCGTCAACCGACGCAGGTCGATTTGTACTCGAGCCGCCCCCTGCTTGGCCTTGGCGACCTCTGCTGCCGAATGATCCTGACGGTTCTTGATCTCAGCCACTGGAATCGCCAATTCCGCTCGCTTGAACTCCAACCCCTTCTTCAGCAGTTCACTTTCGGAACCAGCCCCGCGGGCATCGACCTCTTTGGCCATCCGCAGTTCCTCCTTGGCGACATCATACCCCGCCTTGGCGAATTCGATTTCCGAACGGTCGCTGGCTTTCTCGACGGCCGCTTCATATTCCTTGGTAGTCACCTCCAGTTCCGACTGCGCCAGCCGATCATCGATCCGGGCCAGCAACGCATCCTTGCGGACAATCAACCCTTCCTCCGCCTGCAACTCCACGATCACGCCGTCAGCCGGCGCTGCGATGGGAGAATCGTAAACAAAGCGGAGGTAGGCATTGTTGATGATGATCTGGCCGGGCTGAGCCGGTGGCTGGCTGCGGTTGGCAGCCGGCACTTCCAGCCCCGCTGTCGGAGCCTCACCGACCCCCAGGGCTGGACTCTCGAGGACGGCCGCTTCCAGCGTGCCCGGGCCTTGGCTGTCCAGGGAGGCACCCGAAGTTTGAATGACGCCTTCGGCCGGGGTGGCGGCGTCGACCGTGGCGGTGGTAACCGAGGCCGAAGTGGCGGAGGATGGCCAGCTCAAGGGAGTCGCGGGCGGGGGTGACTGGTTGGTCTGCTCGACCAGGACCGTTTGCCCCGTCGGTCCGGCCGGTTCGAGCTGGGGAGCGGTCGGGTTGGGGCGACCGGTGATTGCCTCCGGCAGGTAATCGCAGCCGACCTGCATGCTCAAGCCGATCCATACTACCGAGGCTGCCAAAGATAAAAGTCGTCTCATAGTGGTGATCGCTAGAAAAAGACGTAGGACCGGAGGAACTCGATCGGTTGATATAACCACACCCAGGCAAAACTCGCCTTGCCGCATTTCACGTCGGCGATTACTTCCGCTCCCGGTCGCGGAATAATCCCCTCCATCGAATCGGGAATCACCCGCAGCTTGACCGTCGCTCCTTCTTCACCGGAAACCTCGGCCCGTTGGTGCACGGCCGAGCGATACAATTTGCCGATATGCTTTTTCTCCGGATCGGTCTTGAGGATGAACTCGCAAGGGAGATAATCCGCTGCCGCTCGGCTGAAAGCGGCATCGAGATGCTTCATACGCTTTTCCGGCATGAGTACCTCGACCTCCCACTCGCGCGTCAAGTCGGCCACGGTGAGCAGCAATTGGCCGGTAACGACCGGTCGAGCCACCAATTTCTCTTCGACGTCCCAGGTGGTGACGACCCCGCGAATAGGGCTGGTCCGAATCAGCTTCTGCTTTTTCTCCAGCAAGATCACCAACTGGCTCTTGAAGTTCGACAGTTGCTGGACGACCTCGGCTTGCTCGCCCGACAACTGCCGCTTGTCAGCGTCGGTCAACCCCGACATGCTCAAGGAGTTCTCCAGGCTGCGAGCGCGAGCCACCGCCTGATTGTACTGCCCGCTGAGGTTTTGGATCTCGACCTCGAGGTCACGATTCTTCATGGCGATGATAGGCTGCCCCTCCTCTACGGCATCCCCATGGGAAACATGGACCTGCTCGATCTCGCCATCCACCTGGGCAAAAATATCCTTCTGGATCATCGGTTTGAGCTGCCCGTTGCCCTTGAGATCAAAATCGATCTGCACCCACCAGGCAGCCACCAAGGCCGCCGCCAGCAAGCCGAGGATGCCTAGCGTTTTGGGGAGGGCCGAACCGCGAAACATCCACAAGGCTCGATCGAGGAACTTCCAGAGCGGCATCAGGAAAATACCGCTGTGCGCCAAGGAGTTGGACAAGGCACGACAGCTATGCTCGTAAACCAGGTCGACGCGACCCTGCAGGGTCGGACGATCCAGCTGGGTTTCGATCTGCTCGACAATCAAAGCCCCGATCACCCCACCGCGGCGATTGCTTTCCGAGGCTTCATTGCGGGCGGTCAGGACATCCCCCTGGATGGTCTTCTCCGGTTGATAAATCGGCAAGACCGCTACGGTGCGACCGTGCGATTGGTCGATGTAGTTCTCCACCGCCTCTTCGATCTGCGGTGGCAGATCCTCCGTCGAACCGTCGTACCAGAGCGGCTCACCCGAACGCACCACTCGGGTGGCTAAATCATTCAAGGCGGCTACGATGTTCGAGCGGTTTTCGATGGTGTCTTGGCCGCTGATGGCTTTGACCCTGGCTTTGCGCCCCCGAACCACCGCCACACTCACCCGATCGCATTCGACCAACCGACGACCTTCGTTGGCGATGGTATACACCGTATCCCGCAAATCCAAATTGTCATGGACAAGACGGGCGAACTGATCGACACTCTGCAACAACGACTGCCGATCGGAAACACGCTGCAAAGCATGTCCCTTCAGCCATTCGCCGATGATCTTCACCATGTGTTCGATAAAACGGAGGTAGCCGCGTTGGGCGTCGGGCTGCGAATCGGCCCGCTGAAAAACCTCCATGATCCCAACCGGTTGCTTGCTGCCGATCAGCGGAGCAAGGATCAGCAAGTGCGGGGTGGGATTGGCAAATTCCTGATTCTCACCAAAGCCGGACTTGGCCGGTATCAACTCCGGTCGCCCTTGCTGCATCACCTTGCCCAGCAAGCGTCCGTGCCGCAGCGCATCCGGGCTGTTCCCGTCGGTCAAGGCATTGTCCATCTGGATGTGATAGGACAAACGCAAGGCGCCATCTTCATCGAGCAACCAGATCGCGCCGCCAATCGCCGCCAGGGCGGAAACGATCTTCTGCAACACATTCGGATAGTAGTCAGCGGCCTCGACGTCTGATTTCGATAATTCCGAGATCTCGTTGACCAGGCCACGAATCTGACGCTTGGTCTCTTCGACATTCTCTTCGCTAGGAATCGACGACATGACCTGCACTGACTGGATGAACGAAGGATGGTTCCGAGGAAATTTGACGATAAGCGATCCCGCAAGACCTTCAACAGCGAAAGCGGCTGGGCCGTCGACTTCGCCATAAACTTCGCCGCAAACTTGCCGGTTGTAGCGGAAACGTAGATTTTATCGATCGAAGTCGCCGAACCTCTGGAACTTTGGCCGGATCCTGTTTATACCAGAAGTATAAACTTCGACAACTCGGCGACAAGGGAACTTCGATGTCCGCAGATCCATGGTGGCGACCACTGGGCGAACTCTCGGTGCCAGCCTGGCGACCACCGGGACCGGCGGCTTCGGATAGCCGCGGTGCTGGCCGAGGAGAGCCAGCCGGGGAGGCTTGGGCTGCCTGGGCCCAGGACATCGCCTGGAAGTCCCGGCAGCCAACCCAGCGACTGGTCGCCTTGGTGGCTGACTTCTTCCGAGCCGACCAGGTGCGATTGTGGTCGCTGGCCAGCCTCCCCCAAGCCCTGCGGTTGCAAGCTGTTCAGCCAGCCGCCGACGCCGTCCCCAGGCATCGGCGGGCCGCCAGCTCCGCCAAGGATCGATGGCGGGGCGAGGCGATGGCCAGCGGTTGGCCGGATGAATTGCAGCGACTGCTCCAAGTCGCGGCCGATCAACGCCAACCCTTGTGGGTGGAACCCGCGCCGTTGCTGACGACGATCAAGCCACCCATGGAAAGCCATGCCTCCGCCGGCCGGGGGCGGGAAACATTTCGAGCGCCGCGGATGCTGGTCGCGCTGGCCCGTCAACGGTCAGCCACCTATATCGTCGAGATCCTCCTACCCGAGGATCGCAACCGCCTTTCAGCCAGGGACCGCGAGCTGTACCTCAGCGGGCTGGCGCGCCTGGGTTCACTCTTTCAAGCCGCCGACCAACAATGCTGTGACAAGCTGCGTCGACAATTAGAGCGTCAGCGCCGAAGCATGGCCCGACTGATCGATCGTTGGCTCATCGAATTCACGGATCGGACCTTCGAGACGCTGGTCGAAAAACAAAAGATGGTGACGGAGTTGCACGAGATCCTAGACAGTCATGGCTTTCGTCTGGCCTGCCCCATCTGTGGTGAGCCGGCCATTTTGCGTTGCCTGGTCTCTGGAAATTCCCCCTCGGGTTCTTTCGTTTTCGACCATTATCTCGCCGACGGACGGACCTTTCACGGTGGCCGCACCGAGCTGCCGCGGTTGCATGTCCTTCCCAAGCCAGCCAGGAAAAGGTTGGTTCACCGACGCTCATGAGCTCGGCCGCCGGTTCGCTCCCGTAGAGGGTCCACGCTAGCCGACAAGCCCGTCGCGTCGGTCGGCGAAGGCTCGAGCCAGGCCAGCGACAGAGGCGATCTCGACACGCTGCGAGCGCTGCTCCAAGCGGTTTCATCGCCGAGCCACTCGAAAGATTCCTCGCCAACCAGCTATGATCCTGAAGGAAAGGAAGTCGCCATCGACACGTCCTTGGGTTCGCCGTTGAATGCTAGTCGCCATCCCTCGAAGAGACCCTAAGGCCACCTCCAGCCAAGCTGGGCTGGAGATTTGTTTGATGAGAGGGGTGGCAGGAGGGTTAGGCAGCTTCCCACCCAAAAGCTAAACTAGATGTTTCGTAACCCAGCTTGGAAACCAGGAAGTTCATGGCTCAGCGATCCTACTCTGCCCCGCTGAAAGCAATCGTGCTCGGGGGAATCCTCCCCCTTGGCTTCCTGCTGCTGGGGGTGGGGGCCTTCCTGGCGCTCGGAAAGAGCGAGCCGAAGCAGGTCACCGGCGGCGGCAAGGATCCCTGGTCGCGATTGTCGCGTCTGCCTGCCGTCCAGGTCGAGCGTGGGCAAGTCCTGCCGGAGGGGATGACTGTAGACTTGGACCTGACCGGAGTGGTCGTCCCCTATCGTCAAGTTACCCTGGCGACGGAAGTTGCTGGACGGGTCCTCTACAAGAGCGAGAACTGCCGCATCGGTCGCTTCGTCGAGGAAGGCGAGTTATTGTTTCGCCTGGATGCGACCGATTATCAACTGGAAGTAGATCGCCTGACAGCCTTGCGCGAATCGGAATACGCCCAGCAGAAGGAGCTCGACCAGGAAGTCGCCAACGGCCAGCGGCTGCTCGAACTGGCCCAGCAGGAAGTCGAACTTCAGGAAAAAGAATTGGAACGCTTGCAGCAACTGCCAGCGGGCTTTGCCAGCGCTACCGAATTAGACCAGTCGCGCCGCAACCTGTTGAATTCCTCCAACCAGAAATTGACCATCCAGAATCAATTGCAGACTTTGGAGACGCGGCGAACGCGGATCTTGTTAGCCGAGCAACTGGCGGCGACGCAACTAGGGCTGGCCAAAGTCAACCTGGCGCGGTGTCAAATTGTCGCCCCTATCTCCGGGGTAATCGTCACCGAGATGGCCGAGCAGTCGTCCTATATCCAAAAGGGGTCGACCTTGTGTGTCATCGATGACACGCGGCGCGTCGAGGTCTCCTGCAACCTGCGATCCGATCAGCTGATGCTGGTTCTGGACCAGCGCAACTCGCCCGGGGCCAAGCCGGCGGACGGGCAGGAGAAATCTTTAGCTGAAAGCTATGAGCTCCCGCCAACGCCGGTCACCATTGACTTTCACGTGGGTGGACGCGAGGAAAGCGTCTTCCAATGGGAGGGACGGCTGAGTCGATATGAGGGAATCGGACTCGATCCGAAGAGCCGTACGGTTCCGGTCAGGATCACCGTCGATCAGCCTCGCCAGGTCCGGGTACGAGGCAACTCGGCGCCTGACTATGCCGGCGGCGGTCCGCCAGCCCTTGTCCAAGGCATGTTCATCGATTGCCATATCCACACGCAGCCCCGTCGTCCGCTGATGCTGTTGCCCAAGCTTGCCTTACGGCCCGGCAACCAGGCTTGGATTTTCATCGATGACCCGCGTTTCTTCGAAGCGGTTGGCCAAGAGTCACTGCCGACCAACCCACCGGCCGGGGCGATGTCGCTCGATGATTGGGTGGCGGGGAAAGTTTGCCCCACCCCGGGCTTGCGTCCCATCCGCTTGTTGCGGTTACCCGGGCAAGACACCGAGTACTGGGTCAGCGAAATGCAAGCCGACCTCCCTCCGGATACCAAATTCGTGATCTCACCGGTCGCCGGCTTCGTCGGCGATGGCAACGATCATGCTCGGCACCGCCGCTTGGCTGACGATTGAACAGGATTCGCTATCGCCTGCCAGGCCTCGATGATAACCAGGATTCAGTCCCCAACTCCCTGCTTCGATTAACTTGCTCTTAAGGAAAAGACGCCAACGATGTCATCCTCCTCGACGACCCAACTTAGCTGGTATGACTTCCCCCAGTATTACGACATCGGTTTTCGCGAAGATACCGCTCGCGAGGTACGATTTTTCAAACAAGCTTTCGAACGTTTGGCCGGACGCAAGGTCCTCAAAGTCCTCGAACCCGGTTGCGGCAGTGGGCGGCTGATCCATGCCATGGCCGCGGAAGGCTTTCGTGTCACCGGGCTCGACCTGAACCAGAACGCGCTCGACTATTGTCGCAAACAGTTGGAACGCCGTGGCTTGACCGCCCGGCTAGTCCGGGGGGATATGACCGACTTCTCCTTCCCGCACCCCTTCGACGCCGCTTTCAACACCATCAATACTTTCCGCCATCTCCTGACCGAGGAAGACGCCGTCAAGCACCTGAAGTGCGTGGCCGAGCACCTGCGTCCCGGTGGCCTGTACATCCTCGGCCTCCACCTGCTCCCGGCGGGGGCTGATTTCTATGGTTCCGAACGCTGGAAGGCCTCGCACGGTCAGACGCGAATTTCCTATCATCTGAAGGTCGTCGAGGCCTTGCCACGGAAGCGGCTCGAAAAATTAAAGATCACCATGACCATTCGCCGGGGGGAACGCCCAGCAATCCGCGTCAGCGATGAATTCACCCTCCGTACCTATACCCATCGTCAACTGAAAACGCTGCTGGCCAGGGTTCCGGAATTCGAACTGATGAATGTTTTTGATTTTTGGTACGAGATCGATGAACCGCAATCGTTCGACGATCAATTAGCCGATGCTGTCTTCGTTCTGCGAAAGAGATAAGCGTGACACGGCAGGATCGGGATACCGCGGCCGACAACCTCCTGGCCGCGGCCAAACGACTGCGTTTGGCTCTAAAGAAAATCGATTTCTCGTCGGTTGCCGCCTGGGTTTATGATCCTTTCGAATATGCCTGGTCGGCTTACAGCGAGTACGTGCGGCGCTATGCGAGACCCGGTATCGAGAGCGTCTTCATGGGGATGAACCCCGGCCCCTGGGGGATGGCGCAGACGGGAATCCCCTTCGGCGAAATCGCGGCCGTCCGCGATTATTTGCAGCTGTCCTGCCGCGTGGAGAAACCTCGACGGGAACACCCGAAACGACCGGTCAGCGGTCTCCAATGCTCGCGTTCCGAGGTTTCGGGACGGCGTTTGTGGAGTTTTTTTGCAACGCATTTCCCCAATCCCGAAGACTTCTTCGCTCGTCATTTTGTCATCAACTTTTGCCCGTTAGCCTTCATGGATGAACAGGCCCGAAATCTCACCCCCGATAAATTCCCCAGCCTGGTACGAGAACCGCTGGAGGCCTGCTGCGATCGGCATCTGGCTGAGGTTGTTCGTATCCTGAGCCCCAAGCATTTCATTGGGGTTGGCGGTTTCGCAGAACAGTGCGGCCGACGATGCATCGACCAAGGACTCATCGATCCCTCGATGCGTGTGATGCGGATCCTTCATCCCAGTCCCGCTTCGCCGGCCGCGAATCGCGATTGGGCCGGCCAGGTCCTGCGAACGCTGCAAGCTGAGCGAGTTTGGTAGGGCTGCTTGTTCTCAAACATGTTGGTACGACCAATCTACCAACCTGCCTTCGACGATGGCTGGGTCCAGCAGCTGCTCCCGCTCGAAGTAGAAACGACTGGCGTTCTTCCGTGATGCTAGCCGCCATCGTCGGACCCTATCCTCATTGCGGCTGGCGAGCCGACATCCCCTTTGAATTCGTGGGAGGGTCCGCTAGGATTTTGTTGGAAAGATTATGGTCGACGAAAGCAAGACGATGACTCAATCAATTTCTCCTGCCGCCACCCGCTTGGGTTGGATCGGTACGGGCGTGATGGGAACCAGCATGTGCGGCCATCTGATCAAGGCTGGTTATCGGGTCACTGTCTTTAATCGGACTGCTGCCAAAGCCCAACCTTTGCTGGAGGCCGGCGCACGGTGGGCGGACTCGCCGGCCGCCGTCGCGCGGCAATCAGACATCGTGTTCACCATGGTCGGATTTCCCTCCGATGTCCGGCAAACTTACTTGGGAACCGGAGGGGTACTGGAGGGTTCCGCTCCGCGCGCGATCATAGTCGACATGACGTCGAGTCAGCCGAGTTTAGCGATGGAGATCGCTGAGGCGGCCAAAGTCTGCGGAGTCGTCGCCATGGACGCCCCGGTTTCCGGGGGAGACATTGGAGCCCGCGAAGCCCGCTTATCGATCATGGTCGGTGGCGAGGAAGCCGCCTTCCAACAGCTCGAACCGCTCTGGGGATTGATGGGCAAGGTCATCCAACACCATGGTGGTCCCGGCGCCGGTCAGCATTGCAAACTGACCAATCAGATCCTGGTGGGCGGCCTGATGGTGAGCTTGTGCGAAGCCTTGCTGTACGCCTATCGCAGCGGGGCCGATCTGGAGAAGGTCCTCACGTCGGTCTCTTCGGGTGCGGCCGGAAGTTGGTCGCTATCCAACCTCGGGCCAAGGATCCTGCGCGGCGATTTTGCTCCCGGGTTCTACGTCGAGCACTTCGTCAAGGATTTGGGGATCGCCTTGGAAGAAAGCCAGCGGATGGGACTGGCCTTGCCGGGCGTCGAAACCGCCGAACGGCTCTATCGTATCCTGCAGCAGCAAGGGCATGGTCGCCTGGGAACGCAAAGCTTGATCCTTGGCTTGGCCAAGCTGAATCAAATGGAGTTGCCTTTCGCAGCCAAGCGGGGAGTTGGAGGCTGATTCGCTCTCCGGCGCCGCTTGGCGATCGCGTCCTCTGCATCCAAGGCAGCTAGCCTACGCCACCCCTCGGCTCAACCTAAGCCAGCGACCTCCCAGCCATGGCGGTATTCCCGACGAACCAAGGCTGTAGCTGCGGGACTGTTGGTGAAGCGCTGCGAAGCGGAGTCCCATTCCAGCCATTGGCCAGCAAAGCGATCGGCCATCGCCCCGACCAGCACCGCTTCCGTCAACGGACCACCATGGGTGAATTCGTCGCAGGCTGGCCGACGGTCGAGGATCGCATCGACCCAATCGTGATAGTGATCCTGAGGCCCAAGGTGCTGTGGATATTTATCCTGCGGAAAATTCGCCTCAGGAAGAACCACCGGTTGACCACCATACCGCTTGAAGATCGCGCCACGCTCGCCGATCCAATACGTTCCCGAAGCCGGCAACTTGTTTTCGCCCCGTGGAAGTTGAATTTTCGTGAGATCCGGCGTTATCCCACCATCATGCCAGGTTACCTGGAGCGTGTCGCCGGTCGTATACTCCGTCCCCGGAAAAACCAGTTCGACCACCCGCTGCTTACCCCACAACGGACCGCTGCTTCCCGGTGTCGTTTGACGAACCCGTATCGGCGCCGTCAGCTTCAAGGCATCGAAGGTGGTATCGAAGTGGTGGCAGCCCATGTCGCCCAGCTCGCCAACACCGAAATCAAACCAGGCCCGCCAGTTTTTCGGATGGTAGGTATCCTTCAGGTAGGGACGGGGCTGACGCACCCCCAACCATAAATCCCAAGCCAAACCGTTGGGGATCGAATCACCGACACTGCGGAGTTCGGTATTTTTCGGCCACCACCGCAACTCCTTATTCTCCCACATCAGCACTTCCTGGACGCGGCCGATCACCCCGCTCCGCAAGAGTTCGACTGTCATACGACTTTCGATACTCGATCGGCCTTGATTCCCCAACTGCGTGACGACCTGGTTCTTCAAGGCTTCGTCGGCAATGACCCGGCACTCATGCAAGGTAGCCGCCATCGGCTTCTGCAGATAGAGATGTTTCTTAGCCCGCATCGCGATCACCGCCGGAGCGGCATGCATGTGGTCGGGCGTACCGATGGTCACCGCATCGAACCGATCCGCATGCATCCCCAGCAATTCCCGCCAATCCAGGTGTTGTGAAGCGTCAGAATTTTGCGCGCCGACCTGACTCAAGACCTCCTGATCGACATCGCACAATGCGACCACTTTGACCTTGGGATGACTGGCTACCCCCTTCATGGTGTTGCCACCCATCCCGCCGACACCGATACAAGCCACCTGCAGCATCGAATTGGGAGAAGCGCTGCGGAGGATCGCTGGAAACGCCACGGCGCCAGCACCGGTGGCAGCTTGTGTGAGAAAATGCCGACGAGGCAAGCGACTTTTGGCAGAGCCGCGCATCAAGTTGGGATGATTCGTCATCGTGTACTCCTTATCGTGGTAAAAAACGGGAGAGGAAAGCATTGATGAGCAGCCGGCAAGGCAGCGTTCTACGTCACTCGCCGACGCCCTAGTCTACCCCTGAGGATTCGTCCCAAGGGTTTGTCCGCGATACCAAGGGCCAGCTAATCCTTGCCCCATGCTGAAGATGCGAAGCGGATACGGCGGTAATCATTTCGATCGTCGTAGCCGCCTCGTCCGCACTGCACAGCGGTGAACGGGATTCGGTCAGCGACTGCAAAAGATCCTCGCCCGCCAGCCAATGATTGGCGACTCGCTTCCCGAGGTCCTCGAGCACCTCGGGTTGGCCGACTCCTCG
>JBILTQ010000078.1:0-17631 GCA_044371435.1 Pirellulaceae bacterium | reverse complement strand
ATCCTGGCTGCCGACAATCTGGCCATCCTCGACGCGCCAATATCCGCCGCTACGCTGGCCGCTAGCTTTGCTGTGCGGGCTTCGAGCGGTGACCCTCCAACCGCTCAGCGAATGGCCATCGAAGAGTTCTTCCCAGCCTTGTTCCGCAGCCGGCAGGCGAGCGGCGATCCCCGTGGCGATGGCGATTTGGAGGAGCGACCGTCGGGACAAGCAAGTCATGAAGAACCTCTGGGATGGATAGGCGAGCGAGGCAGCAAACGCGGAGTGCTAGATTGCCTGATCATACCAGAATCCACAGCCTTCGCCGACATAGCGCGAGGAACCGGTAGGTCAGCGGCCGATCCACGCAGCAAAGGCGGGATTGCTCCTTGCGTGGCCGGCGTGTCTTGATGGATAATGCGGGCCAAGGGTCGCGAGGTGGGCATGGTCCATGCCCACGGGAGGCCCCACCTTCGGGAGAGAACGACTCCGTGGAAAACTACACGATCTGTCGGCGCTGGCTGTTGGGGATGGTTCTCGGGATGTTCCTGGTTGGCTTTCCCGGGAGCAAGGTTGAAGGAGCGTTGGTCGCCCAACTGCAACTGGTCAACGATGGTTCGGCCAACCCACCCGGCGACCGGTTGGACTTGGCCGTCATCCTCTTGCCGGATGAAGGGCAAGTGACGCTGGAAGTCCGGGGATTCGTGCGTTCCTCGGGGAGCGATGAAGTCCGTCCCCTGCTGGGCAAGCTTGCCGAATTCCGCGGAACAGAGGGGGAATTGCTCGTCCGTCGCACGGTGGCCAGGCCTGACCTCGTGGATGGCTCGCGCCTTCAATTGGTGATTCCCTATGCGGCGATCGAGTTGGCCCCCGGCGAGTATGAGATCGGTTACGAAGTGCGTGGGTTGCGTGGCGAGGAGGTCGACTTTGTGCGAGCCACGCCGATGGTTGCGGTGAAAGTATCCGATCGCAACCGCAAGACGATGGCTTATCGCCCGCCGACGCCCCCCTCGCAAGTCGAACGGGTGGAACGCGACGGCTACGTTTTAAAAGATGGGAAGCTGGAGCCGACGACCGTCAGGCTGGAGGTGGCAGCGCCGGTCCAACAGGCAGCCCGCGCCATCTTGCAGGTCGAGATCCCCGGTGAGTTCAGCCATCCCACGCCGATGCGCGCCCCACCCGCCGAAGCCAACCCGCCGCTTGGGGAGGCCATGCCGCGACCGGGGGAAGCCAGGCCGCGACCGGAGGCCGCTGCAGATTCCAACGTCCTCTTGCCGTTGGGGAACGTAGCTTGGGATTCGCTGGACAAGTTCGAGCCGGAGTCCAAGCGGGTTGTTTATTTCGCCACCAATCGTCAGCAGGTTCGGACCGATAGCACGGGAGTCGACCGTTTCGGGAAGGAATTAGGGCCGTTGAGCTATGGTCGTTGCCGCATCAATATCCCGGTCGAGACCCATAGCAGCGGTAAATTAGAGGTTCCCAGTTGGTGGCAGCGTCGCAATCCAGAGAAACATTTTATCGTCGAGTTGGTATCGGTGCTCGAGCGGGCGGACTTCCTCAAGGAGACGACCCCGGGTGATATTTTGCTTTTCATACACGGCTACAACACCGCCTTTGAGTTCAGCGTCCTGCGCACCGCGCAGGTGGTGCACGACCTGCGGTTTCCTGGCCGCGGGGTGGCCTTCAGTTGGCCGTCGGCCGCGACCTTGTCCGGCTATTTCCACGATGAGCAGGTCAATGAGGCGAGCATCAACGCACTGGTGGAAGTCCTGCGGGAGCTTGTTGCGAAACGGCCGGGAGCGGATCGGGCGGAAGGGCGGATCCATGTCATCGCCCACAGTATGGGCAACCGCTTGTTCCTCAAGGCGGCCCGGCAACTGGAGTTGGAGACGCAGAAATCCGCCCCCGAGGCAAAGAGGATCTTCGGGCACGTCGCCTTAGCGGCTCCCGACGTCGACGCGACCACCTTCAGCGCGTTACTCCCCAGCGTGATCCGCCAGGCGGAGCATGTGACCTTTTACTATTGCCAATCCGACCGCGCGTTGGCCGCCTCGCGCGCAATTCACGTCGACAAGCCGGTGGGACTGGGACCGTTTTTCGCGGATGGCTTGGATACGATCAACGCCGATCAGGTCAACACCGAGATCCTCGGCCACGGCTATTTCGCCTCCGCCCATCAGTTACTGCTGGATCTCAACCTGCTACTGCGTTTCAACCTTGTCGGTGCGGAGCGAGTATTTCGGTTATCCGCATTGGACCCTCTCGATTCCGCGTTGAAAGCCGCGAAGAGATGGCTGGCCCGGTCGCTGGCCATCCCTGGCGTGGATTCCTGATCTCGTTCTTCGAGCCGTGAAAGGCCACCGTTTACATGGCGACGCCTTATTTCGATGAGCGGTTGGTCCAAAGCCTACCGCTTCCTTTGGCTCGAATGTATCGCCGCGCCTCGAATGCCAAGACCGCCTTGGAGCGTCATCATGCGGCCTATTATCTGTGGGAGGCCGGGCTCAAACTGACCACATCGGTGGCCATTGCCGAGTATGCGGCGTTTGGCCAGCACGATACCGACATCGATGTCACCTTGCAGAATCTGGCGCGCCCGTCGACTGGGCACTGGTGGCAGATGCTGCGGACGTTGCTGCCGTGGTTGAGCCAGCGCGGCGATCAGGCTTGTGGTCGCACCGAGCAGTTCCTGCTGGGGAACATGCACAGCGACCTGCCGCGGACGGCCGGCTTGGATGCTGCGCTGCGGGAATCATTGGATGGGCGCGGCGGCCCGCAGTCGACGGTCCGGGTAAGCGATTTATTCGACCGGCTGATTCGCTATCGCAATCAGGAATTGGGACATGGAGCGAGCGGTCAGCGGAGTCGCAGCTTCTACGAACGGATGGGTGAGACCCTCACCATGGGCCTGGCGGAAATCTTCGGCAGGCTTGATCCTTTGGCAGGCCGACGCCTGATCTATGTCGCTGAAATTCGACGCCAGGCCCGCGGTGATTGGTTAGTCGAACGCTATGAACTCGCGGGTGAGACTCCGCGTCGTCTCGAGCCGTGGACGGTTCCCCAAGAGGCTACCGATAAACTCCCCAATCCCGAGCGGGTCTATTTGCAGGAACCGGCCCCGGAGTTGGTGGAGGCCGGATCCTTCATCTTGCGATCGCTGCATCCGCTGATCCTCTACGACACCAATCTCGACGAAGTCTTCTTCCTCAATTCGCGGCGGGGCAAACGCGAGGTCGAGTACCTTTGCTACAGCACCGGGCAGGTGGTCAAACGCGAGGAACTAGGGGTAGCCCAGCGCGAGTTGCTGGCCCAGGTCATCGGCGAGTCGGTCGATAACCAGAAGGTTGGGGCATGGAGTCTGCGGACGCAAGCCGAGGAGGCTGGCTTGCCGGCCGAAACCGAGCCGTTGGCCAATACGATCGCCGAGTTCGAATTGCTGACCGAGATCGGCCGCGGTGGGATGGGGGTGGTGTATCGCGCCTGGCAACCATCGTTGGGCCGGCAGGTCGCTCTCAAGTGTTTATTGCAGGCGGGTGATCCGCGGGCCGAGGCCCGTTTCGCGCGCGAGATCCGGGCTTTGGGTCGCGTCGAACACCCGCACTTGATCAAGATCTTTACCTCGGGCTCGGTCGGCAGCCAATGGTTCTTTACGATGGAGATGGTCGATGGAGCGCCGTTGGCAGAGATCAGCGATAGGCTGCGGGCGAAGAAGACTTCTCCCGCGGAAATGACTATGGATGCATGGCGGGCCACCATTCGCGAGGTCCGGCACGAGTTGCGGGCCAAGGAAAAACCGATCGGTGATGATACCGACCGGACCGAAGCCATCGTCCAGGCCCAGGCGGTGCGATCCTCCTCCGACTCGGTGGCGGCCATGGCGAGCCAGTCCTATGTCATGCACCTTGCCGAGTTGTTGCGGCAGGTCGCGGAAGCAGCCCATGCCTTGCATGAATCGCAAATCATCCACCGCGACATCAAACCGGGAAACATCATGGTGACCGGCGATGGAGCCGTGGCCGTCTTGATGGACTTGGGCTTGGCGCAGCTCGTCGACGATGACGCTCAGGGGCGTCTGACGCGAACACGGCAGTTTGTTGGCACGCTGCGCTATGCCAGTCCGGAACAGGTGCTCGCCGTCGACCGGGTCGATCGCCGCAGCGACATCTACAGCCTCGGGGCCACCCTTTGGGAGTTATTGACGCTGCAGCCGTTGTACGAAGCGACCGAGGAGATGTCGACGCTGGAATTGATGCAGCGAATCGAATCCAGGGCAGCCGGAACGACGCGGCGTTTCAATACGGCGGTCCCGATGGATTTGGAAGCGATCGTGGCGCGATGTTTGGAAAAGGATCCTGCTCGACGCTATGCCACCGCCGCGGAGTTGGCGGCCGACCTGCAGCGGTTCCTCAATGGCCAACCGGTCCAGGCGCGTCCGATCGGAATGGTCGAACGGACCTGGCGCTGGGTCAAAGGCCGTCCTCGCGAAGCCGCTTTGGTCATCGCCTCCAGCTTGGCCTTGATCACGCTGGGGACCACCCTGATCACCCAGCGAATGCTAGCCCGCGAGCAGGCCTTCACCCGTCAATTGGACCAGGCCAATCAGGCCACCGAGCGTCAACGCGTGGAAGCGGAGTCGCAGTATCGCCAGGCCTTGGCGGCGGTCAACAGTATTTTCAGCCTGGTCAGCCAGGGGGAACTCAGCAGCCAACCTGCCTTGCAACCGGTCCGCAGCAAGCTGCTCGAGTATTACCAGCAATACATCCAACAGCGTCAGAACGATCCGGCGTTACAAGCCGAACTGGCCGATGTGTACGAGCGGATGGCTACCATCACCAAGGCCATCGGCAAAAAGCAAGAGGCGCTTCACTACTATGAACATGCCGAACGCACCTACACCCAACTGCTGTCGCGCGACGGTGATTCGATCCTGCACCGCGATCAATTGGCGATGGTGCGGATCGCCCAAGCCATCTTGCTGCAGGATTTTCGCGAGTTGGAGCAAGCGGATCAAAAGTTGAAGCAGGCTCGGGAAGCACTCGACAAGCTGACCGAGGAAGCCCCCGAACAGGTCGAGCTACCGCAGCATCTAGCCGAGGCCTACCATAACCTGGGGATTCTCTACGACGCGATGAATCGTCGGCAGGAGTCGCTGGGCTTTTTCGCCCAAGGACTGGCGATCCGCGAAAGATTGCAGGGGACCGATAGTTCGCGCAGCCTGCGCCGCGATTTGGCCCGCAGCCATGGTTACATCGGCGATGTGCAATTGGACTTGGGAATGCCCGAGCAGTCGTTGGCTTCGTACCGCCAGGCTGAGGCCATTCGTCGGCAACTGGCCGATGAAGATCCCCGGGACACCGAGGCGCGCTTTCAGTTGGCCCGGAGCTTCCGCAATACCGGTAATTTTTACGATCGCGAAGGTCAATTAACGCAAGCCGTCAAGGAGTACGCGCAAGCGCGGCGCTACAGCGAGGAGTTGGTCCGCGAGCGAACAGCGGTCACCGAATACAAGAGCGACCTCACCGATTTCTGCTGCTGTTTGGCCGAATTGCTGATCGATGATGGGCGGCTGGAAGAAGCCATGGAACCCTTGGAGCGGGCGAGTTTCCTCGCCAAGCAACTGCTCGACAACAATCCCGAGGATGTGACCGCCTCGAGTTTTTCCGCTCGTTGCCAGGTTTGTTTGGCTCGGGCCCACGCCGCTACCGACATTCCTCGCGCTCAAACAGCGTTGACGACCGCTGAGAAGATCCTCATCGCGGCCGACAAGCAACTCGCCTTCATCGATGAGTACCTGTTGGCGGTAATCGCGGCCCTGCGCGGGAAGCTTGAGCCGGATTCAGCCACCGCCCCGGGTGACGCGCTGACGCATCTGTCGCGAGCGATCGAACTCGGGTTTCGGAATCGCCACAAATTAAAGCGCGATGCGGCTTTTCGCGATCTGCAGGACGGCGTAGAGTGGAAGGCGCTGACGGCGAAACTGCCGTGATCGCTCTTTCCCTTACCAGCCACAGTCGCTCGCCAGGCCGGCGACGGAGCCCCTCGGTGAAACGGGGGAAGTTCGAGTGGAACAGGAAGGGCGGAGCCTGAGATTGGAGAACATGGATACCGTATTACCCCCCATGCCAGCCGCGAAGCTCCCGCACATTCGCTTTACCCGCGATTTGTTGCAAGAAGCCAGTCATCAGCCCCAAGCCGGGACTCTTTACCTGGTGCCGCAGTCAACGCCGACCGTTCGATGCTTGAATGTTGCGAGCGTCGTCGTCGAGCGCGGGATCGAGGGGCTGATCGCCGGTGCGGGCCCGATCGAGACGATCGCTGTCCAAAGCGATCCAACCTTGGATGATATGCTCGCCGTCAGTTGGGTGATCATGGCCATTCAAGGAAGAACGTTACCGGCGGCGGCGAAAAGTTACGCCCACTACGCCGGCCTGTGTCGCGAAGGTTTGCGTCCTAGCCATCTGCCGCCCGAGGAAACGCTGGAGGGGATGTTCTTGGCGGTTCGTTCTAACTTCGCCGATGATCTCTCTTCGACAGCCGAGGCCGATGATTTCCTCAAGGCCTGGCAACCGGTAGAAGGCCGACTGCTGCAAGCTTGCCGCGAAGGGCTCGATCCGCTCATCACCCCCCTCTTTCGCGACCGTCCCGAATTTGCGCGGCAGCGAGCCTATTTGATTCGCGACCACGAGGTGTACCGGCAGGACGTTAGCCGAGGCGAACAGTGGCGCGTGCATTTGCCGGAAGGACCGCCGCAGGCCTCGGCGCTGATCCTGCGACAACCGAAAAGTGCCCTCTGGAAATTTTGGGCCCGCAGCGATGATCGCGCGCCGGTCGGCGGGGTTTATTTGCTGCTGGCGGTCGAAAGGGAGCCGGGGCACTGGGTCTTTTCCACCGATCCGATCCAGCGACTGCCGCTCAAAACTTTGGCCGAAGCGTTGCAAAAAGCTGAACTGGCTAGCGATCCCAACGGAGCCCGCCAGGACCCGTGGTTTGATGGCAAAGACTTTGGCTATACGCTGGTAGCAGCTCCGCGCCGCGGTTCGCGGCTGAGCAGCCGACAGATCCTCGCGATCGCTCGCCGTTGGGCGCAAGCGACAGTCCATCGACCGGCTGGCGGCAACTTGCCGCGGTCTTGGCTGGTGGCGGCAGGACTGTTGTTCTGTCTTTCTCTGGCCGCGGTCTTCCTGCTGCAGCATCGTCTCAAGCCGCCAGCTCGTACCGCCTTGCCTCCTCGCTACGAAAGTCCTTCGCCGGTGGAGCAAGCGGCGCGGATCGCCATGAATCTCAAGCAAGGGGCCGACTTGCATATCCTGACGATCGGCGTCTCGCGGTATGCCGATCCCAATTACGACTTGGAAGTAGCTGATAAGGACGCGCAAGCCCTGGCGGCCGCCTTTCGCGATCGACCACAGGAACTGTTTCGGAAAGTATATACCCGCGAGTTGCTCGATCAGCACGCTACGCGCGATGGAATCCTACGAGCTCTGGGCGAGCTGGAAAAGCAAGTGACGCAGAATGACCTGGCGATCGTCAGTTTTGCCGGCCATGGAATCAGCGATCAGCATCAGGATTTCTTTTTTCTCCCCCATGACTACGACGCGGCCAAGGAGATCGCGACCACGGCCATTTCCTGGGATGAAGCGCGGCGCAGCCTGGGACATTTGGCCGGCATGGTCATCTTGATTATGGATTCTTGCCAAAGCGGCGCGATCACGCGAACCGGTTGGCGCGGACTCCCGGAATTGGAGATGAAGACCGCCACCGCCAAAGCGTTGTCGCGCTTCGCCGAAGCGGAAAAAGGGGCGGTGGTAATCGCAGCCTCGCTAGCCAACCAGAGCGCGCAGGAACGCAATGACTGGGGGCACGGCGCCCTGACGCTGGCTTTGGTCGAGTGTATCCGCGGGGTACGGATCGTCCCGGATCCAGCCACGATCCCACTCCCCCAAGAGAACGATCTCGATGGATTGATCTCGCTGCAGGAGGTGAGCTTCTATATCAGTTCGCGGGTCAAGGAGCTGACCCATGGCGGACAGGCGGTGATCACCAACCATACGGGGAATCTGAGTTTGGATGACATTCCGATCGCCATCGGCCGTCGAGATCCTTAGGCTGTCTTGGCGGAGAGTCTTTTGGCCGACGTTGCCCATGGTCGCGACCTCAGCCCCCGAGCCTCGACAGTCGATCCTTTCGATTCCCGGAAAATCCTCTTGACGCCACCCGCCTTTGCCAGCTATTTCCTCCCTTGGATCGGCAAAGATCTTGAGCGCTGCAGCGGCTTTCGTAGTCCCGGGATAGCTTATCGACGATGGTCAGGAGAGGAATCGCCTGCGGAAAGGCGTAGCTTATTCATCATGCTTGCATCGATCTCCCTGACCTCGGCCGCTCCCGTTCGCCGCTTCGGCTGGAT
The DNA here is from genome assembly GCA_044371435.1 of Pirellulaceae bacterium. Classification (GTDB taxonomy): domain Bacteria; phylum Planctomycetota; class Planctomycetia; order Pirellulales; family Pirellulaceae; genus JAIYDQ01. The sequence continues at coordinate 9,248 of JBILTQ010000078.1, read as the reverse complement.
GGGGGCGACTCACGGATGGTGTTTTGTTCTCAGCGGCCTGTGGCTGATTTCAGCCGGTTGGGCTCAGGAGTTTGATTGGTCTGGTCCAGGCTTCGTGTTGCTTCAGAACGGCAACGTGCTTCAGGGCAGCGAGGTGCGTTCGCAAGGCAAGTCGGTAGTCATTCGTTTGGACCAGACCGGGGAAGTCAGTGTCCCGGCGACCCAGATCGTGACGATCGGTACCGACGTCAGCGCGTTGTATCAGCATCAGTGGAACGCCATGCGGCGTTGGGAACCGGGGGATCACTTCCAGTTAGCCAAGTGGTGTATTCGCAACGGCTTGATCGAAGAGGCCTATGCGCATTACCTCCAACTCAAGGAATCCAGTGGTGCTCACAGTAAATTCAAGCAGTTCGAATCTGAATTGCGGCAAAGCCTTTTGCAAGACCCCTCCATGCAAGCCGCCCTCCGCGCCGCCGCCCCTCCGGCCAGCCAGCGCGACCAGGTGGTACCGGCCCTCGCCGAGAAAGCCTTGACGACTGTCTCACCCGAGTTGTCGCAACCAGCCCCCGCGGCATTCGTCGGCGGGTCCAAGGCCAGTCAAGACTACTTTCGTCGACAGATTCAACCTTTCCTGGCGATGCGTTGTGGGCAGGCTGGATGCCATGGCGCCTATGGTCAAAATGATTTCCACGTCGCCAGGTCAGGCAGCTTGCTGGGACGACCAGCGCATGAGATCAGCTACGAATCGGCCTTGAAGTGTATCGATGGTGGCCCCATCGAGCAGACGATTCTCTGGAACAAAGCGACGACGAAGCACGGGACGCAGGTGATGGCCGGGTTGGACGCTAAAATAACTGCCGAGCTGGCCTTGCTGGAAAGGCTGCGAGCTTGGCACCGCACCTGGCATACCGGCGGTTCAGCCGCGCCGGTCACCGCGGCCGTTCACACCATGCCACCGCTGGTCGTTTCTCCGCCTTCACCCCACCGCGTCGCAGCCCAACGCCCCCCACGGGCGGCGTCGCCCACAAGCGAGCAGCCAATCCTGGCGTCCCATGTGGAAGAAGAGGGCCAGGGATCGCCTATCGTGAGCGATCCTTATCATCTTCCCGACGTGGGGCATGAGCTTTTGTGGCTTGAGAGGGAAATCGCTAAACTGGAAAAAATTGAAAGTAGCCGTCGCGCTCCAGCCGCCAACCGCCATGATCCAGAAGAATACCATCGCTTATACCTCAACCCCTTGCGCGTTCCCTCATCGACGGAGGCCGAACCCGCGCCTCACCCCTGAGGCGTGGAGGCGTGCCTGCTGCGCGTTATGGATCGGGTACCTGGTAAGCCTTTCGCCAACGCTGATGGGGCAGGAAGGCACTCCGTCGGCGACCAGCATCCGGCATGAACTCCATTTGGCCACGGCCGAGGACCTGCAGCATCTGTTGCATCATGCAGACCATCGGCTACCGTTGCTGAGTGCTCATCGAGGCGGTGGCCGCCTCGCGTTTCCCGAAAACTGCATTGCGACCTTCGAAGATTGCCTGCGTCACGGCTATACGCTGCTCGAGATCGATCCGCGTTTGACCCGCGATGACCAGCTTGTGGTGCATCACGATGCCAGCCTCGAGCGCACGACCACCGGCAGCGGCTTGGTGAAGGAGCATAGCTTGGCATCGATTCGGCAGCTGCAGTTGCGCGATAGTCAGGGTCAGATCACACCGCACCGGGTACCGACCTTGGATGAAGTCTTGGAGTGGGCGCGGGGTAAGGCGGTCTTGGTACTCGATCAAAAGGATGCCTCGGTCGAGCGAAGGGTGCGGGCGATCGAACAGCACCATGCTGAAAGTTATGCTTTGTTGATCACCGGCTCGGTGAAAAATTCGCAGGAATGCTATCGGCTTAACCCGCACCTCATGATGGAAGTCTTTATTCCGGACCTGCCTGCCATGCAGGCTTTCGAGCAATCAGGAATCCCCTGGAGGAATATCATCGCTTTCGTCGGTCACACGCCCCCCGAGGATCGGGAGTTATACCGACAGTTGCATCAGCGAGGGGTGCTTTGCGTCGTCGGCACTTCGCGCAATCTCGATCGGGAGTGGGTCGAGGCCAACGCCGAGGAACGGCGGACCCTGGGCGAACGCTATGCACGCCTGTTCGACCTGGGCGCAGACTTGCTCGAAACCGACTTACCGCACGCACTCCAGCCGCTCCTCTTTTCCGCCATGCCAGCCCCGCCAGCCTTGCAGTCTTTTTTTTATCGCCGCCTGCTGGCCCCTTAAGTCGTGGCGGGCAGGTCTGCAAGGACCTGCCGTGGATGCTGACCGCTTCCAAGCGGCGGAGCTGACGAAAATCGCCAGCTTCGAGCATCAGTCACCGCAATGTTCGCGGGCCGCTCCTGACGCTTGTGTTGTGGTTGGTTCAAATTTCACTGCGGTTGTATCTTCGAGCCAGGCTGCGGGCTAGAATCGGGGGCTCGATGCCCTCCACCCTTGAAAGGATCCGTGCATGGCCAAGGCAACACTGTTGACTGACGAAGAGGAAGAAATGGTGGTCCAGCAGATTCGCGACGGACGCGAGCGGATCCTGGCGGAATTGTCCAAGACGATTGTCGGTCAAAAAGAGATCATTGAACAGTTATTGATCTGCTTGTTCTCCGGCTCGCACTGCCTAATCACCGGGGCTCCGGGATTGGCGAAGACGTTGTTGGTCCGAAGTGTGGCTCAAGTTTTCCATCTCGACTTTCGCCGAATCCAGTTCACCCCCGACCTGATGCCGGCCGACATTACCGGCACGGAAATCCTGGCGGACCATGAGGGCCAACGATCGTTGCAGTTCGTGCCTGGCCCGGTCTTCGCTAATGTCATTCTGGCGGATGAAATCAACCGGACGCCTCCCAAAACGCAGGCGGCGTTGTTGGAGGCGATGCAGGAGCATCAAGTCACCGCCGGCGGCAAACGCTATCCGTTGCCCGAGCCCTTCTTTGTGTTAGCCACGCAAAATCCGATCGAGATGGAAGGGACCTATCCGCTTCCGGAAGCGCAGCTCGACCGCTTCATGTTCAATGTACTTATCGATTATTTGCCGATGGCTGATGAGTTGGAGGTGGTGTTGCAGACGACCAGTCGCGGATCGGAACCGATCGAGCCGATCTTTACCAGCGAGGATGTACTGCGTTTTCATGCGATGGTCAGGCGGGTACCGATCGCCGAAGAAGTCGCCCGCTACGCGGTCCAGTTGGTAGCGGCCAGTCGCCCGCAACGTCCTGAGGCACCCGACTTCGTCAACCAGTGGATCAGCTGGGGAGCCGGCTTGCGAGCGGCGCAGATGTTGGTCTTGGGGGGCAAGGCCCGCGCTTTGCTGAGGGGCCATGCCCATGTTTCGCGCGACGATATCCGGGCTTTAGTTCATCCCGTGATGCGTCATCGCATCCTGTTGAGCTACAAGGCGGAAGCCGATGGGATTACCGTCGAACGCTGCATCGATCGTCTGCTCGAGTTGAAGCTGTAACGCTCGATGTCCTTCGCAGCTTGGCTATCGACGCTGAGGGCATTCGTTTTGCCCACCCCTTCCCGCCGTCGGCTGGGTCGCAAGGTAGCCGTTGGTCGCCTGCGAGGGTGGTGGATACTCTTCGTTCCCCTCGTCGGATGGGCATTCGCCTCCGAGCTTTGCGGGGCGCCCAATGTGATCCTGGTGGTGACCGACGACCTAGGATACGGGGACCTCGGCTGCTACGGCGCGACCGATGTCCGTACGCCGCAGCTCGATCGCATGGCCGCGGAAGGGATGCGGTTCACCGATTTTTCCGTCACCGCGCCCCTCTGCACTCCATCGCGAGCCTCGATCATGACCGGCCGCTATCCCGGACGGTCCGGCCTGGCATTCGGGGTGTTGCGGCCCGATACCACCCGTGGTTTGGCAGCGGAGGAATGGACTTTGGGCGAGTTGGCAAAGGCTGCAGGGTGTGCGACGGGTTGTATCGGCAAATGGCATTTGGGGTTTGTCGCCGGGATGCGTCCCAGGGACCAAGGTTTCGATGAATATTTCGGAGTGCTGCACAACCTCGATCATTTCGAAACGCGTTATTTCGAAAACGAAGGTGGGATGCCGGTATGGCGCGACGAGCAGGTAGTCTTTCGTCCGGCCGATCCCGCGGAGATGACCCGCTGGTACACCGACGAAGCTTTGCATTTTATTGAAAGGCATCGCCAGCAACCTTTTTTCCTGCTGCTCAGTCATGCCATGCCCCACTTACCCTTAGCCGCGACGGCGGACTTCGTCGGCCGCTCATCGCGCGGCCTGTACGGCGACGTCATCGAGGAACTCGATCACCATCTGGGACGACTTCTCGACAAGCTGCGCGAGTTGGACTTGGCCGAACAGACCTTGGTCTTGTTCACCAGCGATAACGGACCGGAACGCAATTCGGGGGGCTCGGCCGGTCCTCTCCGCGGGACCAAACACACGCTCTTCGAGGGGGGCTTACGGGTTCCCTGGTTGGCATGGTGGCCCGGGCATGTTCCGGCGGGTCGGGTCTCCTCCGAGTTCCTCACGACCCTCGAATTCCTACCGACCTTAGCCAGTTTGTGGGGGCTAGCAGGCAAGGCATCACCCGAAAAACCGCTCGATGGATTTGATATCTCGGCGATCCTGTTGGGTCGGGAAGGAGCGAGGTCGCCGCGCGAGCACTTGTATTCGCGTTATGGTTCCGGCGCGAAAAGCCTGGAGTCGATCCGGCAGGGACATTGGAAACTCCACCTCGGGGAGAGCCCGCAACTCTACGACCTCGCCGCGGATATGGCCGAAACCAGGGACGTTGCCAAGCTTCATCCGGTGGTCGTCGAGCAGCTGACAAAATTAGCGACGACAATTCGTGACGCGGCCTTCGTCGATTAAAGTATGGGGCGGTATCATCTTCGTCTTTCTATCCTTCCGATCCTCCACCCACCTCACAGGTATCTTCGATGCATTTGTTTACCCGCCGCTTGACTTTGAAGTTGCTCGGTTTGGCTTCGTTGCTCGGAAGCCAGCGTCCTCGCCGGTCGAACGCGCAGGACAAACCGGTCTCGCCAACGCTACCGATGAGCGGCCCACGCTGGGCGGAATACGGCGATCGCGTCTGGCTGAGCGGCGACTGCTGGGCGAATCCGATGGAGGATTGGCGGCTGGTAGCGGGAGCGGCTGAATGCCAGTCGAGCGGGGGCAATCGCAATGTCCATTCGTTGACCCATCAAATCGTCAATCCTACCGGTACCGTGCGAATGTCGGTCGCTATCGAAAACGTCGAGACGGGCGGGCGCGATGGAGGGGCGGGATTCCGCGTGGGAATCCAAAGCGATATTCAGGAGTATCGAAGCAATTGCTTCGCCCCCGGTGGGATGATCGCTGGTTTTATCGATAGCAGCCTCCGTTTGGGTCCGGCCTCTGCACCGCTGGCCGCGTCTGCTCCCCTCAAGAAGCTAAGCCTGCTGCTCGAAGGGAAACCGGACGGCGACCGTTACCTTTGGCGGCTCAGCGCGGCCACCGCGGATGGCCAGAGTTTAGGGCATGTCGAACATCCTGTACCAGCCACCAGCATTCTTGGCAATGTGGCCATCGTCAATAATTTCGACCTGGCTCCCAACGCCCAGAATGGCTCCCGCTATCGTTTCACCGCCTGGCAGTTGGGAGGCGATGCCTTCCGCGTCGATGACAATCAACGCTTCGGGCCCATCCTCTGGTCGATGTATTCGCTGAGCGATTCGCGTTCAGCCGACGGTTTCGTCATGAAGCTGACCGCGTTGACCGGTCCGCTGGGTGAGAGCGATCACCAGACGGTCGAGTTGCAGATTGAACGCGACGGTAGTTGGAAGAGTTTAGGCGAGGCGCCGCTCGATCCCGATGCCTGGACAGCTACCTTCCGCATCCCGCATTGGGATGAGAAGACGACCACGCCGTACCGGCTCCTCTATCGCCAGAAGCTGGCAGGCGGCGGCGAGGAGCTCAGCCAATGGAACGGGAAGATTTTAGCCAACCCCAGCGGGCGACCACTGCGGATCGCCGCCTTGACTTGCCAGAACGATTATGCCTTTCCCTACGAACCGGTCCTCAATAACCTGGTGCGACTCCAACCCGACCTCCTCTATTTCTCCGGCGATCAGATCTATGAGAACCACGGTGGGTTTGGCATCATCCGCCAGCCAGCCGAACCGGCAATCCTGAATTATCTCCGCAAGTTCTACGAATTCGGTTGGGCGTTTCGAGACGCGATGCGGAACAGTCCGACCCTCTGCATCCCCGACGACCACGACGTGTTCCATGGAAACCTGTGGGGCGAAGGGGGCAAAGCGGCCGCCGAAGGGAGTAGTTCCTCCAGCGGTGGTTACCTGCAGCCAGCCCGGATGGTGAATGTGGTGCACAAGACCAACGCCGCCCATCATCCCGACTATTTCGATCCCACCCCCTGCGAGCAAGCCATCAGCGTCTATTATGGCGACATGGTCTACGGCGGGGTTAGTTTTGCCATCATCGGCGATCGGCAATTCAAGAGTGGACCGGAGAATGTACGTGTCGATGGCCCTCGCGCCGATCACGTGGCCAATCCTGATTTCGATACCTCGCAACTCGACAAGCCTGGTTTGATCTTGCTGGGCGATCGCCAGGAAAAGTTCCTCGCCCAATGGGTCGAGGATTGGCGCGGGCACACCATGAAGATCTTGTTGAGTCAGACCGTTTTCGCTGGCGTCGCCACCCATCATGGTAAATTCAACGGCTTCCTCAAGGCCGACTTGGATTGTGGCGGTTGGCCGCAGACCCCTCGCAACCGCGCCATCGATATCCTGCGACGAGGCCAGGTGCTGCACATCAACGGCGATCAACACCTGACCTCGCTGGTCCAGTACGGTGTCGACCAGCAGCGGGATGCTAACTGGTCTTTCTGTACCCCAGCCATCGCCGTCAGCTATCCGCGTTGGTGGCGTCCCGACGAGCTGCAGCTGCCGCATACCCATCGTCCCCAGCATGGTTTGCCGAACACCGGCGAGTTCCTCGATGGCTTGGGGAACAAACTCTACGTTTATGCGATCGGCAACCCCGAGGTGGCCTCGAAGAAGGGGCGTTACGAACTGGCCCATCAGAAAGGGAGTGGTTTTGGTTTCGTGACGGTCGACACCCAGGCTCGAACCTACCTTATCGAAGCCTTCCGCTTCCTCTGCGATGCGACCGATGGAAAAGCCTCGAACCAATTCCCAGGTTGGCCGGTTACGATCCAGCAGCGTGAGAATCGCGGCGAGAACTCTCTCGGTTGATGCATGGCAAAGCCGCGAAGTCGGGCTGCGTCCGCTGGTGCCCGATCTTTCGCGGCGGCTGGATCACGGCCCACCGCGGGTTGTACGTACATCCTGAGGAGGGTGAACAAAGCCGGGGATGGGACCGTCCATCCCAAGGCTTCATCCCTGCGCCCTTCCGATACCGATCGATAACACCTCATTCCCCAGGAAGCATGGAACAATGAGCAAATTCAGGGTAGCACCACGATGGAAGCCCGTAGGACCGGCCATGTTCTGCAGCGTTTCGGTTCCATCGTCCGCTCCGGCCGACCGCTCGACCAGCCCGATGGCCCGGCGCGAGGCTGGCGTTTGCGCACACCATCAACCGCCGCGAGCCCGGGTCCTCCATCAGCCCTCGCGGCAGCGATCGGGATCTTCATCCTGGCCATGGTTATGGATGGGGTGGCTGGTGGCCGTGGTTGGGGCGACCGCTGCGCCGGCGCAGTCGCCGGTGCCGGTAATATTCGATACCGATCTGGGCAACGACGTCGATGATGTCCTGGCCATCGGTGTGATTCATGCCTTGGAAAGTCGCCGCGAGTGCCGGCTGCTAGCGGTTACCTTGACCAAGGACCATCGGTTAGCGCCGCGTTTGGCGGATGGGCTTAACCATTTCTACGGTCGTGGCGAGATCCCGATCGGGATCTGTAGCAGCGGAGTGACCCCCGAAGTTGGCAAGTATTTGCCGATGATCGAAACACGCGATGGAGCCAACTGGCGTTATCCGCATGACTTGACCGAGGGGAGTTCGCCGCCTTCGGCGGTCGAAGTCCTGCGGCGGACTTTGGCGGCGGCGGAAGACCAGTCGGTGGTCATCGTTCAGGTCGGCTTCTCCACCAACCTGGCTCAATTGCTCCGCTCGCCAGCCGATGAGATCAGTCCGTTGGCGGGGCCGGCTTTGGTAAAGCGCAAGGTCAAACTGCTGTCGTTGATGGCCGGAGCCTTTCGCTTGATTCCCGACCCCCAAGGCAAACCGGTCGTCCACCGGGAATACAATGTCGTCAAAGATCTACCCGCCGCTCAACTGCTCAGTCGCGATTGGCCGACCCCCAGGCTGTGGAGTGGCTTCGAGATCGGTATCGCCCTGCGTTTCCCACACCAGCGTCTGGCTACCGATTTCGCCTATTGCCACCATCATCCTTTGGTCGAGGCTAGCGTGTTGTACAACCCGCCGAATCACAACCGACCGACGTGGGATTTGACCAGCGTCCTGGCTGCTGTCCGCCCCGACCATGCCTATTTTGATACCTCCGCCGTCGGCCGGGTCAGCATCGATGAGCAAGGGGTCAGCAGCTTTGAAGAGACCGCCGAGGGGCTCGATCGCTATTTGATCCTTCAGCCTGAGCAGCAAGGCCGAACTTTGGAAGCTTTGGTACAATTGGCCAGCCAGCCGCCACAGCCTGCCCCGTGAACCCGGCGCACCGCGAAGCTTCATCGGATAAACTATTTCGCGATGAGGAAGGATCTCCCGGTCGCCGAGGGCTTCTCATCCCGCCGGATCGTGCGGCGCGTTGCAATGATCTTCAGCCACTCGTCAAATCATTCATGCGTATCGTCTCCTTGCTACCCGCTGCGACAGAAATGATCTGTGGATTAGGGTTGCAGGATCAGCTGGTAGCGGTCAGCCATGAATGCGATTACCCGCCGGCAGTCCAGCGTTTGCCGAAGGTCACCCGGGCCATCCTGCCAGAAAACACCTCCAGCGCTGCCATCGACGCTTGGGTGAGTAAACGACAGCAGGCGGGATTCGTGTTGTATGCCCTTGACCAGGAAGTTTGGCGGCAAGCGAACCCCGACGTAGTGGTCACGCAAACGCTGTGTGATGTATGTGCCATCGCTCACGCCGAGGTGCGGGAGGCCATGAGTTGCTTGCCCAAACCACCCCAGCTGATCGACCTGGCTCCGCAGACCTTATCCGATGTCCTCCGCTCGCTCCTACACCTAGGCGAGACGCTTGGGGTTGGGGACAATGCC
>JBILTQ010000076.1:0-17650 GCA_044371435.1 Pirellulaceae bacterium | reverse complement strand
GAGTAGCCAGCTGGTGGTAGGGTCCACTCGCGTCGGTGCGAGCTAGTCTGGGATGGTCGGCATCGGCTCTACCCGTCGGATCGTAGGGTGATGGAGTCCCTCGCTGACGCATCGGGTGGTGATGGAGTGGGGAACTGGTTGGCCTATTTTTCCGGCAACCAGGCTCCGGCGAAGAGGCTGCCTTGCCGCGGTCGACCGGTGAAATCTTCCAGCGGCACCCACCGCGGATCGGCTTGGGCGAAGGGGGCACCGGGGGCAGGGATGGCTTCGGTGAGGGTCGCATCCCAGCTGACCGCTTGGAAATCCTGCAAGCCTCGGCCCTGGTTGGACGAGGAAGTAGCTTTGACGCCGACGCGGTTCTCTTCACCATAGATGACGTTACCGACGATCGTCGCCCCCGCTTGGCCATGGGGAAAATGCATCGCCATCCCCTCGCGTGAATAGAGAAGATTGTTGGCCAAGACCATCCCCTCGCGATTATCCCACGAACGCCCGCTGAAGGCATGCCCAATGTTGACGATCGTATTGTGAACGACCACCAGCGATCGCGAACGCCCTTGATGGTCCGTCGTGGAGAAGCCTGAACCGCGGCCACCGATCAAGACGTTATTGCGCACGATGGCTTCGCCCTGGACCTGCATCACATTGTCTTGACTGCGATAGCACCGATTGCGTTCGATCGTATTCGGCGCTCGGCCTTGGGTTCCATAGACGGTGATGCATGGGTAATTGCAATCATGGACATGATTCTGGGTGATGAGGTTGCCCCATGACCCTTGCTTGACCTCAATCCCATCCCCCTGTTCGCCGCGGCAATCATGGACATGGTTTCGCGCAATCACGCTTTCACTCATGATGACCGAGGCCTCATTACCCCCGAGGTACATTCCCTCGCCATGCCCGCCACCATGATGGAGATGGTTCCGCGTCAGGTAAAGATGGTGAGTGTCAAAGCTGTTGGCGCTCAGGCAAACTCCGCCGGTATGATGGATGTGACAGTTGTCGATCCAGACCTGGTGGCATTGTCCCAACCGCAGACCATGGCTGCCGCCGGTAATCTCGAGCCCTTGCAGCAACAGATAGCTCGTCGGCCGGTCGAACCCTACGTTCAGGACGTTTTGCTTGGCATCGGGGCGTGTCAGCCGAACGCCTCCCTCTTCAGCGGCCACGATGCGAATCGGGGCTTCGGCAGTGCCCGCCGCCGAAATATCCCAACGCGGGGCAACCGAGTACGTTCCTGGACCGATCACCAGTTGATCGCCGGGCACCAAGGCTTGGGTTGCTTTCACCAAGGCCAGCCCGTTCTGCTCAGCCGTCCGCCGTGGGTCGGCATCAAGACGCAACCGCCGCAACGCCGGCTGGGTTGCCCAAGCTGGCGTATCCGCCTCCTGGCCGTGGAGGGCGGATACCGACAGTAGCCAGGCCACGCACCAGCCGAGGGCGAGTCGCGGTCGATACCGAGGCTTGGTTTCGCGATCCACAGGAATCGGATAGGCGTTCATCTTGGGTGAGCTCGTGTTCATCGAATCTGCCATACTTCCTGAAGGTCGTGAAAGAACTCTCGGATGTCCGCCTCGGTCGTATCCCAGGAACACATCAAGCGGGCGCCGTGATCGCCGATGAATGTATAAAACTGCCAGCCGCGGTCGCGCAAAGCCTCCGCGATGGTGGAAGGTAGTTCGACAAATACCGAGTTGGCTTGGCGCGGCGATAGGAAGTGAAGGCCAGGGAGGGTGGCCAGCAAAGCCTCCAATCGAGCAGCACAGGCGTTGGCATGCTGAGCGTTGCTCAACCATGCACCGCTCTCCAGCATTCCCACCCAGGGAGCTGCCAGGAACCGCATCTTGGAGGCGAGTTGTCCGGCTTGCTTGCAGCGGTAGGCGAATTCCTCCGCCAGCCGCTTGTCGAAAAAGATTACCGCCTCACCGATCGCCATCCCATTCTTGGTCCCGCCGAAACACAGGACATCGATGCCGGCCTTCCAAGTCAACTCTTTCGGGGCAACCCCCAGCGACGCGACCGCGTTGGCAAAACGAGCTCCATCGACGTGGATTCGCAACGACCGCCGTTTGGCCACTTCGGTCAAGGCGGTCAACTGCGATAGCGAATAGACTGTCCCCAACTCCGTTGCCTGAGTGATACTCAAGGCCCGAGGCTTGGGATAATGAATATCTTGGCGTCGATCGACCGCCTCCGTCACCGCCTCCGGATCGATCCGCCCTTCGTTCCCAGGAAGGAGCAAGATCTTCGAGCCGTTGGAGAAGAATTCGGGAGCCCCGCACTCGTCGGTCTCGATATGGGCCAAGCGATGGCAAAGGATACTATGGTACGGCTGGCACAGGGCAGCCAAAGCCAGAGAGTTCGCGGCTGTGCCGTTGAAAACAAAAAAGACTTCGCAATCGGTCTCGAAAAGTTCGCGAAGCATATCGGCGGCTCGCGTGGTCCATCCATCGTCCCCATAACCACAGGCATGGTCGCGGTTGGCTCGCTGCATGGCGTCCCAGGCCGCCGGGCAAATTCCCGAGTAGTTGTCGCTGGCAAATTGCCGGGGCCGCAACGATACAGTATGGTGGCTTGGAGACATTGTCGCGGAGAGTTTTCCTTTCGCGGATCAAAGATTGCGTTCAGGTATTGAGTACCAAGTATAAGGGATGCTGGGAGAGCCTAGGATGCCGTTGAATTTCCATCGGATCGTCGGGGCAGCAGCGAGGTGGACTGGGAGGGGATGCCTGCTGGGGATCGTGGCAGCGGTTGGCCTCGGTCCGCTGCGGGGCGAAGAGACCGTGCCCCCCATCCCCGCCTTCACCGCCTACTCGATCCCCAACCCGCGCGGGATCGACATCGCTCCTGAACATGGAGCGACGGGGTGGGGCCCGGAAAACCGGCTCGCATGGTACGGTTACTTTGCTCAGCCGGGCAAGCTGGAAGCTTCGCTGGAAGTCATCTGCCCGGAAGGCAGCCCGCTCCCACTCCAATGGCGACTGGGGAGCCAACTGGCCGAAGCCACGGGGATGACCACGACCGGTAAGACCCGGCTCCAAGCCTTTCGTCCACTGGCGATCGACAAGCCGGGCTACCACTGCCTCGAGTTCCAGTTGCTGGCTGAGCTGAAGCCATCGTTGAAGATCGTCAACCTGCAGCTACGAGGAGAGGCTTGCCGAGGCGCTCACTTCAACCGCGAGCCGCGAAGGAACGCCGCTTCGGTGCACCTGCTTTACCCGGTCGAACCGACATGGAAGCTCGATCGTTTTTCCGCCGAAGTCACCGGGCTCGAGGATCCACCCGCGACCTTCTACATGGCTTGCGGTTTCCATCGCGGCTACCTGGGGATGCAAGTCATCAGCCCGACCGAAAGACGTATTATCTTTTCGGTATGGGATGCCGGGCGTGGCCAGCAGGCAGATCGGCGCGAGCAGGTCGACCGGGCGGACTACGTCGAATTGCTGGAGAAAGGCGATGGGGTGGTGGCCCATGTTTTCGGCGGCGAAGGGACAGGGGGACACAGCCATTGGGTCTACCCTTGGGAGACGGGTAAGCCCCAGCGTTTCCAAGTGACGGCCGAACCGGACGGGACGGCGACGATCTTCAGCGGCTACTATTGGCAAGCCGAACACGAAACCTGGAAGCTGATTGCGAGGATGAAAGCTCCGGCCGCCGATGGCTACTTGCATGGCCTACACAGCTTCAGCGAAAACTTCGATGGCGCGACCGGCCATCGCCTGCGCAAGGCTCGCTTCGGCAGCGGCTGGATCCATACCGCCGATGGCCGCTGGCTGGAGCTAAGGCAGGCGACCTTCAGCCATGATCCGACGGGAAAAACTCATCGCCGCGATCGCTGGATGGGGCTCGACGCCGATCAATTCTTCCTGGCTCATGGCGGTTTCGGCGCGGGCTTTACCGATTACGGAGCAAGCTACGAACGACCGATCAGCCCCTTGCCGGCAAGCCTCGAGTACTGGACGAAGCCCCATCCATTGCGCTGATTGTCGATGCGCCAGACTTGAGATCGCGGGACGGGCTGATCGACGATGGTCTTGGCTTACTGGACCCGCACGTTGCAGAACTGCCAGGGATCGTCGAGGCAGACCTCGTCGGGAAATATCCAAGCGCGGTCGGTCAGCGGTGTCCAGTCGGTGAAGTAGCCCTGGATCTGACCGAGGTACGGACGCATCAGCTGAAGCATTTCGGCATGATCGAGCTCGTCGGCTTCGACCACGCCGCGACGCGGATTGGCTAAGGCCCAGACAATCCCAGCCAACACGGAGGCACAGACTTGCAGGCTAGTCGCTGAGTTGTAAGGGGCCAAACGCCGCGCATCGGCGATCGATAGCTGCGAGCCAAACCAATAGGCATTCCGCTGATGGCCGGCCAGCAAGACCCCCAACTCATCGATCCCTTCGACCAATTCATCTCGCATCACCCGGAAACGCGGTTGCTCCCGCCATTGCCGACCGGCCAGCTCATGAAGGCTCAAAATCGCATCGTTGCAAGGATGATACGCATAGTGGCAGGTAGGACGGTAGATCGCCGTTCCCTGGCGATCGCGCTGCGTAAAATAATCGGAGATGGAGATCGCCTCATGATGCGTGATCATGAAAGCATGCATCGGACCGCTGGTCGGTGTCCAGGTACGTACCTTGGTCCCCGCCCCCGGATGATTCAAACAGATGGCGGCCTGGCAGCCGTCGGTATGCCGCAGCGCATCGTCGGGCCATTCCCGCTCATGCGTCCCCCACCCCAATTCAGCCGGCTGCAACCCCTCGGAGATAAAACCGTCCACCGACCAGGTATTGACGAACTCGCCGATGGCCTTGGGGACATTGGCCGCCTGCGTATCACGCTCGGCCACATGGATCGTTCGGATGTCGAGCCGCCGAGCGAGGTCAGCCCATTCCTCGCGCGAGGTCGGAACGTGACGCGTCTGGAAAATTTCTTCTTGTAAATGGACCAGGGCTTGTTTCACCAGGTAGGAGACTAGGCCGGGGTTGGCACCATGGGCGATCAAAGCGGTCGGCTGGTCGGGGGCACGTAAGGCCAAAGCGGCTTCGCGGAAGGCGTAGTTGCTTCGCGCTTGCACGGATAACGAGGTGTCGGTGTAGCCCCCCTGCCACGGTTCGATGCAGGTATCCAAATAGACGACCCCGAATTCCCTGGCTAGTTTGATCAAAGCGATCGATGAAACATGCACCGAAAGATTCAGCAGGACCGAGCCCGGGAGGGAAAGAAGAGGCTGGAGAACCTGGCGGTAGTTGTCTCGCCCCAAAGCTTGATGAACAAAATGCACACCACAGCGACGCGCATGATCGACCCCGTCGGTATCGGCGGTGACAATGTGGATGGAGTCGGGAGGGATTTCCAAGTGCCGCAGCAGCAGCGGGAGGGTTCCCTGGCCAATCAGGCCGAAACCCACGATGACTAGTCGCCCCGGCACCTTGGCAAGTTTGTCGGATTGGTTCATTGATCTTCGATAAGGAGGCCTCCCGACAGTTCGCTGCCGAGCAAAAATACGGGTACGGAGGGACTTGAGGAAGCGAACAATTTATCGCCAAAGATCGGCTCCAACTAGACCCTGTCCCGGAATTGCCACGGGCCTGGTGGTCAGCCGCAGCGGCTTCTTGGACTACCTCGCTTCGGCGAGGGGGCAAGGCGTGGGTCGCTTCGTTTCGGCAACCGCCGAGTGGATGGAAGGTGAGCGGCGGCAGGCGTACAGCTCACCGTCAGGGAGACGAAATTCCTGCGACGAGGGAAGCGAACCGGAGGTGCAGCGGGAACAGCGATCCACCGCGATAGCCGCTGATCGCGCGAAGAATACCTTGGCTTACTATGTCCAGACTGCGGCCCGGAAGATGATATCTCGTATCTTGGTCAAGCGACGTGGAGTAGAATCGGGCGGTACCGTTGGTCGCCTCATAATCGCTGGGATAGAATTCGATGTGGAACAACCGATCGTGGCCGGTTCGCCGGTGGACAGCTTGGGCAGGTTACCTGTGGGCGATGATGGCCTTGGCGATGATGGCCTTGGTGGTGATGGCCGTTGTGGTGATGGCGCTGCCTGGCCAGGCCGAGGATTGGAGCCAATGGCGGGGCCCCCGCCGCTCCGGTTCGGTGGAGTTATCGCCACCCTTGCGATCGGGGTTGCCCCAAGGCGGCTTATCGCCGACATGGGTGAGCGAGGAAAATTTTGCTGGAGGGGGAGGTTGGTCGAGCCCGATCGTGGCCGAAGGACGAGTCTTTGTATACACGCATCGACAGCATCCCAAGCCTGGGGTCAAGCCGCCGACCGCCCAGTATCCAGCCCTTTCGGACGACCAAAAGGCCAGTATGTCTCCGGCGGCCATCGATGCTTATGAGGAATTGCGCATCGATGAGCAGATGACGCGGTTGAAGGATTTCTTCGACTGGAGCGACGAAGTGTCCTGCTTGGAGGCGACCACCGGCAAGACGCTGTGGAAGCATCAGCGTCCCAGCGGGGCGACGCGCTGGCGTCAAAGCAGCACCCCTCTCTTCGATGCCGGGAAGCTTGCCTACTTCGGAGCGGATCGCGCCATGGTGTGTTTGAATGCAAGCAGCGGTAAGCCGCATTGGATCACCCCTTTGCCGTACGCGGCCGAGACCGATGAGCCGATGGTTTCCTCCCCGGTGTCGGTCGCAGGGAAGGTAATCGTGAACGCGGGACGACTGCTGGCCTATGATTGGTTGACAGGCAAGATCGCCTGGGAAGGAGAAGCGGCGGCGACTCGCGGTATCTACTCCAGTCCGACGGTCTGGTCCACCAGCCGCGGAAATTATCTGATCGCCCACGCCGGCAAAGGGAAAACGCTGTGTGTCGATCCCGACCAAGGCGCGATCCTTTGGACGGTCGAGACGTTCGCCGAGCGTTCTTCGCCAACAGTGATCGGCGACCGTTTGCTGACCTATGGTGGAAGCCGCAAAGGGGGGCTTCGCTGTTACCAACTTTCCATGCAAGGAGCCGAATTGCTGTGGCTCAACCAGCGTCTGAACGACTCGGGCTCAAGCCCGACGGTGATGGACGGTTGGGTCTTCGTCCGCGGGGAAAATAAGCTCGCTTGCCTCGACCTCGAAACCGGCGAGCTCGGCTGGACGCTGCCGATCGACGCCACCGATTCGCGGTATACCTCGCCGCTGGCCGCTGCCGGAAAGATCCTTTTTGCCGCCGAGGGACTGCTGTGTCTGGCCGCCGACGGTCGTCAACCGCAGGCGGTCTTCGACGCTTGCATCCTCGCCGATCAGCGCCTCGTAACCAAAGCCGAGGCCCGTCAACGCCTCGGGATCGAAAGGCTCGAGCAGCAAGCGGACGGCGTTCGGAAAACGCAGGAAATCTGGCAAAAAGAGGTGATCGGCTCGGGCCCGCTGCGCTGCGTGACTCCAGCCTTGGTCGAGGGGAGACTTTTTCTCCGCACCCATGCGCGGGTCGTCTGCTACGACCTGAAAGAGTGATCAACCTTTGGCTGCCGCTACGAGGAGGCTGGCCACGGCTCCAAGTCGGTCCGTCGCTCGCCTCGGGCATGATGCTGAGCATGCGTTTGCATGGTCACGCATTGGAATTGCCGACTCATCCACCCCAACAATTTTTCAGCCAAGTCCCGTTTGTAAGCGCCCGTCAACGACATGCCGGGAAAGAACGACAATTGCGAGTCATCGTCGCTCCCCATGAAATCCAAGGGGTGCAACAGCAGGCTGGGTTCGATCCCGTGTAGCTTGCAAAGACGCATGGCGGTATGGAAATAGCTTTCCGCCACGAACGGCGAGTAGCAGGCAAGATACATGATGTAGCTCAAGTGGATCGGTACCTTGAACCACGGCATGGTGGTGACCGGGATCTCCAGCAAGCGGCCGGGCAGTGCGGGCCAATAGTAGGGACGAAGCCTCTGGAAGCCTGCGGAGAATTTGCCGAAGAGCTCCTTGCGCTGATCGCGTTCGGCTCGATTGAGCGAGCTGCTGAAAAAGTAATACGCGCGAGCCACCGGCCCAAGGAAGGTGGGGAAGGTTGAAGCATCGTAGGCATAGCCGCGCGCGGCCAACAGGTGGAGTACCTGCGGCGAATAACTGAAGCCGGGGCCGCGAAAGCCGATCGTCTGGCAACCGGTGGCGGCCTGGATCGCCTGTTCGCTCCGCTCGAACTCTTCCACCAGCTGATCCTGGCTATAGAGATGAAGCCATGGTTCGTGATGGAATGAATGGTTGGCGATCTCATGACCAGCGGCCGACAGACTCCGGAGGGGAACCTGATTCTCCTCGCGGGCCGCATCCTGCCCGACGATAAAGAAGGTGATCGTCAACCCGGTACGCTCGAGGATCTCGAGGATGGACGGGACCAACTGCGGCAAGTAGCTAGGATAACTTTCCCAACCGGCGTCGCCATGCGTCTTAAGGTACGACCACTTGTTGTCGAGATCGAGTGAAATACTGGCCAGCATGAAGGATCAGTCTTGTTCGATAATCTCGAACTGTTGGCGATGGTAACGGCGTTGACAAGCCGAACAGCGATAATTTTCGGTCGGCGGGAGCGGATCGGGAAACATTCCCAACAACTGCCCGCAGCGACAGACCGCTCCAAGACTACGAGCTGGACTGCCGATGGCGAGATGGAAATCGGGAATACTCCTGGTGACGACCGAGCCCATGCCAATCATGGCGAAGCGTCCGATCGTGAGGTTGCTTCCAACGATACAACCAGCGCCGATGGTAGCACCACAACGGACGGTTGTCGACTCCGTTTGTTCGTCCGGCTCGCTAGGACGCAACTGCCGAAGGTCGGGCGTCGCCGCTCGGGGGAAACGATCGTTGGTAAAAATCGTCCCGGCGGAAATCATGACCCCGTCTTCGAGGGTGACCGCCGTGCAGATATACACCGACGCGTTGATCTTGCAACGATGCCCGATGTGGACATCGTAAGCGATGTAGGTCTTGCCGCCGACAATGCACTGCTCCCCCAGGACGGTACCCTGACGGATATGGGCGTTATCCCAGACAGCTGTCCCATCACCGAGTTGGACGTTCGACTCGATGATGGCGGTAGGATGAATCCGAATGCTCATGAAACAACCGCCAACGACGGTCCGGCTTGGGTAGGGACGGTCACCCAATCATCCCGGCGAAGCGACTCGTAGGCCGCTTCGACTGCTTCGCACGAGGCGATCGCGTCTTCGCTGGTAATCAGCAAACTGTCGGTGCCGTGGATCGCTCCGACAAAATTATCAAGCTGGTCGGTGAAGGCTTGGACTTTGTTATAGCCTTTCCCAAACACCGTCCAGTCCTTGTCGCAATCGCGGCGATACTTAGACTCACTCCAACCTACCAAGACCGTACCGTTGGTCCCATAGACGCTTACATACCACGGCGTCTGCTTGTGGAAGCTCCACGAGAGGTCCATCGCCGCTAGGACTCCGCCAGCGGTCTTCGCATGAATGCGAGCGGTGTCTTCCACCGGAATCGATTGCAACCGCCGCCCCTCGATGGCCTGGATCGATTGGATCGGTCCGAGCAGGTAGCGGACGATATCGAACGAATGGGTCCCGTTGTCGATGATCACGCCGCCGCCGCTGACCGTCGGATTGCTGTTCCAACGCCGCTGCATATCGACGTGCCCGGTGAAGGTGTTTTCCAACAAGGCGATCTCGCCGAGCACCCCCGAGACGATCAGCTGCCGAGCGAAAACCATGTCGGAGACATAGCGAAACTTCGAAGCCATCGTCAACAGAATGTCGTGCTTGGCCGCTTTCCCGATCATCCGCCGCACCCCAGCCGTGCTGACCGCCATCGGTTTTTCACACAGTACATGAACCCCAGCCTCAGCCAAGATCTCCAGCATCTCGGGATGGCTGGCCGGTGGCGTGCAGACGATGGCTGCATCGATCGGCACCTGTCCCAGCATCGTTTCCAAGTCGGCGAAGGCCTCGCAATGCTGGGTCGCCGCCATGGCCTGGGCCGCTTCGAGCCGGATATCGACGACGGCTGATAACTGGGCGCACTGGGAATGACCGAAAGCCTGGAGATGGGTCTGCGCGATACCGCCGGCGCCGATGATGGCGAACCGCAACGGGGACTGAATCATGATGCCTGCCTCAAGGATGAAAATGCGTAATCAAATCACCGTAGCTAACTCAATTGCTGGGCACTCCGCCGAATGGCCTCCGCGATCGCATCGACATGCGTATCTTCGTAACGCTCGCTCCATGGAAGCACCAGGATCCGATCGAGGGCCTGGAAGGTCCCCGGGAATAGCTCCGGCCGATAATCGAGGGCGTCCGCCGCCGCCAGCGAGAAGGGAAAACGGCTCTTGCCAAAGGTGACCTGGTCACGGATCACCTGGCACTGAAAGGCTGGCTTCTGAATGTAACGCGGAGCACAGAAAATCCCTTGCTCTTTGAGCAGCTTGCCCAAAGCGACGGTTCCGCCGCGGATGACATCGCCATCGACATCCAAACAATACTTCCAGAATGTATGCTTGTTCCCCGGCAGGATTCGCGGCGGTTGGACCCCAGGAATCCCCTCCAGTTGGCCGCTCAGACGCTGGGCCATGTCGATCCGACGACGGACACTCCAGTCCAACTTCTCCAGTTGGGCGACGGCCACGGCGCTCGTCAATTCATTCATCCGATAATTCGGGGCCAGGAAGTAATGGTCCGGATTCGGGTCCCCGTACCCCCAAGCTTTATTGATGAAGAGAAACATGCGCCGCGCTAGCTCGGGAGCATTCGCCACCACCATTCCCCCTTCGCCGGTCGTGATATGCTTGCCCTGCTGCAGACTGAAACAGCCGATATCGCCCAGGGAACCAACCAGCTTGCCACGATATTCGGCGAGGAAGGCCTGAGCGCAGTCCTCGATGATCGGCAAACCGTGCTTGTTCGCTAAAGCCAGGATCTCGTCCATCTGGCAAGGATTGCCGAAGAGATGGGTCACCATGATCGCCCGCGTCCGCGGCGAGAGGCAACGCTCGATCGACGCCGCGGTCACGTTGTAGGTCAACGGATCGACATCCGCAAACCGCGGCACCGCCCCTTGATAGATGATGGCGGCAATCGCCCCCATGTCGGTGATGGCGGTGGTGATGATTTCTTCACCCGGTTCGGGATTGATGGCAGCTACCGCCGTATGCAAGGCCGCCGATCCGGAAGAACAAGCATGGGCATAGCTGCAATCCATGTACTTGGCAAACTGCTGCTCGAGTTGCTTGGTGAAGGCACCTTTGGTCGCAGTCAATGTCCCCGAGGTGATGGCTTTGGCTACAGCCTCGATCTCTGCTTGGCCAAGAGTCCGCCCGGAAGCATCCTGATCGGAAGGGAGAACGATTTTCTTTAATTCGGTAAGGGTCGAAGGTGTGCTCATCTTGGATTCATGAAAAGGTACGAATTCGATCGGTCAAGATCCTGCTCATCAATTTCAAATGGGCCAAGATGACCGGGATGGTTTTCATCTTGGAGTAGCCGAGACGCCGACTGGTAAGCTTGGCCGGCACCTCCTTGATCGCGCCCCCGCGCCGGGAAATCTGCCATAGCATCTCTGCGATCCCGACGAAGCCTTCATCCTGCAGTTGGATGTCGGTCAAAGCGCTGCGACGATACAACCGGAAGCAACTGGTGTAGGTGTGAACAGGCGATGGCAGCAGCCAGCGATAGGCCTGCGAGGCAACTTTCGATAGCCCCAGCCGCCAACCGGGAACCCCCTCGACCTCGCCTTGCGGATGGTATGGCGAGGCGGTCACCATCGCCGTTGCATCGTCCATCTTCGGAAGGAGTGCTTCCAACTGCATCGGATCATATGTGCAATCGGCGTCCATCGAGACCACCAAGGGGTGCGAAGCAGCTTGGGCCCCGGTCATGATGGCAGCCGCGATCCCGCGATTCACAGGATGGCGAAGGACCCTGGCCCAGCCGAGGTCGCGGGCACGGAACTCCAACTGGTCAGCCGTCCCGTCCGAACTGCCGTCGTCGACAAAGAGGCACTCGACCAGCCAGCGGTCGCTCAACGAAGAACGCACCGACGCCAACCGCTCAAATAACTGCTCCAGCCCCTCCACCTCATTGAAACAAGGAACGACGATCGACACCCCGACTGCCGTCGCGGTCGCCTCGTTATGGATCGGTTCCCCGACTTCAAGCTGCATTGAATCGAATCCTGCCCATGGTGCGAAAGCCTCCCACCATCCTCCCCGCGCCGCTTACGCTGACGCGTGGAAACGCCTCCGCTGATCTTCAGACGCCCTCGATATTCCTGCCAGACGCCCGTTTGTAGGCCTAATCATATTCTTCTGCGTCCATGTTGCAATCGGATTCTCTTCAACAAGAAAATTCCTCAACAATGAATCCCGAAGACCCGGTAATTTCTCCCTTCGCAGCGGGGTAATGATTTGCCCCAGCTCTAGCCTAAAGGAGAGTTGCTTCCCCCTGTTTCGTCGATGTAGAGTGTTTGGCGAGCGGTGGGATGGACGAAAGGACGCACCCCCAAGCGAAGGGGACGCGGCCGAGGGCTTGCTATAGCCTAAGCCATGGTCGACACCTACCGCGGTAGCTACTGGCCGTCGTCGAGCCAGGGGCGATAGACTACGCCCAGGCGACCCGGGCTGCGCGCAAGACAAAGCCATACTTCAACCAGCTACGACGCGCTGGAGATGCTCGAGGCCCGCAACTCGAAGCGATGACACCTGGACGGCGGGCAACCATCCTAGTTTGCGGTCGTGGAGGCGGGCAGTAAGAGATAGGTCTGCAGTTGCTGCGGTGCCAAGGTATCCTCGAGTTGTCCATCGCGAAGGGGTAGGGCTTGCTCACGCGTTTCGAGATGATTGGCTCGATAAGCCGCTTGGAGCTGAGCTGTGGAAAAATCGAGGGCGAATTTGGCTGGCTGATGGGAAACATTCCACAGACGGACAACGATCCCGCGGGCGATCCCCTCTTCATGCGGTTTCATAGCCCACAGCAATACATCCGGATGACTGATCTGCAGCCACGAAGCGGAGGAGGCGAGGCGATTCGAGGTGGCCGACCCGAAGACGCGGCCGGTCACCAACGGGTTCTGATGCTCGAGGGCAAACCGCATCGCCTCTCCGGGATCGTAACCAGCGTGCGGCCGCAAGGCGAACCGCTGCAGGAAGTAGCTGTTCCCGTTCTGGGCGCGGATCCCTAGTTGCGGGCCATCGACCTGCCCACCTGCCAGGAAGGAAAGCTGCGGGGTGGATTCGTCCAAGCTATCGGGGGTGCTGAGCCCGAGTCGGGCGAAGGCCAGGTCGGGGTTGGAGATGGTGACCCCCATGCGATTCGACTGGTCGCTGATATCGGCGAAGTGATTGACGCTGAGGTAATCGTAACGAGCATGGTGATCGGCATAATGACCGCCGTGACGCTGAAGCTTGTTGCGCACGATGGCTCCGATTTCCTCGGTATGAACCGTTGGACCCTCGAGGGCGAAACTGAAGG
Organism: Pirellulaceae bacterium; assembly: GCA_044371435.1. Classification (GTDB taxonomy): domain Bacteria; phylum Planctomycetota; class Planctomycetia; order Pirellulales; family Pirellulaceae; genus JAIYDQ01. Next base: position 4,214 of record JBILTQ010000076.1, on the reverse strand, counting down.
ACCAATGCTGAAGGTCGCTAAAATTCGCCAGGATCTCGTTGCGGATGTCGAGTCGATCGGCATGCTGGTAAAGGGTGTAGCTGGTGGTGTGCGGCACCCCCTCGCGGCTGCTGGCGACGATCTCTGTCGACACCGGACCGCGATTTCGAACGATCAGCGGTTCGCCGGTCCGCGAATTCTTCACCAAATCATTCAACTGTAGTTCAAACAAGTTGGCCGCCAACTCGTGTCCGCCGCGCCGCTTGTCGATGAAACTGCTCAGGGCCCCGTCGGGTTCGACGCGGATACGGATCCGATCGTTCTCGAGGATTCCATCGCTAACCACGAGCTCTTGCCGACCCTCGCCTAGCGGATCGCCGGCTGACTGGCCAGCCGCATCCCCCGGCTGAATGTCGTAAAGCTGGTAACCGGCTGCGGGAACATCGCGGGCGAGGATGCGAAGGTGGGGAAGTTGATCGATGATCAGCAGCTGGTGCGGCACGACCGCCCCGCTGGAAACTTCGCGAACATGGATGGCCGAGGGCCCAGCATAGGGCAGGTCGGCCGCCTCCGTCCGCGGCCAGCTCAACGGATTGACGACGAAGAAACGTTCTCCCTCCCGGGCCACCGGCCAGCGGCGTCCCAACTCAGCAACCGCCGCCGCCTGCAAGGATATCGCATAGTTCTCGATATCGTTCGCCAAGCTCTCCTGCCACGCCGCCCGCTTCGCCCGCGAGATAGGGCCGTCGGCTGTCCAGTTGTGTTCCCAATAACTGCCGCAAGCCCGGTACGCTCGATCCTTGGCCACCTGGTGCGGCTGCATGAAGTCAGGGTACTGCTGGCTGACCAGCGTCGCCAGGAATTCCGCGCTCCGCCATCGCTCCACCGACCGCTTGACCCGAGCCGAGGTTTCAGCCATCGAAGCTGAATACAGGTCCCATTCGTTGCCGTAGGTCACCGCTTGGCTCTCCAATACCGAGCCATGGGTGCGAAGAAAATCTTCGAAGAAATCGACCTCGTTGGAAACGAGGACCTGCCGCTGATCGTTGCTCAACCGCTCGGCGATCTCCGAAAAATGGTCGACGATGGGATAGTCGATCGGGTTGGGCAGATAAGGCTCGCCGGTCTTCCTACCCAGTGCGTCCCAGCCAAAGCCAAAGGCGCTGCGAACCGCGAAGGGCTCCGCCGCCCCGGCAGCTCGATAACGCCGGAGGAACTCCGGATCGCTGGCCAGGAATTCCACCGCCTGCTGCGGATCAAAAGCCTCGGCATAGCCTCCCAAACTCCGATTGCCAGCGGCGGCCAACGAGTACCATTTTAACAACAGGCGACGTCCATCCAAACCGGTCCACCAGTAGATCTCCTGCGGACGATGCCGCAGCGACTGATTCGATAACGCGCTGGCACAACCACATACGCCGCGCCATGAATAACGAGCGCCACTACCGGCAAACAACGAAGCCAAACCGAGCGGCAAGCTTTGATTCTCCATGGCTACCGCTAGCGGGAAACGCAGTCCATACTGCCGCTCCCAACGCCCGCACGGGTACATGCCGCGGAGCACCGCTTCCAAGGGTTGGGCACCATAACACGACACGACCCAGTTCAGCGGAACGCTGATGGTCCCCTGCTGAAGATGGCGAATCAGTCGAGCCATTTCGGCGGGTGACTTTCGCTGTTCATAACTCCACAACCAATAGCTGCCGTCGCAATTGAAGCGATTGCGAAAAGGAACTGGTTTGGTCGCGGTCGCCTCGGCCAAAGCGAGATGGAAATCAAGCATCTCGACGAAGGTCCGTTCGTAGGTCTCGATATCGGCCGTCCACATCAGATCGGTGTGGTCATCATTAGCCAGATAGAATCGGGGAACTTGTCCGCGTAACCACGCTGGCCAGAACGCCGCCCCTAGCCCACACGAGATTAGACTGAACAGAAAAATCTTCATCGAGGATCGTATGGTGGAAGGAGCCCTGGAACCAACGGGCGGCACGGATCCTCGGCCGCCCAAAACCGATGAAGGGCATCGAGATGCCCCGCCGCTATTCTACCGGAGATACCAGGGGCGAGGGGGGACTAGGCCAAGCTGGAGGCGATGACCAAGGTGGCTTTGCCGGGACGACCTTGGACAGAGCATTCGGTCCGCTCGATGATTCCGCTCGCCGGCACACGGTCGCTGATCTCGGCCAAGGCCCCCGCCCTCGACCATCTCCATCGTCAAGAACAATTGGCTGACCGCTCGCTCCGTACCCTCATTCTTGCGGACGTTAGCGAATCAGCCGGTCGAGCCACTCGCTCACACGGACCGTCGACGGCAGACCGCCGCGTCCATGCAAAGATTCTCGCCGCGCAGCCTCCAAGGCGGTCTTGGCATTCGAGGCGCGGCGATACCTTCGAGCCAAAGGAAGCGGCAGGGTTGGGAACAACCGCTCATCGAAAACAAGGGGCAGCAGGCAAAATGTCGGCCTTGGGTGTCACGAAGAACGAGACTCAGGCGGGATGGTGGACGGGAAGGGGAACGGTTAAAGTGAAACGTGCGGTGAGAAGCGAGGACGCTTCCTCCTCGTCGTTCTCCTCCTTTTTCTCAACCTCGATTAGCAGTCGGCGAAAGCCCGATCCCTGGGATGATGCGTTTCGTGTTGGCTTGGCTCAACGCTCTCCGACCAGGCTTGATCGTCGCCGCGGCGGGGATCGGAGCCGGCGATGTCGTCACCGCTACGGTCACGGGGGCTGAGTTCGGTACCGTCTTAGCCTGGGCCCTAGCCGTCTGCGTGGTGCTGAAATTCGCCTTGACGGAGGGCCTGGCGCGTTGGCAATTGGCCACTGGGACGACGATCGCGCAGGCCTGCAGCGAACGCTTGCCGTGGTGGGTTCGACTCTATTTTTTCTTCTACCTGATCCTTTGGACCTTCCTGGTGGGAGGCTCCTTAACCAATGCCTGTGGCTTAGCCGGGCATTCGGTCTTCCCGCAGTTACCCCTTTGGGCTTGGGGAACGATTCAATCGGCGATCGCTGTGGCCTTGGTCTGGAGCGGACGTTTTTCTCTTTTCGAGCATGTGATGAAGTTGCTGGTAGGCGGGATGGTCCTGCTCATCGCGATCTGCGCGATGATGGTGAGACCGGACCCACGACTGTTGCTGGAGCACCTTTTCTGGCCCACCCTCCCGCCGGGCGGCGGCCGGGCCGTTTTGAGTATCCTCGGGGGGATCGGTGGCAGTATGACCTTACTCTGCTACGGATACTGGATTCAAGAGAATCGCTGGAAGAACCTCAGCCATCAGCCCGCCATCCGGGCAGACCTGGGCTTAGCCTACGCGGTGACCTTCCTTTTTGCGTTGGCACTGACGATCGTGGCCTCGCAGTGCAACGCCGCGGTGACGCAAGGCAACGGGATCGTGCTGGAAGTTGCTTCGCGATTGAAAGCTACCGTCGGGCCCATGGGGCAATGGACCTTCCTTCTCGGTTTTTGGTGTGCGGTATTCACATCCTTGCTCGGCGTTTGGCAAGGGGTACCCTACCTTTACGCCGACCTGGTGACCAGCCGCGGGCAACGCATGCTTAGCGCCGCGGAATTGAAGGAAACTTGGGCCTATCGCGGCTATCTGCTCTTCCTGGCGGGGCCACCTTTGGTGCTGCTCTTTATCGATCGACCGGTTGCCATCGTGATCGTTTTTACCTTGGTGGGGGCGTTTTTCATGCCGCTGTTGGCTGGTATCCTGCTCTACCTCGACCACTTTGCTCGGCGTTGCGGGGAACCGGGAAGCGGATGGTTGCGGACGTCGCTGTTGCTGTTAGCACTGTTGATCTTTAGCGTGATCGCCGTCAACGAGATTGTCGGTGTGCTTGCGGGTTGATCATGAAACCTGCCGAAGGATCAGGGGCGATCGTCGAGAAGACGATCACTTTGATGATGCTTCAAACAGGGAGCAACCTGCTGACAACCAAGAGTTGAGCTCTGCTTTCCTCAGTCGAGGGTGATGGACCTTCACCCTTGAATAGCTTACGTTGAGGACGGGGCCCTTGGCTGGTCGCTTGTCTGAATGCCATCAACCAGTCGGCGGGCGCGGTGGAGCAAGCTCGAGGACGAACCGATATCGTGGATTATCTTTCGTTGAGGGAAAGTATGCGGTGCCTGCTGACGATGATTCTGTGGCTTGCTTTATCCCCCGTCGGACTGGCGGATTCCGACTTTCGTGTGGGCAAAGCCCAGGTCGATATCACCCCGCCGGTCGGGACGC
>JBILTQ010000376.1:0-5392 GCA_044371435.1 Pirellulaceae bacterium | reverse complement strand
GAATAGACGGAACCGGCTATCTTGGTCGACACCAGCTGGGCTTTCGTCTTCGGCAAACGTTCGACAAAACCTGCCTCGGTCCGCTTGAGTTCGGCCACGGCCTTCATTCGCAACTCGACCAGCCTGGCCGCATGCTCGGGCCTGCCGGCTAGGTTTTGCAGTTCTTCGGGATCCGCCACCAGGTCGTAAAGCTCTTCGGTCTCGCCTTCGACAAAGGTGCGGATGTACTTGTACCTCCCGTCGCGAAGCAAGGCGTACCACGGGACGCCGCTGGACGAGGTCAAACTTTCATCGGTGGGGATCAGGTCGGTTTCCGCTCCGTAGTTCCGCGAGGTATGCGTCATCAGCAGCGGTGAATCCCACTGGGTGGTCTCGGGGTTGGCCAGCAAGGGTCGAATATCGCGGCCATGGGTCTTCCACGGGATCGTCACCTGAGCCGTACGGCAAAAATAATCGATCAGGTCCGGCGCGTTGATCGGGTGCTGGCAAAGTTTGCCGGCGGGGACTTTGCCTGGCCAACTGATGATCATCGGTGAAGCCACGGTCGCGTCGTAGGGGGCCACCTTTTGATTGAAGCCGTGTTCCCCCAGACCATAGCCTTGATCGGCGGAGTAGACCACCAGGGTATTTTCTAGTTGGCCAGAGGCTCGCAACGCCTCCATCACCTGCCCGACCCCTTCGTCGACAGCCATCATGCACTCATTGACTTGCTGTACCCAGGCATGGTAGTCCTTGCCCGGGACATTCGAGTCGAAGTTGTCTTTCTTCTGTCCTTTTTTGGCCATGGCGGGCACCCCTTGCGGGTTCATCATCCAGGCTTGGGTCTGCTCCAGATAGCTCGGTTTCTCCGGCCATGGGCCGACGATATCGGCGGGGATCGGAGCCTTCATCCCCGCGAGTTTCCCCTGATGACGCTCGGCTGGCGTCGTCGGACCGTGAATAGCCCCATAGCACAGCCATAGATACCACGGCTTGTCGGCCGAACGATGCTGACCCTGAATGTAGTCGACAGCCCAACGCGTGTAGTTATCGGTCGAATAACCATCGGTCTTCTTGTCGACACCGTTGTAGGTCAGCAGTTGATCGGTGTAGTAGCTGCCGGCATTCCCAGGATGCCCCGGTCGATTCCACACGATTTGATAGTCCCAGTCGCGGCCAAAACCGGTGTCGGAACCGGTATGCCACTTGCCGATTTGAGCGGTTTGGTAACCCTGAGCGCGAAACTGTGCCGGCACGAAGGGACATTGCGCCGGATCGTACTTGCTGCCGGGGTACTGCCCCTCCATGGTCATCGACATCACGCCGTGTTGCAGGCGACCGGTCAGCAGCGAGGCCCGCGACGGCATACACCACGCCCCTAGGTAGGCGCGATGAAAACGCACGCCGGAGGCTGCCAGCCGATCGATGTTGGGAGTCTTGACCCAGTCGGGATGACCATCATAGCAACTGAGGGTCTTGTACGACTGGTCATCCGCATAGATGAAGAGAATGTTAGGCCGCGATTGGTCGGCTGCCGAGGCTGCCGACGAGGTGCCGACAAGCGTCGTCGAGACTGCCATTAAGGCGAATAGCCAACGCATTTCAGTTTTCATGGTCGGGGCTCTTCGAAAAGGCGAGAAGTGGGAAAGAGGGGATTCAACGAGCGCTTGCTGAGCAATCGCTCACTGGATACGGTAGAGATGCGATTTCGAGCGGAGGAACATCGCCGAGTCCGCCACGGCCGGTGAAGCCATGAACCCGTCGTCGAATTCGTTTTCCGCCAGCAGTTCGAACTTCCGGTCAGCAGCGAAGACGAAAAACTTCCCTTCTTCATTGCCAACATACAGTTTGCCATCCGAATAAATCGGCGAACTGCTGAAGTTCCCCCCCAGCCGCTCGCTCCAAAGATTCTCTCCGCTCTTAGCATCGAGACAGGACGCGATCCCCGCATCATTGATGACGAACAAGAGATTTCCGACCAGAGTCACACTCGGCTTGTTGGGAAAGGCGCGAGTCATCCGCCAGGCGACCGATTTCTCGTCCAGTAAGCCCTCGCCACCCAACTTCAGCGCCAGCAGGCCGGCTTTGCCGTGACCGGTGGGGATGAAAGCCAAGCCATCGCCGATGACCGGACGAGTGCACGGCGAATGCGAACTATGTTCGTCGATCCGCCAAAGTTCCTTGCCGGTCGCGGGGTCGTAGGCGTAATGGGCCTTGGCGCCGCTGGACAGCAAGATCGGGCGTCCCTGCCACTCGAAGACATGCGGGGTGGAGAAGCCTTTGCGATAGTCCCCCTCGGCTTTCGGTTTACCATCGGCATCGAGATCCTGGAAGTCGACCGAGCGTTCGGTGCGCCACACGGTTTCGCCGGTGTCTTTATTCAAAGCCACCAGGTATTGGAAATCGCTCCCGTCGAAATTCATGATCAGCAGATTGCGCCATAGGATCGGCGACGAACCGGCGGCACGAAAATGATTGCAGACAAAATCGGTTCGCTCCCAAATCTTCTGCCCGGTCTTGGTATCGAGGCAAGCGGTACCCGGCGAGCCGAAGGTAACGTAGGCTCGGCCTTCTTCCAGGACCGGGGTCGGCGATGCGTAGCTATTGAATTTATGGCAGAACTGCGGCTCGGCGATATGGAAAAGGATTTCATCGCGCAAGACTTTGCCACTGCTGGCATCGACGACCACCACACTCAGTTGGGTCCCCTCTTCGTTGGCGTTGCTCATCCAGACTTGCTTACCCCAGACCACCGGCGAGGACCATGCCTTGCCAGGAACCGCCACCTTCCAAGCCACATGCGACTGCTCGCTGAACTCCACCGGCAAGCCGCCGATGGTGGTATGACCGTCGCCCTGGGGACCGCGGAACTGCGGCCATTGACCTTCGCCCCCTGCAGCCCACAATCGGGAATGCTCGCTGCCGAAGAGGGCGAGAATCAAGCTGGCGATCAGGGGGAAGAGTATCCTCCGAGGAAGCCTGACCCACGGGCGAAGCCCAAGCGTTGCAAGGGATGCAGAAAGGATGCTGCGGATCATCGACAGGAATCCATGAAGCTCGAGGGACGAAAAAAACCAGATGCACAAGGGAACGGTCCTACCGGCCAAACGATCGCAGGAAGCCAAGCAACCGTTCAACGATGGCTCGGCGTTCTTCGACCCTAGCGGCGGGTAAGGGGCGCAGGGAGGGGACATCGTGGCGAGACCTGGTAACCGAGGGGGGAAGGCAGGGGAGCGGGCGGTCGAAACCGGACTCATTATACCCCAAGTTCCGAGGCGAACGTAGTCCGGCGCTGTCTCGGTCCGAGCATTTTTCTGGGGAGGGAAAGCTTGGCGTCAGCCGCTGGCCTTAGCGGCTGCTCCCAACGCCTCGGCCAGCGGGTCGAAGCCATCGCTGGAGAAGCCCAGGTGGAGATGACGGCGAAAGCCTTCGGCGTATTCGAAGGAGCCGGAAAGTTTGCCCCGCTGGCGATCCATATCCACCATCGTCTGCAGGTAGGAGGACATTTTTTGCGTCGAATCCAGCCAGCCTTGTTGGCTTTGATGACAGGCCAGCAATTCGACTTTGCGAGCTAAGACCTCGGTCGAGTTCACGTAGAGATCGGCTTCGATCGGCTCGCGCAGCGGCGAGCAATTGCCGTGGGGTAAAGCGTGGTAGACCGCGACTTCGCGTCCCACCGGGGGCTGGTCTGGCGCGGAAAGATAACTGGGCATCCCTTTGACGAAAGTAGCCGACACCGCCAGCCGGCAGGCAGCTTCATGATCTTCCATGTAATCGCTGGGCGAATGGGTCAGGACGATGCTCGGATCGGCCTGGCGGACGACCGCTGCCACCTTGGCCAGGTTTTCGAGGGTATACAGGATCGACATGTCGTTGCAAATCGGCGGATAATGGCGGGCCGGAATCTTGGCCGCGGCCTGGCGGGCTTCCTCGAGGCGAACTCGAGCTGTCTCGATGGGAGGGGTGAGCATGGAGCCCAAACAGCCGTTGGCGATATTCAGATAATGGACTTCCCAACCGAGATCGGCCAACTGCAGCAACGTGCCGCCGATCATGAATTCAATATCATCCGGGTGCGCCATGACGGCGAGAACACTGGGCATGAAAAATCCTACGGTGCGAGAGGACAAAAACAGTCGCTCAGCCTCCCGGAAGCATCGATCGAGGAGCCGTCGACCATCCACGCAGCAGCCGGTGACTGCCGGAAAGCAACTGGCGCGAACGTGTTATAGGATAAGCCGCGGCGCGGAGCAATTGGAGGCCATGGCCTGTGGAATGCGAGCGGGTAGCGTCTCAAGGAGCCAGGGACCGGGGATGCGTCGAAAAAACACAAACCATCCGTTGGGCGATCATCAAGCCCGCGCCGCCATCACCGCGTCAGCGTCGGCAACGACCATCGGCTTGAGATGCTTGGCAAGGCGGCCTGGCGGCTGCGGCAAGGAAAGAGTCCGGAGGATGATCAAGGCAAGCGACCACGGACCGGTTCGGGAAGGTAGGGATGATCGCGCTTGCGCAGGACGCGGGCCTCGACAATGCGGTCGGGACGCTTGGATCTGTCTTTGCGTTCCTCCTCCTTGCCATGGTCCAGCCGCGTCAAGGCGCCGACCACCGCCATCCCTCGGGTCACCCGCCCAAACACCGTCTGCTCGCCATCCAAAGCGGGTTGCGGCAGGAGCGTAATGACAAACTGCGAGCTGCCGCTATCCGGGTCGGGTCGATTGGTTTGGGCTTCGGTGCCAGACAGCAAGACCAACGCACCGCGGAAAACCGAGCGATGCTCGGGCGATCCCATTTCACCTCGAATGGTATAACCGGCGTTTCCTGTCCCATCGCCGCGGTCACAACCGGTTTGCGCCCCCGATCGCGGCAGGACGCGGAAGAAACTCTTGTTGTGGTAGTATTTACCTTCCACCAGATAGATGAAATTCGCCACCGCCTGCGGGGCTTGATCTTCGAACAGTTCGACTTCGATCCGACCCTTGTTGGTCAGTAAGGCCACGCGCGGATTGCGATCTTCGACCTGCTCGCGCTCGCGGATCCGTTGTTCCTGCTCCCAACGCTCTCGTTGGGTCGGGATCGATCGCCACAGGAAATCGACCAAGGAAGGCAAGGGTTGCACCTGCGACAACTTTCGCCAGGCTCGATCGGCCAGGTCGTAATCATTGTTGGCGTAGCCGGTGAAGCCGATCGACTCGAGCAGCGAGGGTTCGATTTCCTCGGCGTGCTCGAGCCATGCGGCAGCCAACGGGTAAATTCCCTCGTAGATGTCTTTGCCGGCATCGCGGACAATCATCTCGCGGATGGTTTCTTCGAGTGCGTGTGACTGGTCAGGGGCCTGTCGATAGGCTTCGGCTAGGGTTGCCTGCCATGCCTCCAGTTTGGCCTGGCAGGTATTCAACTGGAGACCATAAGC
>JBILTQ010000591.1:0-5402 GCA_044371435.1 Pirellulaceae bacterium | reverse complement strand
GCTGGGCAGCTGCTGCCAGAGCACACCCGGGGTGGCGCTGCCTGGATTGGTCGTTGGCAGAGGCAGCCAGCTGGGGCTGCTGCTCGGTGAGGTGCCGGCTTTGTTGTCGGGCAGCGGTGCCCACTGGGTCTGGGTTTGGCCCTGGGCCAGGCCAGGCAGGGGCAGCAGCGGCAGCAGGGCCAGGGGGGCGGCGAGGAGGGCGCCGCGCCGGTTACACCGCACCGGTGGCATCCAGCAGCAGCCAGCCGGTGATGGGCCTGCCCTGCAGATCGAGTTGCTGGCGCAGCTGGGCCAGCTGGGAGCGCGTGGGGGCGCCGGGGCTTGTGATCAGCAATTGGTGATCGCAGCCGGCGGCGGCCACCAGATCAGCGCTGCAGAGCAGCTCCGTGTGGGGCATGGTCTGGCGCAGCTGATCGAGCAGCTGCTGCACGCCAGGGGAGTCTGCGGTGAGGCCAACGGGGATCAGGGCCACCCGATGGCTGCCGGCCAGGCTGCCGCGGGCCAGCAGGGTGAGTTGTCCGGCAAGGGCCTGCGGATCGCCGGGGGCGAGATGGGCCAGCAGCGGGCCTGGCAGGAGCTGCTGCAGTTCGTCTTCGCCAAACACGCGGCCGCTGCGGCGATCCACCACCAGGGCGGCACCGCTGCCCAGCACAAGGCCAGCCAGCAGGCCTAGGGCGAGGATGCGGCCCTTGCGGGGCGCCACCGGCTTATCGAGCAGGGTGGGGGTGGAGATCAGCTCCCAGGGGTCCTGCTTGCGCGCCTGCTCCAGGGCCAGCACCTGCCGCTCGGATTCGAGGCGGTTGAGGGTGGCATCATCGCGGGCGGCCTCGCGCAGGAGTTCGCGGTAGCGGATCAGCACGCCCTTGGGGCGTTCCGCGGCCGCCAACCGGGCCTGAGCGGCGGTGCGTTTGGCGAACAGGTAGCCGTAGGTCTGGCGTTTGAGCGTGTCGATCAGCACGCTGCGGCGCAGCTTGAGGCGGCGAATGCTGTCGTCCCTGTCGGTGTAGGTGGCGCGCAGGTTGGCGAGCTCCGTGTCGATCCGGTCGAGCGTCTGGGGCAGGCCCTTGGCAGCCAGCTCGGGAATGTTGCTGCCGAGGTACATCAACGCTTCAGGATCGTCGCTCAACGCGCGCATCTGTTTGAGCTGTTCGTTGATGTTGCGGATCTCGTTGGCGGCCTGCACGCGGATGGCCTCAATGTTGAGGGAGTTCACCACGTCGGTGTCGCCTTTGTCCTCCCCCTTGAGGGCGGTGAGGTCTTGCTCGATGGCGAACTGCTGGGCGCGGCGCAGCGAGGTCACGCTCTCCAGCCGGTAACGGCTGATCTGTTGATCGAGATAGCGGATCGCCTGGGCGATGCCGCGCTCGCGGTCGCGGCCGGAGTAGGCCTGGTAGGCCTGGGAGATGCGCTGCAGGGCGGGCAGCACCAGATCACGATCGCTGTCCTGATAAGTGAGGTTAAGAACAGCGGTGCCCTTTTCCAGCTTGATGGTGAGGTTGTCCTTGAGCCATTCGCTGTAGCGCCAACGATCCACATCCTCCCCGGCTGTTGCTTTGTGGGTTTTGACAAAGTCGAACACCGGTTTGAGAACCGAGGGGCTTTCCAGCACCTTCACCTCGGTTTCCAGTTTGTTTTGTCCTCCCTTGTCGCCCACCAGCGCGGCCAGGCCTGGGTTGGCCTGCAGCAGGGCCTGGGCCCCGCCGCTGGGCGACTCCTTGCTGGCCAGCACGATCTGAAATTCCCCTTCCCACACCGGTTTGCTGAGGAAGGCGTAGGCGGCCGAGAGCAGCAGCGTGCCGCCGGCCACCTTGGCGATCAGGCGCCAGCGGCGCTGGAGTGCGGCCGCCAACTGGCGCAGATCAATCTCATCGTCCGCACCGCCCTGGGCGGGTTGGCTGGCCTGCGCCGGGGTGATCGAGCTGGTCATCAGGGTTTGAACAGGCTGTACACCGAATAGACACCCACGAATGGTGCAGAGAGCTCGTTCAGCACGCCCACCGTGGCGGAGAGGGCACTGTCCTGCACGCGGATAATGTCGCCCGCCATCAGGATCGGGTTGGTGGGGCTGCCGCTGGCGGCGCCGGGGCTGTAGCTGAACACGCGCCGATCGATTTCGCCTTCGCGGGTGAAGCGCACGAACTCCACCTTGCCCTTGAGCAACTGCATGCCACCGGCGAGGGTGATGGCCTGGGTGAGGGCTGATCCCTGGGGCAGGGTCACGCCGCCGGGGGTTTTCACGCGCCCGCTCACATACACCTGAATGAACTGGGGGCTGAGGTTGGTCTGCCCGGCCTTGAGCAGCTGTTCGCGCAGCACCACCGGGCTCTTGCCCACGCTCACCACATCGCCGTCGAACAGGCGGATGTTCTGGGATTCGTCGCCGTCGGTGATCAGCGCGAGGAAGTTGAGGTTGGCGCGGATGCGGCCGCCGCCGCTGCTGAGGGGCTGGCGGCGGGTCACCTGCACCTGGGCGAGATCGGAGAAGGGGGTGATGCCCTGGGCGGTGCGGATGGCGTCGAACACGGTCGGGAACAGGGCGCCGAAAGTGCTCAGGCCGCCTCCAGGGCCCCGGGTTGTTGATCCTCCTGGCACTTGGTTCAGGCCGGGCCTGGTTTCCACGCCTGCTGTTCCGGCCGAGAGCTGGGAGGCTTCAGCGCTGCTGGAGAGGGTGGTGAGGTCTTGGCTGCCGCTGAGCAGGTAGTACCCCGGCCGGCGCACCTCACCGCCCACGTAGATCCGCACGGGCCGATAGCCCACGGGGCGGATGTAGAGCTGCGGGCTGCGCACATAGGTGCGGAACTGATCGGTGAGGAACAGGCGCAGCTCCTCCACCGTGAGGCCCTCCACATAAAGGGCACGCAGGCGGGGCAGGTAGAGGGTGCCGTCCGGCCCGATCGAGAAGGTGCCGCTGAGCTCGGGAAGGTCGAGCAGCTCAATCTGGAGGCTGTCGCCGGGGCCGAGGATGTAGGTGTCGTAGACGACACGGCTGCGCTGCGCCGGCTCGGCTGGGCCTGCAGGGGCTTTCTGCAGTGGGACCGCCAAGGCGGCAGGGCCACCGGCCAGGCTCGCCATCAGGCCCAGCGTCGCAGCAATGGCGAAGGGTCTTGGAATGGTGGAGAGGCCAGATTCAACATGAAGACCTTATGCCTTGACCCCGTAGCCAAGGCTCCGCGGTGGTCGCCCGGTGCACCGGATCGCAGCACGGCAGCGCCGGCGTTCTGCTCACCGCTCTCATGCCAGGCTTGCTGAGGCTCTTGAGGTGGTTGAGCACGTGCTCCCACTCGTGGCTCTGGTCACACCATTCGTGTGCCTGAGCCACATTTCGCCTAGGCCCCCGCTCTGAATCACATTCCGGAATCCATGCCCAAAACCGCCCTGATCACTGGCATCACAGGGCAAGACGGCAGCTACCTAGCGGAGCTGCTGCTGGAGAAGGGTTACACGGTGCACGGCATCAAGCGGCGGGCGAGCAGCTTCAACACCAGCCGCATCGATCACCTCTACCAGGATCCGCACGAGAGTGATCCGCGGCTGGTGCTGCACTACGGCGACTTAACAGACAGCACCAACCTGATCCGGATCATCGAGCAGGTGCAGCCCGATGAGATCTACAACCTTGGTGCCCAGAGCCACGTGGCGGTGAGCTTCGAGGCGCCGGAATACACGGCTAATTCCGATGCGCTGGGCACCCTGCGCATTCTGGAGGCGGTGCGGATGCTGGGGCTCACGGCCAAAACCCGCATCTATCAGGCCAGCACCAGCGAGCTCTACGGCCTGGTGCAGGAGATCCCGCAGAAGGAAACCACACCCTTTTATCCGCGCAGCCCCTATGGGGTGGCCAAGCTCTACGCCTACTGGATCACGGTGAACTACCGCGAGGCCTACGGCATGTATGCCTGCAATGGGATTTTGTTTAACCACGAATCACCGCGGCGTGGTGAAACGTTCGTGACCCGCAAGATCACCCGCGGCCTGGCTCGCATCAATGAGGGCCTGGAGGAGTGCCTCTACATGGGCAACCTCGATTCGCTGCGCGACTGGGGCCACGCGCGCGACTACGTGGAGATGCAGTGGCGGATGCTGCAGCAGCAGGGCCCGCCGGAGGATTTCGTGATCGCCACCGGCCGGCAGGAATCGGTGCGGCGTTTCATTGAACTCACGGCGCTCGAGCTGGGCTGGGGCGCGATCGAATGGCAGGGCCAGGGCACGGAGGAAGTGGGCCGGCGCAGCAGCGGTGAGGTGGTGGTGCGGATCGATCCGCGCTACTTCCGCCCGGCCGAGGTGGAAACCCTGCTGGGCGACCCGAGCAAGGCGCACGAGAAGCTGGGCTGGACGCCCACCACCACGCTGGAGCAGCTGGTGGCGGAGATGGTGGCGGCCGACCGGGAGGAAGCGCGCAAGGAGGCGATTCTGAGGCTGAAGGGCTTCAACGTGGTGGGTTCGATGGAGAACCCGCCCACCAATCCAGACGCCGTCGCCGCAGCACGCAAGCCTGGCTAGGCCAGCTAAGTTCGCGGGCGATGGCCGTGTAGGTCAACATGCTCGATGCCAAGAGCCAGCTGTCGCGGCTGGTGAAGGCGGCCCTGGCCGGTGAGGAGGTGATCATTGCCAGCCATGGCAACCCCCAGGTGAAGTGGGTGCCCTGTGCTGCTGCGGATGGCTTGAAGCTGCCTGGGGCTCTGGCCGCTTCCGTGCCCGATGGGCTTGCAGCCCGTGTGGATGCGGCCTTTAGTGAGGCTGTGGATCAGCAGGTGGCCGAGCTGTTCAACAGCTGATGCGCCTTCTGCGCGACACCCAGGCGAGGCTTTGGTGACTCCTCTCCGTACTGTTTTTAGTACTAAACTGACGGTCTGATTGGGCGTGTGAAATGGGACAAGGCATCGGACAGCACGACCTCTTGCCCGGTGACGGACTGGGGGGCAATGTGCTCACCTCGGCGGAGCTCAAGCGGCGTGGCATCGCCGCAATCGAGCAGGCTCTGCGGCAAGGCCCTGTGCGTTTGATCAAGCACAACCAAGCTTCCGGTGTTGTGTTGAGTGAGCAGCACTACAGGCAGTTGCAGCTTCAGGCCTCGCGGGCACCCGCTGCGGCGCCATCCAGCTTGCACTGGCTACTCAGCTTGCCCCAGGCTCCACGCCCACGCAGCAAGGCCGCTATCGATGCCGAGCTGGCTGCTGAACGCGATTGGTGATCGCCTTTCTCGATGCCAGTGCCCTGATCTACCTGGTGGAGGGTGACGAGGCTTGGAGCGGCGCTGTACAGCAAGCACTTCAGGAGCTTGCTGCAGCTGATCCCTCCTTGGCCATTGCAGTCAGCCGGCTCAGTGTTCTGGAATGCCGGGTGGGGCCGTTGCGGAGAGGCGATCAGGCCAGCCTGGAGCGTTTCGATGCCCTCTTTGCTCA
>JBILTQ010000073.1:0-17721 GCA_044371435.1 Pirellulaceae bacterium | reverse complement strand
AGACTTTCAATATTGCGATTAACGATCTGGATGAGTTCGATGTCACCGTCCCGACTGACAGTGATGCGACGCTCAACAACGTCGAGGAAAACGTCGTGGTCGGCACCACCGTGGGGGTCACCGCCAACGCCTTCGACCTCGATGCCACGACCAACACGATCACCTACTCGCTGACCAGCAATCCGGACGGGCTGTTCCAGATTGATGCCAACACCGGGGTCGTGAGCACTGCCGCGGTAATCAATCGTGAAGCGCATGGTGACTATCGATCGATCCAAGTTACCGCTTCCTCCAGCGATGGGTCGAACGCATCACAGAGTTTCAGCATCGCCATTTACGATATCAATGAATTCGCGGTTTCCTCGCCGCTCGATGACGACATCTCTCCCAACGTTGTTTCAGAGAATTCTCTCGAAGGTATCCATGTCGGAATCCAAGCACTGGCTCTGGACCTGGATGATACCAATCATCTCGTGACCTACGCCCTGGTCGATGATGCCGCCGGCCGCTTTGTTATCGATCCGACCACGGGGTTGGTGACCGTGGCTGCCTCAGCGACTCTAGATTTTGAGAGCAACTCCAGCCACGTCATCGTTGTCGAGGCCGCTAGTTCGGATGGTTCGACCGCCTTGGCGTCTTTCACCATTCTGGTCAGCGACGTCAATGAAGCTCCCTCCGGCACCCAGGACTGGTATACCACCAGCTTTATTGACGAGCTACGAATTTCGCCGGCGGGGGTGCTGCTCAATGATAGTGACGTCGATGGTGATCCGTTGACCGCTGTCTTGAGTACGAACCCCACGGTTGGGAGCCTTGTCTTCCAGGAAGACGGAAGTTTCCTCTACGTTCCGCTCCCTAATTTCGTGGGGGATGTCACTTTTGTTTACCGTGTAAGCGACGGCGAGTTCCTCTCGGAGGCGATCACAGTCACTATCTCCATCGAAATGCCCAAGAACGTCCCATCGCCATCTTCAGGCTCGGATACGGCCTCCACTGCCCAAGAGCTAACGGAGGATGTCGCGGACAAGTCGGAGGGAAAAACGACCGCAGCGACTCTGCTCGTCGCTGATGGCGAGTTGGAAACAACCAATAACGCATCGGGGATGGCGGCGACTCCCATAGTGGACGACTCCGATTCCTCCCCCCTGGCTTCACCGCTGATGGAGCTATCGAGACTAGGTAGCAACGATTTGATCGGTGACGACTCGGGAGAAAACGTTGCTTTTATTGCAAATTTCTTGGATCTCTACCAACAAACTTATCTGGTGAAGCTAGAAAGCCCCGAGTTCGTCGATAAACGCCGAACTTACGTGCTTCAGGATACCGAGAATTCGATCTGGCTCGCAAGAAGTTATCGCGAAGAGCCCGATGAAGGAGCCTCCACCGTCGATCCGGGGTCGCTTGCTTTCCGTTCCGTCCTCACCACCGGTGTGGTTTTCTGGTGTGTCCGAGGGGTACAGATCTTTGCCACGATTCTGGCAGCGACTCCTAGCTGGATCCAGCTAGATCCGATGACCATCCTGTCGAATGCCACCGTGAAGAAGGACGACGAAGACGAGCCAAGTGAAGGGGAAAAAATCTTTGATCAGCGGGAATCCCGAGTGCTTTCCCAAGGAAGGCAGAGCGAAGATCCTTCCTAAACTCGGTGTCTGATTGCGATTTACTCCAGGACAAAGCCATCGGACGAGTTTCGAAAGCTTCGCCGCTGAATTCCACGTCGGCTGCTATTTGCTGGTTGCTTCCCGAGCACTCACATCCATTCGAACTCCCCTGCCATCATGCCTGAGTGCTATTCGGCTTTGGCAAGGATATGGAGATGATGAATACCGTGGATTTCGGAACACTTCCATGAAGGCTCCATAGCTGCGTCTTACTAAAGATTAAATCGTCGAGCGTTCGATCGGGTGAGCAATCAACGTCTATCCGGTATTTGTTTCGACCAGCCGACTTCCCATCGCAGTAACTATCGCCGTATTGGATACGAAGCTTCACCAGATACGCAAGAAATTCGACAATCCAACGTGATATGACAGCTCTATACGCTGCGAATGTGATGACAGATCCATTGTCTCCGAACTGTCAGCCCTGATTATCCTTCGGCGGTCCCGATGATTGTCGTTTTCGGGAGCGTCCGCAGTCCGCGGGTTTTTGCCACCATTCTGGATGCGGCCTTGGCTTGGATTCAGCTAGCCTCACTGACAATCCGTACCGAAGCAGCTATTAGAAAAGCCAAAGAAGACGACGTCGGTGAAAAAGAGGAAAGCTTGCAAGCGAAAATTCACTCCGTCCAACCCGCTGGCGGAGCAACTTGCCCCAGTTCTGCGGGCACTTACAAACGCAATTGTCCACGAGCGGGGGTAGCCGACTGAATGGGGCCTAAGCGGCTGTGGAACTCGTACTGATCGGCCCGGTACAATGTCCGCTCCCACCACAGCGGCGATTGATCCTCCAAGAAACCCGTAGCGGTCACCTCGAGAACTGGTGTCTTCGGCGGTACCTGCAACCACTGCGCCTCGGAGCGGGTCGGCAAGACCGCGCGGATAATCTCATCGGCGCCGGCGACAGCGAGTTGATGCACCTCTGTCCAAGCCCGATACAACGAGCCTTCCACCTGGGTCTTTGTTAAGCGGGGACAATGACGGAGGACGATGTAGCGATGCTCCAAAATGACTGGGGTCGCATCGACCAAGCGGAGGCGATCGAGCTCCCACAGCTCATCCTGGTCTCCGACAGCTAATGCCCTTCGGATTCTCGCTTCGCACGCTATGGCCTCCATTTTTCCGTAGGTAATCAATTCCGTCGTCGGCCTCTTCCCAGCCGCCTTGGCCTTCTCCGTAAAACTTACCAAGGATCGTACGTCGTAGTCGATTACGTCACGTTGGACGAAGGTCCCGATACCGCGACGGAACTCCAGCAAGCCCTCCGATACCAGACTAGCCAAGGCTTTATTCGCCGTCGGACGGCTAACCCCGAAGCGTTCGGCAATTTCCCGCTCGGTCAGGAAGCGATCCCCCCGCCGATACTCGGCTGCCAAGGCGGACCGCAAACGATCATTCAGTTGCTGGTAGATGGGATTGCGTACGATACGTGCGTCCATAGCCTGCCCAGTGTGGCTTAGCCACCGCATCATGTCAAGGCAAGCTGGAAGAAGCGTCCGCAACTTCATCGATCGCGACATCAACCCTCCGGATGGGAAAGTACCGCCTGGGATGTGCGGCAGCGCCACCCACCATGCCAAGGCTAGGCGTGGTTTGGTCGCAGCGACCCAAGACAGCGGGCGAATGCGCTGCTCCGGCACCAGCTGCGCTAGCTTGGCTCGCAAACGTTGGACGACGGCTTGTCGCGCAGCAAAGAGGCATTCCCGATCGTAAGGATCCTTTTCGAGTTCATAGAGCTGATCGACAGTAATTCGACCGAGGCGATCCCATCCAATGAGATTGGATAAAGGACTTTTTAAGTGCCAGATGGGTCGAGGAAAACGACCGGTCAACAGTCCATGGCGGGTTGGACTGCGAACCGAGGCCTGGGGGTAGGCCTGCAGCATCGGCTCGCCCTCGCTATCAAGCCGGTCGATGTTCGGTGTTTGGATCCCGGAGTCCGCTGGGTAACAACTGATATCGCCTAGACCGAGGTCATCGGTGAGGATGCCAAGCACATAAGCAGCTGTGGCAGTCACGTCTCTCATCCGCGAGGTCGTGAGAGCCACGGCAGATAGCACCCTGGAAACGTCACGGGCGGTGAGCAAGGGAGGGTTACAGTTCGGGAGGGTTACAGTTCGGGAGGGTTACAGTTCGGGAGGCTTACAGTTCGGGAGGCTTACAGTTCGGGAGACGGTGGAAGTAGGGCAAGCCCTTCGGGGATTGGAAGGCTGAAAATACGCGGAGTCCCTGAGGGCCCTGGGGATGAAAAGGAATCGACCAACCGGATACAGCCTCGGACATTGGCCGCTGAAGCCTCTCCGATTAGTTACCCCGGCCAACCAGACTAACACAACTAGCGGGACAGGGGCGGCTGGGATAGCAGAACCCCAGGGGGGGGATAATTGCGGGAGGCGTCATCAAGTACCAACACCCAATCGCTACCATCAGACCGCATCGGCGGTTCAAAAGAATGCGAGGCTTGGCGATCGAGGATGCCTAGCGCAAGGCTTTCACCGGTTGTCGGATCGTACCACCAGCCACGAAATTCCCTCGCCGCTAATCGCTGGGTCTGAATCGTGACTCGTCGTCGATCCGGCAGGTAAATCATCAGGTAACTAGCATCATCGCGACCGGGTGTACCATCGCGTGCAGCCTGTACGCGTCCTATCCCTTCACCTTGACCTTCCAGTACCAAGGACTGGTCGGGAATACGGGCTAGGCCTGGACGGCTACCGATCAACTCCTTGAGGATCCGCAACTGTCGCGCACCAGGCAAGTCTAGCGCCTCGTGCCAAGGGGTCACGACATCCCACAGCGGCGCCCGCGACGGTGCGTACATTTGCCAGACAGGATGGGTACCATAGGTATGCCCTAACGCTCCGGCCAGAACCGCCCAATACGCATTACGCCGTACTTGGACTGCTCCCACCGGACGTTTTTCCGGCAACGCATCCGGCGGATATTCATACGACGGCTCCCCATCCAGGCAGGGTTTCGTGGGCTGGACCGAATAATCGTGTTCGATCGCTAGATAATTCAGGCTGGTCGCGGAATGCCCACTCTGCAGCATATGGAAGTCGAGCCATTCCGCATCTGGAAAAGACTCCGTCGAACTGCGGCCGCCGCGAGGGTGGAAGGTGATGAGGTGTTGGCCGGCGTCACCTTCGCGCAAGCCGCGAGCCATGGATTTCAGGATCCGCCGATGCTGCCTGGTCTCCACCAAGCGGTCGCCGCCCAGAATCCAAACTACTCCCGCATCGCGGTAACGTTGTCCCAACCAGCGCCCGTAAACCTCTGCATTCTCCGGGTTGAAAACGACACGCTTGGAATGCCAATAACTTCCCCATGTCGGCAGCATCCCAACGTACAAGCCGAGTGCGTTGGCTTTGGCCACAATCCAATCCACATGCTCAAAGTACGCTTCCACCGGTTGCGCTGGATCCTTGTTCTTCAGCGGAAGATGCCCATACGCATTGGGAACCTCCAGGCCATCCAATTCTGCCAGCAAGACTGCCTGAATCACCGTAAAGCCTTGTGCAGCTCGGCGGGCTAAATATTGCTCCGCCTCCTCACGCGTCAATCGATGGAATAATTCCCAAGCAGTATCCCCTAGCCAAAAGAAAGCTTGATCCCTCTCGGTCACCAAAAAGCGTCGATTGTCGCTGACCTTCAAATGCGGCAAGGCTCGCTTGACCGCCACTGGAGGATCTACCGCCTTGGCCACGCACGCCCACCCGACGATGAGAATCGTCACCGCGATCCTAAGAAAAAAACTTCGCATGGAATACCTCGTTTTTATGATCCAACTAATGGTGAGATGTCCAAAAAGTTATCACCATTGGTTGCTCGTGCAGCGTACAATATTAGCGATATCCGCCAATCCAAAACGCAACGCCTTCGACCTACCCATGAACTCTGCGGCTGGCAGACATTCCACCGTATCCGGCCGGCTCCGCGTTCCGTCGGCGATGGGTACTCCCAACCTCCTCCCCCGATTTCCTGCCCCCTCTGGAAAGCGTCCTGCACGAGGATCGTTGATGACGAAGCAGCCGGTTCGGCGAGACCATGATAACCGGGAGCTTGACTCGCGGGGGCTTTCTTCGAAAAGGCCGACGAAGTATCCCCCGGACACCGCCCCACAAGACGGTGGAACGGTCACCGAAAAACGCGGTGGTTTAGTACGTACGCGGTCGAGCGCGGAGATCAGCCAGCCGATTCGCCGAGGGAAGCATCAGGGAGTTGCAGACTCGAAGCGACCTCCCGGAACAGGCTGAGTTCCTCGCGGGTCTTAATGACAAATATCTGGGCCGGAGAGCGAGCATGGGAAACGGCTTGATCGGGGGAGCAGCCATCATTGGCGGCACAATCCAACTGCAAGCCAAGGACCTCCAGCCCTTGGCAGACCTGACGGCGAATCTCCGCCGAGTTTTCGCCGACGCCAGCGGTAAAGACCAGCCCATCGACGCCGCCCATACTGGCGGTGTAAGCACCGATCACCTGCTTCACCCGCTGGACGTAGATCGACACCGCCAGTTGGGACCGAGCATGCCCCTGAGCCGCCGCGGCCAAGACTTCGCGCATGTCGGCGGAAAGGCCGGACACCCCGAGCAACCCCGAGCGGCGCTGGAGCTGGTCTTCGATTTCTGCCGCTGATAATCGATACTCCCGCTGCAGAAAAAAGATGATCCCCGGGTCGATGGCACCACAGCGTGTCGCCATCATCAAACCATCGAGCGGGGTAAAGCCCATCGTGGTATCGAGGCTCTTCCCGCCGACCACGGCACTGGCAGAACAGCCATGACCGAGATGACAGATGATCAGTCGCAACTCCTCGACCTTCCTTTGAAGCAGGAAGGCCGCGCGCTGGCTACAGTAGGCATGGCTGAGCCCATGAAAGCCATACCGCCGAATAGCCCATTGCTCGGTCCAGGCTTCGGGAATCGGATAGGTAACGGCACTGGGCGGCATGGTTGCGTGGAAGGCCGTGTCGAAAACCGCGACATGGGGGAGGCTGGATAACTCCTCGCGGGCTGCCTGCAGTGTTTGCAGGCAAGGCGGGTTATGAAGCGGCGCTAAAGTCGAGAGCTCATCGATGCGATGCTCGACTTCGGCGGTCACCAACATCGCCTTGGAGAACTCGCCCCCATGCACCACCCGATGGCCAACCCCAGCGAGCTTACCGGTTGCCGAAGGCCCGAGGAGCTGCGAATCGCGGAGATCCTTGAGGAAAGCCCGCACAGCTTCTGCATGGCCCCGACCAGTGAAGCTTGACTCACGGCTGACGGCTCCCAGCACGCAGTGATAACGGGTAGTCGCCCCTGCCCAATCAAACTGGCCGATTGCTAATGGCTCCCCCTCAGGCAACGACATCACATGGCACTTGAGGCTGCTGGAACCGGCGTTGAGGAGGAGAATACAGTTACCCGACAACATACTATCTTGTCACCCGAGTGAAAGGCTGAGCAAAATCGGGATTGCGCTGCGTTCAAGCCTAACGCAGGCTCGAAGCGGGAACGGGATCAGGCGACTCTTCCATCACTTTGGCAGCGGGGAAGGCGATCGAGCCGCCACCGTCACCGCGGGAGCGACCACCGAGGGGAAGAGAGCTGGCGGTTTGGCATCGCCCGTCGGCTACGCACCCGCCAACCTCCCCTACTGGCAGCCTCTCTGCGATCATCCACCGGTTTGCGAAAATTGCAATGCATAAAGGTCGGCCTGATCGAGGTTCAAACGCAACCGTACCGGCTTGCCAGCCCAGGCTTGGAGTCGGCCTCCCCGCCAGACGACGCGATGATCGATAAAGTCCCCATGGATGGGCTGGCAATCGTCGGCGGCGAAACCGAACAGGGGTTGGCCAGCCACATCCAGCAATTCCACCCGCGACGGGCCGCGGCTGACGAGGTTCAGCCGCAATTCCGAGCCGGAGAATACCAAGGGTTTAGTCACGATCGTGGCCGCGGCCTTGGCCTGTAACGAGACAAATCCGTCGAGGCGGAAGACAAAGCGTCGCACGCGGCTGCCCGGTCCACGATAGTAGGCTTCGGTGGCGTAGACCGATAGCTCGCGTTCGTCGCCGGGAAGTTGCACCAACCCATGGCACATGTAGTTGGCCCGATTCCCATCGCGGTCTTGAGGGGCAGTGATCGGGATCAATTCCTCCGGCCAACGCCGAAAATGGATACGATCGCGGCTGCTCATGAACACCGGTTCGACCTGTTCGGTCTTCGGTTGAAAACGGGTGGGAAATCCCAAGAGCAGATGAGGAGCTCGGGCGTATGGCTGGATCGCATTGGTATAAAGATGCTCGCGCGGCGCCCCCGCGTATTCCAAGTCCTGCTGGTTGTCCCACCGGATGAAGTCCTTCGAGGTCGCGGTCCGGATAGCCCGCACCCCTTCGATTTTTTTCCCATCCACGCTAGGCTGGCGATCAAAATAACGCCAGTAGGCGCGGTATTCCCCACTCTCGGAATCCCAGAAGGCGATGTTCTGCGAATCAAAGGCCCCATCGGTGATGACCGGTTGCTCCCCCACCCGCTGCCAGTTCAAGCCATCGCCTGATTGGAAGGCAAAGAGGCTCGATTTTTTCTTGGCGTTGACCAGAGCCACATCCCTGCCCAACGCTTTATAGCGGGCCTCGGGCGGACAAGCCGGGTTGGTATCGAGGAAGGGGCTGAAATTATGAGCGCCCTCGGGGCCTGGCCAAACAATATTGTTCGCCTTGGAACCAGCATGCTCGAACAAACCCAGGCTAGGTTTCGTGAAATGTACCCCGTCGCGGCTTTCGGCATAGCAAACATATTCCGGATGAGTCCCGCGACGCGAAGCCTCATCATAGTGGCTACCGCGGTAGTACATCCGATAACGCTCACCGTCCTGGAAAATGGTGAAATAGGCGGAGGTATTTCCCTCCCAAGCGGCGTCGCAAGTGATGGCGACATCGCGAGGTTGCGGCTTATGCAATCGAAAATCGGCCCCCAGGTGGCTATCGATAAGCAGGTCATCGATCAGTAATTCCCGGCGGGAGCCGAGAGTTACGATGGCCGGCGGCTTGGTATCGCCACGCACCGCCTCCCCCAGACGACCGGCGATCGCCAAGGCACCACCCATAAGCTGAAGGGCTTGTCGCCTCCCTAAGACGCATGTCGTCATCGAGCTGATACCTTTCCAAAATTACCAGGATGCCAAGTACTCGCCGTGCAGCGGTGCACCGAGCGGCTTGTACCGCATGACTAAACGTCCCTGGCCAAGGGTCACTTGCACAAAGCCCGGGCGCAATTCAGGAACAAAAAACCCACTCACCTGCCCAGCCTGAAGGGCGCTGGCCAATGAGCGATCTTGATTGTAGCAGGTGCTCGGGCATAGCACCTCCACCAACTGCCCGCGATCCTGCCAGCCGCGAATACCATTATGAAAATGACCATGGAATAAAGCGATCACCAACCCCGCATGCCGGTCAAGCAGTTCATAACATTCCCTCTGCCCAGCCTCGGGTTTCACATGCCAACCTCGATCGGGATGCTGATTGCTATGCAGCGGGACATGGCAAGCGATGATCACCTTCCAGCGACGCGCAGCCGCTTCCGCAAGTTGCGTTGCCAACCATCGCAACTGTTCAGGGTCAAGAAATCCCAGGTGCGAGTCGCGCCGCGCATTGTTGAGCAGTAGGATGCGAACCCCGCGATGATCGATGGCCGTATCCACCTCCTGGCGAACGTGCTGTCGGAAGGCGGGGATCTCATCGTGGTTTCCCGGGATCGCGTAGCACGGCTTACCCCACGTGGCCAAGCTAGCCTGAAAGATCGGATATTGAGCCACGCGACCTTGATCGACGATATCGCCCAGATGCAGGATGAAGTCTCCCGGCAGGCTTCGCATCTCGTCGAGCGCTTGAAGCCATTGACGCTCTGGGCCCTGGCTTTCCTTACGCCCCAGGTGGGTATCGCTCGCGATGAAGAACGAGAACGGCTCGAGGTTCGCCATGGTCGGCGCAGCATGGCGAAGGCAAAACTCGCCGGTGGCCAGCGCGGTAGTGCCGAGGAAAGAACGTCGTGTGGCATGCATTATCAGGGATCTCCCAAGATTCAGGCGAGACTCAATCCAGCATCCAATTCGCCCGGGCTTGGAGCAGACGACCGGAGGTCCGCCCCCCCAACCGAACCCAGGCTAGGGCGAGTTCCCAGCGCGATGAGGCCCTCGTTTGGCCAGCATGTACCGGGTGTCCGAGCATCGAGGCAATCAGCTTTCATCCCCATAGATCCTGAGGTAACCATCGGCATGGGCCACCGCCAGGCGACGACGATCGGGTGAGATACTCATCCCCCGCCCATCGCTCTTCAGTTTGAACTTGAAAAACTCATGCTTATCATCGCCCTTCCAGAAATACAACCAACCACCGCCCCCACCGCCAGAGACCCCGATCCAATAATTGTCAGGATGAAAGGCTAGCCCCCAAGCCGCTCCTCGCAACTTGTCTTTTGCCTCCAGCAACTGCAGGAGTTTTCCGCTCTTCCAGTCCAGCAGGGCCACCGCCATCTCCCCTAAACCGGCAAAGGCATTGGTGACATTGGTGATCCCGCCCAGCCCCAAGACCAGACCATGATCATCGAAGGCGAGACTGCGAGCACCACCAATCTCGGCGCGAAAGGTCTCATCGTATTTGTATAAGGGCTCGACCTTCATGACTTGCTTGATCGGCGTCGTATCCTTCCACTCCCAAACGCGGACGACTCCCTGCAGGTCGCAGGAGACCAGCGAATTCCCGTCCAGGCTGAAGGCCACATGATAGAGATGGCCCCCCTCCGTCTGGAGTTCGCGGATGAGCTTACCCTCGGCGACATCCCAGACCCGCAACCATCGGTCGTTGCCGCAGGTGGCCAGCATCGCCTGGTCAGGACTGATCGCCAAGGCCCGAATCCATCCCTGGTGAGCTTCGACAGTCCTCACTGCCGGCGAGTCCGCCGAGGAAGCCTTCCACCAGACCAGGCGACCGTCGTAGCCACCGGTCAATAGCCAATCCTCCGTTTGGGAGACACCGATCGCGCGGACCCAGCTATCATGAGCCTCCAAAGCGGTCACCGTCTTGTCGCCGAGCGAATAGCGATGAACCAAATTATCCTCGGCCCCGAAGAAAAGCAGGCGATCGCCCGGATCCCAGTAACAACTGGTCAATGGACGCGCGTGCTTGTATTCCTGGAGGAGCTTGATTTTTTCCGGGTTCATCGAGGCCACCGAGTTAGTTGTTCAAACAAGCAATTCCTGAATGGCCTGCTTCGAGGGGTCGGCCAACGGGAATTTCCGACCACCGACCTCAAACTCGCCGGTCGAATCGACACCGACAGCCTGGAGAAGCGTATGGAAGAGATGGCCGTGGTCAACTTCACGCTCGGTGACTTCCGTCCCCTGCTCGTTGGTCTTACCGACAACAGCTCCGGCTTGGATCCCAGCCCCTCCCAGCACCACGCTCCAGGCAGTCCCCCAATGATCGCGGCCGTAGCGCGAGTTGATTTTCGGTGTCCGGCCGAATTCGGACATCACGCAGATCAACGTATCTTCCAGCAGCCCGCGGCTCGCCAGGTCGGCTACCAGGGTCGCGAAAGGAAGATCGAATTCACCTAACTGTTCGATATGAAAATCAAAGTTTTCATAATGAGTGTCGTAATTCGAATGGTTGATTTGGACAAAAGGCACACCATGCTCCAGCAAGCGGCGGGCAAGCAAACAATGCCTTCCGAATTCGCTCGATCCATAACGCTCCTGATCAGCCTGAGGCTCGCGAGCAACTTCAAAGACTGTCCGGGAAGCAAGCAAATCCAGGGCTTGTTGGTAGGAAAACGTATAGCTATCCGTCTCCGCCGTCCGTCGACGGCGCGCGAAGCGCTCGTTCACCTGACTGCGCATGCGTTGCCGACGATCATCCGCAACCTCCGACAAGGCTGAGCGGCGTTCGGTGTACTCCGGAGGTTTGCCTTCGTTCATCACTACACTGGAATACTTGGGGCCGAGGTAAGCCCCCTTCCCGCTGCTGTTGCCACCACCGCGAATAAGGATATGACCGGGCAAGGCAAAATCGGATGGTGTCAACGCCTTGGCGACCACCGCCCCCAAATGCGGGTAGTCGGTTCCAGGAATCTGTCGCCGCCCCGTGGTCATCTCCACCTGACCGCGCCCATGATCGCCATTCTTGGTATTGAGGCTGCGAACAATCGAGAGATGGTGCATCTGCCGCGCAGTGTGCGGCAGCAACTCGCTGATGTACGTACCAGGCACCGAGGTGGGGATGGCGCGAAAGGGCCCGCCGGTAGCCGTATTCGGCTTGGGATCCCACGACTCCAACTGGCTGACCCCGCCATGCAGAAAAATGTTGAGGATCCGTTGGTTGCGTTGCTTGAGTTGCGAAGCGATGGCCGGCTGGGCTATCATCCATCCCCCCAAGCCAGTCGCACCCGCCGAGGCAATCCCGCACGCCCCCCACCCCAAACCGCGCGTCAGGAAAGACCGGCGGTCAGCCGACAGCTGGGCTTGCTCTGCATCCTTTTGGTACCGCATCGTGCATCTCCCGAATCGCTAGTGGTTGAAACGAAATTCTGTGCTCGACAAGAGCGCCCAACCTAGTTGTCTCAAGCTCTCGATGTCCTGCCCGTCGCTTGCGCGAAGCATGGCCGCGATCTCCTCGCGTTCCTCAAGGTTCGCCGACCGAGAGAGGATGGCTCGATAAAGGTAATCCGCAAAAGGCTGGTGGTCTTTGAAGGCCGCCAATTTCTCTATCAGATTCCCGGAAGCTGGCCGCAACCACTCGTCTAGCACCTCACCATTGCCGAAGAAGAGCGCCTGATTGACCGTGGCTTGAAACTCCTCGCCAGGCAGACCACCATACAAGCTGGCAAACTGGTTGAGCTTGCTCCGAACCTGCTCGATGATCGCCGCCTGAAGGTATTGGGACTCCAGGCTTTCTCTTTCACCTTCCGCCGCGTTCTTTAACACAGCCGGCGGTTTCGCGGCCAGCTTGGCCCGCGCGGCTTCCAGTTGACGATCGAGGTTCCCGGTGGCTCGCAACAGGCTAAGCGTCAGCTGTTCCGAGGTCAACGGCCGCAAAGCTGCGACTTGGTGGCGGTTTGTCCAATGCTCGATCAAGCTCTGCCACAGCGATTCGGCCTTGGCCGGCTCTTCCCGATTTGCCAACACGTACTCGGCCGCCAGCTCGCCTAGTTTTAGCAACTGTTCATCAGCCTGGCCTTCATAAACAAGCAGCTCATGCCGAGCCACCGCGTCACCATACGCGCGTTCCACCGGCTCCAATTCGGCCGCTTGCACCTGTTGCTTTTCCAGCTGACTTACTGCCTCTGCGGCGTTCACCGCCTCGGCCTCAACCATCGCCGCCGCCTGCCTGGCCGCCTCGACCTTCCCCAATGCAGCCAGGCGAGCTTCGCCCAGCTTGGTGTATTTCGCTTCCAGTTGCTTCACGATCTGTTGCAGTTCGCCATCTTCCTTATCCAGTGCCATCGCCGCAGCGGTGGTCGCGACCGCTTTCTGCATGACCGCCTCCTGTTTCACCAGTCCCGCGACCACCTTCTCGGCCGCCCGCACCTGCGCCACCAAAGGTTCGGCCTTGGCTTGCAGTTCGTCCGCCTTCTTGAGCAGGCTCGGCAATTGTGACCTCAGCTTGGCCTGACGCTGTAGCAGTTCCTCATAGCCCTGCCGGCGAAGCCTGAGTTCTTCCGCGGCCTGCTCCACCACCGGCGCACGCGTCGCGATTTTCGCTTGCAACTGGAGCCGACGGGCGGCGATGTCGTGAAAATTGACCGAGATCGGGGACGGCGGCTCACAGCTTCGCTGGTAAGCTCGGGTCAGGGCAATCGCGCGCAGCAAGGGACGCAGTTGATACCCTTCTGCGACGAGCGTTTCCGATAGGAACTGCAACAACCGCGGATTCCACGGGGGATTGTGGCTATGGTGTAAATCGAGCGGGTGGACAATCCCGCGGCCAAACATCAGACTCCAAACCCGATTCGCGATATTCCGCTGGAACTGCGGATTGCTCGCCAATCTTTCCGCCAGCGCTCGGCGACGGCTGTACTTGGGTTTGGCTGGAGCGGTCTTCGAAGGAGCAATGGTGTAGGCGTCGCGATTCAGCGTGATCGGTTCGGCCACCACCGCTGCTCCGCGCGGCGGTCGCGGGACCACCCCTTCCCCTCCTTCCCCGGTGAAGACCGAGGTAAAACTCGCTTCGCCATCGGCCTGCTCCGAGATCAGTAAAGCCTTGGATTTGGGGTCGGTGAAGAGGGTGGTCCGATTCCAGAAGGCATACAGCCTGTAGTAATCCTCTTGCACGTAGTCCGAGATCAACGGATGGTCATGGCACTGGGCGCACTGCAGGTCCATGCCGAAGGCCAAGCGTCCGATATCGCGGGTCACCGCATTGGGCTCGCTAGCCCGATTGAGGATGAACTTGGCCGGGATTCGGTCGGCCGCCTCCTCGCCCTCCATGAAGACCAGTTCGCGGAATAGTTGGTCCAAGGGTTTGTTGGAATCGAAGGATTGGATCAAGTAAAGTTCCCAATCCGACAGGCTGACCGCTTTGTCCTCGCGTCGCTCGAGCAGCATGACGTGGAATTCCATCGCCATATGCCGAGCAAAGGCGGGACTCGCCAGGAGGCGATCGACCCACCGGGCGCGACGATCAGCGACGCGCTCGCCGAGAAACTCATCGACTTCATCCACCGAGGGGATGATCCCTGTCAGGTCCAAGCTGACTCGACGGAGGAATTCCTCGTCGCTGCACGGCGGAGCCAGGGGCCCGATCGCCTGCTGCTCAATCAAGGCATCGATCTGCTCCGCAAGCGGAAGTCCGCGACCAGCCTCGACGTGAACATCTTCAGCCTCGAGCGGACCGAGGGGAAGGATGAGCGCGGCCAAGAGCCAACCATGAAATAGCTGTCGAAGCACGACGTGGTCCAGCGTGGGAGGGGCCAAGGTGGGAAGGAACACAGGACATCGGGCGGGAACCGAGCCAGCTTTGCTCCCCGGCGTGCGGGAGAGACTCGGTAATCTTCGTTAACGTAAGGAATCCCGCCACCGAGGTCAACATTTTTCCCAAGGGGCAGCTAACTTCAGGGCAAGTACCCCAGGCTGCGAAGGAAAACCAAACTTTTATCCATGGTTGCCTGAAAATCTTCATCCGAGGTACCACCGCGGAAGAAAGTTCCGTTGAAAAAACCATGCTTCTTACCCTCAAAGGCAATCAAATCGCAGCGATTGCCCGCCTCAGCCATCTGCCGCTGGAAGCGTTCAGCGTTCTCGTAAGGGACGGTCGTGTCGGCCGTTCCATGAAAGACCAGCGTCGGAACGATGCCGGGATGGACGTGATGGCAAGGAGAAAGCGCCGTCACCTGGTCTGCCGAAAACCTGGCCGCGCCATAGCCTTTCTCGGTGGTATCGATTACCGGATTGTAAAGGATCATGGCGTTGGGTAGCGAGCTGACCGACGGGTTCTCCCCCGCCTCGTCATGACCGACGATGACCCCTGTGCAGGCAGCGACATGCCCACCCGCCGAACCGCCGGCAGCGATGATCCGCTGCGGATCGATCCCCCACTCGGCCGCATGCGCTCGTAACCAACGCACCGCCGACTTGCCATCCTTGACACACTCGAACGGGGTAATTTTATGCTTGCCGATAACCCGATAGTCGGCGGAAGCGGCCACCAACCCAAGGTCGGCGAAGGCCCGCGCCTGCTGGTAGAACTGCTTGGGAGTACCACCCGCCCAACCTCCGCCAAAGAAGAAAACAATCGCTGGCCGCCGATCGCTGGCTTGATGCCCTTGCGGGAGGAAGACCGACAAACTCAATTCCACTTCGCCGACCCGCTTGTAAACTACCGTGCGATCGGGCTGGATATCGGCCGCCAACGCCGCCAGGGAATTTCCGCCGAGCCAACATAAACCGACCAGGGCTACCACTCTGCTATTCATGACGTACCTTCTTTTCCTCGCGAACAAGCTGATCGAAAGCTCGTGATTTTATCGACTCCTTCGCCACGGAGGGGCCCTTTCCTCGCGAAATCCTCCCCCGCCTCCCCTCCGATCCCGTCGACGTGCCATGGCAAGCCAGGCGACCGAAGGCTTTCGCATCGCTCCTGCATTGCAGCCCACTTCTCGCCGGGGTTCCCTTGCCCAAGCTGACCTTCCCCCGCTGAGCCGGCCGAAGCGTAGAGAACTCGAGGTCAGGACCATTCCCGCGATAGGGGCCCCTTCCCACCGGGTGTCCGACTCGCCCTCACTTGGTGACAGCGATCGATTTGCGGAATAAGGCCAGGCTGTAGCAGAAAAAACCAAGCCCCATCCCAGCCACCATCAGGAACTGTTGCCAAACGGCACTGAAGCCGCCACCGCGATAGATGATGATCTGCGAAAAGCTGACAAAATGCCTCGAGGGGAGGAAGAAGGTAAGGTACTGCAACCACCGCGGCTGGCTTTCGACCGGGGTGTTGCCGCCGGAGAGGAGTTGCAAGACGACGATTACCAGGATGATCAGCAAGGCGAATTGGGCCATCGAACGGGAAATCGTCCCGAGGAAAATCCCGAGGGCAGTGGCGAAAAACAAATACAGCACGACGCCGGCAAACCACAACCCCACCGAACCAGCGAAGGGCACGGCCAAAGCCTTGTAGACCACCAAGTACAAAGAGACGGCGGTGGCGATCAGGATCACCAGCCCGTTGGCCCAAACCTTGGCCATGGCGATTTCGAAGGCGCTCAGCGGCATCACCAGCAAATGCTCCAATGTCCCATGCTCGCGCTCGCGGATGACCGCCGCTCCCGTCAAGACAACCGTCAGCAGCGTGATCTGGTTGATGATGGCCACCACCCCGGTGAACCAGGCCGAGATCCCGTTAGGATTGAACATCTTGCGAATGACCAGGTTGATCGGCTGCTTTTGCGATGCATCCTCGCGCCGCAGGAAGTTCGCGATCCGGTCATTGAGGATATTCTTGATATAGTTGGAGCCGATCCCGGCTTGCTGCATGGCGGTGGCATCGATGCTCAGCTGAATATCGGGATGGCGGATAGCCCGCAGGTCGGATTCAAAGGAAGGGGGGATGGTGATCACGAACATGAAGCGTCCTTCATCCATCGAGTCCTCGACTTCCCCAGCGTCGATCAATTGGGGGAGTTGAAAACGCGGCGGATAAAAGGCATTGATCAATTCTTTGGATAAGGCCGACTTGTCTTCATCGACAAAGGCGATCGAGGCATTGTTGACTTCGTTGGACGTACCGGTCGCCTGCAGGTAAATAGCCATGGTGAAGGCATAGGCTACAAACAGGACCATCACCACATCGCTGAGCAGGCTCTGCAATTCCTTGATGCCCAGCCAAAAAATATTCAGCAGCGAGTTCACCCTTACTTCTCCTGCTTCCTCAAGCCCAGCCAGCTGAAACCCCAGAGCACCGGAATGCAGCATCCCAAGACCAGCAGGTCGGTCAGCATCAGTCGCGGCTCCAACCCTTTCGTGTAGGCACCGACGCTGGAATGCATGTAGTAGGTGGTCGGCCAGATCGAACCGATCAATCGCGCGTTGCCATCGAGCGTCGACACCGGCTGCATCAAGCCCGAAAATTGAACCGTCGGCAACAGCGTGAGGATGGCGGTGACGAAAACAGCCGCCACCTGACTACTGGTGAAGGTAGAAATCACCATCCCGATACCGGTCGTGGCAGTCACGTAGAGGAAGGTGCACAGGGTAAGCATCAGGAAACTGCCCTTGATCGGGACACCGAAGACCACCAAGGCCATCGCCACCAGGATGAAGAAATTCAACATCCCGATAACGATGTAGGGAAGTTGCTTTCCCAGCAAATATTCCAGCCGACGAGTCGGGGTCACGTAAAAATTGATCATCGATCCCAACTCCTTTTCGCGGACGATACTGACCGTCATCAGGATGGCTGGGATCAGCACCAACAGCAAGGCCGGGATACTCGGAACCATCGAGTAAATACTGTCGAAGGTCGGGTTGTACATGAAGCGTTCCTCGATATCCGCCGTGTACCTGGGAGGGGTTGAATACAAGATGCTCCCCTCCC
>JBILTQ010000588.1:0-5409 GCA_044371435.1 Pirellulaceae bacterium | reverse complement strand
CATACTTGCTCAAACTTGGTTTTCAGTCCACCGTTAGCTCTGTTGCAAATCTGCTGCTTGAACTGGTCGAATGCTTGGACGCTTTCGAACGCGGGTATGTCGTACAAATAAGCCGGTACTGAATCCGTAGCTTTGCTAGGTTTTCCATTAGCGAATGTTAGTGCAGAGTGATCTAACTGGATGTCGAAGGACTGGAAGGCTTGACAAGCGAGTAACTCAAGAACCTCCGATGGTTCCACTCCTTGATACTCTTTTGGTCGAGTTTCCATGCCCCTTGCGATCATTGTTTGAAGGGCATGAAAGTAGACGTCGGCTGCCGTTCGGATTTCTTGATAGTTGTTCACTTCGCGCAAGTATTCCAAGACGCGAGGGATGCACAGAAGTTCCCTAGCCGCCACCGGGATCTTGGAATACCGCAACTCACGTTTCGGCAGCGACTGATCGGACTCAACGGTTTCGAGCCATCCCAAGTAGCGCCTCTGCTGATCGACGGTAAACGGTTCGACTCGAACAAAGGTCCAAGCAGGGTTAGAAAACGCCTGTTTCCACTGCATCAAAATGGCATTGGATCGCCCCGCCACGATCAATCGAATCTGTTGGATCTGACGATCGGCTGAATTGAGAAACTCCTCTAGCAGCGCGCTTTTGTCGGATATCTGATCGAGGCCATCGACTAGCAGCGTTAGCTTACCATCCTTGGTTCGCTGGGTTATAAGCAACTCGAGAGCCGTTTGCTGGAGTTCTCGGCCTGGACCTTTTGCGCTCGAAATTTCAGTCAGTGCTTGGGCGGCAACGAAGCGAACCAATACGTCGAAAAAACAGGCCGATTTTGGGCCGACAACGCTAGTCATCCAAACTTGTTCGAGTTTTGACAAATCGACTTTGAATGCCAGATCGTTTGCCTGGGTGCCATGGTTGTTATTGAGTCGGTATAAGAGCCATTCAACGAGTTTGGACTTGCCCATACCGGCATCGGAAACGATGCATAAGCGATTGAGGGAAATCGAATCCGGGACCGGATGCATTGTCGAGTCGCAGTAGAGTTGATCGCGTCGAATTTCCCGATCGAGGATCGAATCTCGCTCGAAGATTTCGTGCCAGGACATCTCAAGGTCTTGTTCGTTGAGCGCTCGGTTCTTGAGATACTCCTGTTGTGGATCCAGACTGGTGGCATCCATCGCGAACTGTTGGTTTCGGCGCATTGGGCGCAGCAATTGCGGATCGAGGCAAGCCCGACGCCGATCGGGATCCTGGCTGTACAAAAGGCTCAGGCCTTGGTCGTGGATGAAATTGGGGGGTTGCGGGGAGCGCATGTAAAAGTGATGGAAAACTGAGGATTCAATCTTGCGAATGAGGACCATCTTCGATTCCGTTGCCGAATCGCTGAGGGAATTTCTCGTAAAGCTCTGCATAGTGAGTTGAGCCGGTATTTATTCCTAGAGATCGAATATCGTGTTCCGTCGTTGAATCAAAAACCTTTATCGCGATCCCATTTTTCATCAGAGGTCGTTCTCCTTTGGTTTCGGCAGAAACATACTCACCTGCGGGGTTGCGTGCGTAAGCCCAATTGCTGAACCATTGCTCCTGGACGGCACTCGACCGATCTGAATCACCAAACGCCACCTTTTTCAACACGTCCTCGAAAGAAATGGTTTTCACGTCCAAACCGTTCAATGTTTTATCTTGCTTTACCTTATTTAACCACTTGATAAGTAGATCACTTGAGGTAGCTCGCATTTGCGGCGAATTTTTTCCTCCGAGACCTCCGATGCCAAACACCGCAATGTCAGGGAACTCCGTCAGCAAAAGTGGCCCGCCGCTGTACCCCCCTACAGCCGCCCCATCAAATTGCAGCCCCATTCCGTCATCCTCTGCCACAGTCTGTAACGAGATTCCCGTCGTCGGTTTCGAGTGGATGCCACCATACAGGGAACAGTTGTTGGATGGGAACTGATTATTGGACCACGGAACGCCGCTCGCTAGTGGGATCGACTGGATGCTGCTTGATGCAAAGTAGTCTGGCAATTTCAACAGAGCCGCATCCAAATCACCGCAGAGGGCGATAAGTTTCAGTTCCTGATACTCATCGTCGTCGCTTTTTAACAATCGCGAGCTTTCATTTTGGACCACATGCGCGCACGTCAGCAAATGTGCGCCACATAATAGCACTCCTGTCCCTTCAAAAGAGTACCCATCTTTTCCGTTTATCTGTCCTTTCCGGTAAATCTTGAAAAGGTTCTTTTTCACGGCTTCAGTTCTTTGATTGGATTCCATGTTTTGCCTTTCTAAGCTGTCCAGTTGACTGCACTGCGGTTTCTAAGTATACCAAATCGCCCATTCTGTTTCAGAAGATAAGGCGACGAGTATACGCCGCAATTTTTTTAACCTCCAGCTTATCAAGGGACCGCGCTCATGGGGATTATCTACGCAGAAGCGATTCGCGACTACGATTTCAACCTGTCCTATGAAATTGGACGGGCATCGGGAAGAAGTCAGGTGACCATCACGGAGGTCTTTCTTGATCCGACAGTTAAAGGTGGAGTCGCCTATGGTAGGGAGATTCCCGGAACATTTGGAACCATCGACCACCATATCACCTATCGGCAAACTGGTGTTTCAACTTCCCGGACGGAAGGTAGATTTCGCGTCGAGGCTCAAGTAGCTAAGGAATCGGGTAACCCTTTTGAAGCCGGTGACCATATTGTTTTCGCCCGCGAAGCGGCATCAAAGTGGGTGACCCACAAGCCATTGAAGAATCCGAACAAGAACAAGAAGGACCCGAATGACCTAGATCCGGTCACTGATTTCCAGCAAGTTTTAGCGGAGATTGAGAACTGGACGTGCGACCCCTGGGAAACCGGACAATATCTCACCGCCGGACTCAGTGTACCTCCCAAGTTGTACGATGACGACGTGCAAAACTACTCGCGCGGCGATTGGTACTTGAGCTGTTGCAAGGACTTTGATCAATGCTGGGACGAGCTTTACAAATCCGATCCAGTTCTCGAACTACGGGAGCTTACCAACAGAAAAAAAATTGCAATTGGTCCCAAGCAATTGCCTACCGATCATAAATACAAAAGGCTGTGCGATGAAGCGATAGCTGAAGCAAACCCTTTGATCTTTATTTCGATCCGTCAAGCTCTTGCAGGTGTCAGTCGTGACCTGCCAACAAATGCTACACCGGCTCTAGAGCCGGTGTTCAATACGGTGGATTCTCTCTACCGCAACCATCTCTACAACCTCAATAAGAAGTGTAGGGACAGAGAGACCGATTCATTCACTGAATAATCGTGCATGGTGCGTACCCATGGAGTCCCGATCGAACGTAGTGCGAATTGAGTTTTCTTTCTCGAAAGTGAGACATCAGTCGGCGTAAAACCGCATTGGTCGAAAAGTAACCCCTCATGCATCACAGTCCGTTTATCGCCGATCAATGTCTCTACGTGCTTCACCCAAGGTATGGACAGAGGGTCTCGCTCAAGGAATGCTTGAAACTAAGCAGCTTGCCTGAGATCGAAGCGTTGGATACATCGCTAAACAAAGACCAACGCAACAAACGGACTGCGGAACTATGGCAACCGATTCGTTTCGCGTCACAACGAGACCGTTTCTTAAGTAGCTTGGAGATCCCCGTCGGAAACTCGTCGTCAACTGCGAGTGATCGAGCTGAGATCTGGCAGATCAGCCAGGACGACAAATCCAAACCTTACCGCCTATGTATCACTTCATCTGCGGGCATTGGAAAAACGATCGCGGTACAGCAAGCTAGATATCTACGTGCCAATCTACCGGACCATTTGGTCATCTATTACCACTTTGAGAACCTTCCTACAAACGCAGAAGGTTTTTGGGGTTTGGGCCATCTGGATGCGACAAGCGAGCCGTTCTACGAACAGTTTGAAAAGTTACTCAATAGTCCCGAAAGATCGAGTCGTTCGTTAAGTTGGAAAGAAGCAGTGAACTTACTGATCAAGTCCAAAATCGATGCTGGAAAAGCAACGATCATTGTGGATGGACTCGATGAGCATGATTCGAAAACGGGAGAAACCCGTGCAGCGGCGCTCCGTAAGTTCCTAGACAACTATCCCCGCTTGCACTGCATCGTCGCAGGGCGGCCTTATGCGATCGCTGAATCGTATTGGAATACGCTATTCAAAACATCGGACAGTCGCCGAGACCAAGATGTATCGGATTGGACGTTCTGCTGCGTAGGTATGTTCGATCGAGACCAGATCTGCCGCTCGCTCGGTTCCAAAAGAGCGGAACAAGTATTTTCCCTGGCAGGAGAGCTCAAGCTCACGCCGCGAGCCATCGAGGTTCTCAGGACGCTTCCCGACGAGAGTTTTCATCGCATCAACAACCTCTGCGATGTCTACTGGGAGTCCTTGCATGAGACCCTCGAGGAGGATGTGCTCAAAAAGAAGAAAATTGGTAGCAATGCCCAGGTCGCCGGTATTCCTCCCGATACCTACATCGAATACGCTTGCGCGTTGGCCATCACGATGTTCCTGGAGAATAAACGGGAAGTACCTTACAGCCAGATCGCCGACGATCTACTAATCCGACTTCGAACGATTGTCAGATGGCAATCCGAATCATCCACGCAACTTGATGAGCGTCGGGATTGGATTGCGAAACTCAACTCTGGGGCTATCGAGTTTCGATTCTATCAGCAGTTCGATTCCAAGGTTGTGTGGCGTGATAATACCTTGCGCGATTTTTTCGCGGCCCTTTGGATGGTTCGCTACAGCAGTGAGCAAGAAATTGAACAATTGATCAAGCGAATTCCCGCGAGGCCGCAGGTTCCAGACGACAATCAGGTCTGGGAATTCATCTCCAGCATGCCTGTGGGGGCCCAAGTAGCCGGACCGGCGAGAGAAAGGTACAAGCGTTGGCTGCGATTGACCGAGGCCATCTTTGAGCAACCGACGACCAATCCACGTCCGACTCAATTGATGTGGTACGCTTGGCCGCGTTTGGAGGAATGGATAACGCCACCACAGGAAAGCGGCATGCCCCTGGAGGTTTCGAATCTTGCGAGAAAGATAAGAGACCGTTTTCTTGGTGAATTCGATAGCTTGCAACGTGCACCTGGATCAGGGCAGATTCTCCGAGAGGATTTGATATTCGTGCCGATAGGACCGCTGAGCGATGGTAGTTGGAACGTGGCCGTTGGGCACCCTGAAGAAAAGGACAATCCACCCAGGATCCTCAACTATCCACTTGGACCGTACAGGGTGTCGAAGTATCCGATCACTCGTCGGCTGTACAAGCTTTTCGATCGAAACCATCAAGTGCATTATCAAGACGACTACGAACGATATAGCCGAGAACCGCGCTGTCCAGTGATACCAGTGAACTGGTATGATGCCCAGATGTTTTCGATATGGTGCAAGAGTAGATTGC
>JBILTQ010000072.1:0-17739 GCA_044371435.1 Pirellulaceae bacterium | reverse complement strand
TGGACATGAACCAGCAGTGCCTCAGCGAAGGGGTCGCCAATTTCTGCGGCAGTTTCTTCCAGTGCATCCCGGGATCGGGGTCGTTGACCCGTTCGTACATCAATCATCAAGCGGGAGCGGCGACGCAGTGGGCGGCGATTATTTCAGCGGTCATGGTCGGCTTGACGGTACTTTTTTTCGCTCCGCTGGCCGGCTATATCCCCAAAGCTGCTTTGGCCGGGGTCCTGTTGTTGACCGCCACCCGGATGATCGACTACCGCAGCTTGCTCTTCCATCTCAAAGCTACCCGCTTTGACGCCATCATCGTGATCGCTACTGCCTTGGCGGCGATTTTTATCTCGATCGAGTTCTGTATTCTGATCGGGGTTATGCTTTCCTTCCTGATGTATGTGCCGCGAGCGGCTAAGCTCTACGTCAGCGAGTTGACGGTTGGTACCAACCGCATCGTGCGCGAAGTCCGTCCCGAGGATCGGACCTGCAGTTTGTATCGCATCTACAACTTCGAAGGGGAGTTGTTTTTCGGTTCCTCCAACGAACTTGAGGATGCCTTCGAACACATTCAGTCGCAACTGACGGCCGAGACGCGGGTGATCCTGATTCGGCTGAAGCGGGCCCGCAATCCCGATGCGGTCTGCTTGAAGATCTTCGATCGTTTTATCGATACCATGCATCGACGCGCGATCGTGGTGGTCTTGAGCGGCGTACACGAGGCGATGCGCCAGTCGTTGGCCAACGTCGGGATCGTCGATAAGCTCGGCGAGCAGCGGGTGTTTCTCGAGTCCCGCGAGATCTGGTCGAGCACCATCGATGCGGTGCGGTACATTTATACCTTGCTCGGGCCACAGCGCTGCGAGCTCTGTTCGCAAAAAAATATCTCGGCCGCCGACGGCGAGGATTTTTACTACATGATCTAGCGCATCGCTGCCACTCGGGCTGCCGAGCGAAGGCAGGGATGACCCGGCGAGTTCTAGATCGTCGCGTAGGCCACTTCGAGTTGGTTGAGGATTTCGGTGATCCCCTCGACCGAGCGGAGGGCTTCCTGGGCCATCTGCTTTTCAAAGTAGGAATCGACCGTTCCTCGCAGCAGCACGGCCCCATCGCGGGTTTCCAGCACGAGATTGCGACCCACCAGATGGGGACTGCGTTGGAGGGCTCGGTCGACCCGATGCAGCAAAGGAGTGGAGGAAGCGGCGTCCGGGAATGAACCGACCGCGAACGATGGGCGTGGACTCATGGTGTTGACGCAGAGAAGGTGAGGGGGAAGGGTCACGGCTGAGAGCGACCGCGCCGGGTTACGGTATCGACGCCAACCGCTATCTATTTGAGTGAAAAAATCGGAAATCCACGGCGTTATCCCGATTGGCTGGCTAAGCAACGGCTATGACGATTCTGCTGGCTTGAGCGGCCGAATTTGCCTCCCCTACTTGTCAATTTGCGTTGAGGCGAAGACGATTGACGCAGACTTGCCCTTTGTGACGGCGAGAGATCTTCCTGTGAGCTGAAGGATTGAATCGATGATCGATGTGCTTCTTCCGGATGGAACGGTCGTTTCTCACCCCGACCATGCGACTCCCCTGACGGTCGCCGAAAAGATCGGGTCGCGGTTGGCCAAAGCGGTGATCGCCGCCCAGGTTGGCGATAAGGTCGTCGACGCCCACAAGCCGCTGCTCGAATTTGCCGGCAACGGCCCCATCCCCTTGAAGCTCCTTACCGACCGCGATCCCGAGGCCTTGGGAGTGTTGCGGCACTCGTGCGCTCACGTCATGGCTCGGGCGATCATGCGCTTATACCCCGGGGTTTCGCTGGCTTTTGGTCCGACGATCGCCGGCGGTTATTATTACGACTTCGAATTAAACCATAAGCTCAATGAAGAAGACTTTGCGGCCATCGAAGCCGAAATGGCGGATATCGTTGAAAAAGGGGAGCCATTCGAGCAGTTTTCCTTGGCGCGCGACGAAGCGATCAAGCTCTGCCAAGACCTCAAGCAAACGTTGAAGGTCGAGCACATCCAGACGGGGCTGAAGGATCATGAGTCGCTTGGTTTCTATCGCCAAGGCGAATTCGTCGATCTCTGTCGTGGCCCGCATATTCCCGATGCGGGGCGGATCAAAGCCTTTAAGATCATGAGTGTGGCTGGGGCTTACTGGAAAGGGGATGCTTCGGGCAAGCAATTGCAGCGGGTCTACGGGACGGCCTGGTTTCAGGCCAAAGACATGCAGGCTTACCTCGACCAGATCGAGGAAGCCAAACGCCGTGACCACCGGGTTTTGGGCAAGAAATTGGGATTGTTCCAGATCAGTCCCGAGGTCGGCCAAGGGTTGTGTTTGTGGTTGCCGAAGGGGGCGAGGATCCGAGGCTTGTTGGAGGACTTCCTCCGCTCGGAGTTGCTCAAACGCGGTTACCAACCGGTGTATAGCCCACACCTGGGGCGGGTCGAATTGTACGAGACCAGCGGCCACTTCCCTTACTATCGCGATAGCCAGTTCCCGCCTTTGTTCGTCCATGACGCCGGTTCGCTGGTAGACGGTTGGGCGCAGCGGTTGTCCAGCGAGGCTGGCTTGGCGGAATCCCACGAAACAGCCTTGATGCAAGCGGCCGAGATTTTTGGTTGCGATCTCAAGGGGTACCCGCGCCAGGGAACCGCGGCCGAACGAATCGCCTTCTTGCAGCAATGGCAACGCCAGCACGAACGCTATCTGGTCAAGCCGATGAATTGCCCGCATCATGCGATGATCTTCAAGTCGATGCCGCGTTCCTACAAGCAGCTTCCTCTGCGATTGTTCGAGTTCGGCAGCGTTTATCGTTTTGAGCAGACGGGCGAACTCAACGGGATGTTGCGGGTGCGCGGGTTGACGCAGGATGATGCCCACCTGTTCTGCACCAGCGACCAGGTCGAGGAAGAATTTCGCAAGACGATCGACCTGACTCGATTCGTCTTGAACAGCGTCGGTTTGGATGACTATCGCGTCCAACTCTCACTGCGCGATCCCAAGAGCGATAAGTATGTCGGCTCGGAAGAGAACTGGTGTAAAGCCGAAGCGGCCTTGCGACGAGTGCTCGAAGAATCGGGGCTGAACTTTTCTGCGGCCGAGGGGGAAGCTGCCTTCTATGGACCGAAGGCCGACTTCATGGTGCGAGACTGCATCGGCCGGCAATGGCAGCTGGGGACGGTGCAGCTCGACTACAATTTGCCGGAACGCTTTCAGCTGGAGTATATCGGTCCAGATAATAAGCCGCATCGGCCGGTGATGATCCATCGCGCACCTTTTGGCTCGATGGAACGCTTCGTGGGGATGTTGATTGAACACTTTGCCGGGGCCTTCCCCTTGTGGTTGGCTCCCGAACAGATCAGGATCTGTCCGTTGAGCGAAAAGACCAACGAGTATGCTTTGGAGATCGAGCGCCTCTTCACCGAGGCCGGTTTCCGGGTGGCTACCGATCAGCGGGATGCGAAGGTCCAGGCGAAGATTCGCGATGCCCAGTTGGAGTTGATCCCGTACATGGCGGTCGTCGGTCCTAAGGAAGCCGAGAGCCGGTCGATCGCGCTCCGCGATCGGCTGGACGGGGATCTCGGCGCCAAACCCATTGCCGAAGTGATGGCGATGTTGCAGCGGGAGGTGGACGAGCGGCGGATTCGCACGGTCGCCAAATCGGCGGTGGCTGAGTCGGCTGAGCCGAGTGGGACGCCGGAAAACGAGTATTAGTCATCTCCCCTAACGCAAAGGAACCACCGTATGCTTGCTTACGAGAATCGAAGCGTTTTGCCGCGTAGTTGGCAGGGAGCGATCGCTTGGAGGGGCTGGATTTTTTTGGGCTTGCTCGGCTTGCCGCTCAGCGGTCGAGCCGATGAAGGGATGTGGTTGTTCAACCAACTGCCGGCGAAGCAATTGGTAGAGAAATACGGTTTCAAGGTCACTCCCG
The DNA here is from genome assembly GCA_044371435.1 of Pirellulaceae bacterium. Classification (GTDB taxonomy): domain Bacteria; phylum Planctomycetota; class Planctomycetia; order Pirellulales; family Pirellulaceae; genus JAIYDQ01. The sequence goes on along the minus strand of JBILTQ010000072.1, from coordinate 13,818 downwards.
AATGGGCCCAGCATCTGATGCTGTCCGCCGTGCGTTTCAATTCAGGTGGCTCGGCCTCCTTCGTCTCCTCCAACGGGCTGGTGTTGACCAACCATCATGTGGCGGCGGAGACCCTCCATAAGTTATCGACTGCCGAGCACAACTATTACCGGGATGGGTTTTTGGCGGCGAGTTTCGCCGATGAATTGCAAGCCCCTGATCTCGAATTGAATCAACTGGTGTCCATCGAAGACGTCACCGAGGCGATCGACGGCGCTGTCGATTCGGGAATGGATCCTGCGCAGGCGGCCAAGGCCCGTCAAGCCAAGATGGCCGAAATTGAGAAGGCTTCCTTGGATACGACAGGTTTGCGTTCCGATGTGGTAACGCTGTATGGTGGTGGTCGGTATCATCTTTACCGCTATAAAAAGTTTACCGATGTTCGCTTGGTTTGGGCGCCGGAGGCGGATGCGGCTTTTTTCGGTGGTGACGCCGACAATTTTGAGTATCCGCGTTATTGTCTCGACGTCACCCTGTTTCGTGTTTACGAGAACGGCGAACCTGCTAAGATCTCTACCTTCTTAAGGACGGATCCGCTTGGTGCCACGGATGGCGATTTAATTTTTGTGGCTGGCAATCCCGGTCGTACGCGTCGTATCTACACGGCGGCGGCTCTGGCGTTCCAGCGCGACCAGGCCATGCCTCGTGCGTTGAATCTGCTGCGACGCAAAGAGAATCTGCTACAGCAGTATGGTTTGTTCGGTCCGGAAGCCGAGCGCCGTTCCCGCGACGATCTATTCGGGGTCCAGAATTCGCGGAAGGCCTACACCGGGATGCTGCAAGGGCTGCAGGAGCCGAGTTTCCTGACCGCCAAGCGTCAGGCTGAACAGCAGCTGCTGGAGCGGTTGCAGTCAGACCCCAAATTGGCGATGTTGAGCGATGCCTGGAAGAGTGTCGAGGAGTTGCAGCAACGCCGGCAGTCCAGCTTGACACAATGGGCGAGCTTCCGGACGCGATTGTACGGGGTGGCTCAGACTTTGGTTTTGATGGCGGCAGAGGATCAGAAGCCTAGTCCGGAGCGGTTGCGGGAGTTTCGCGACAGCAATCGCGAATCACTGCTTCAGGAACTCTACTCGCCAGCGCCGATTTATTCCGACCTCGAGCGGGTCGAATTGGCCGATGAATTCTCCCGATTCCTCGAAGATCGCGGTGGCGAGCATCCTTTGTCGGTGGCCATCCTGCAGGGAATGGGGCCGCGGGAAAGAGCTAGCCGGATTTTGGCCAAGACGCAGTTGATCGATGTGGCCGCCCGCCGAGCCTTGGCGGCTGGTGGGCGGGCTGCCATCGAGAGTTCGTCCGATCCGTTGATCGAGTTGGCCCGAACGATGGAGGCCGAATATCGGCGTCTCGATGCCCTGCAGGATGAGTTGGAGGAGATCGAGCGGCAGGCTTACGCCAAGATCAACCAGGCCCAATTCGCGATTCAAGGGAGCAGTGTCTATCCCGACGCAACCTTCAGCTTGCGGCTGGCTTATGGAACGGTGCGCGGTTATGAAATCGACGGCGAAAATATTCCATCCCGCACCACGTTGGGTGGAGCCTTTACACATGAGGAGAGCCATCAAGCCCAGAAACCCTGGGCACTACCGGCCAGTTGGCATCAGGCGCGATCGCAGGTGGCTGCCGAGACCCCGTTCAATTTCGTCTGTACCGCCGATATCATCGGCGGCAATAGCGGTAGTCCGGTGGTCGATCGCCAAGGGGCGCTGGTCGGGATCATCTTCGATGGAAATATCCAAAGCTTGACAGCCGATTTTTATTACTCCGACAAGCTTTCGCGGGCGGTGGTGGTGCATATTGCCGGAGTGCTCGAAGCTTTGCGGAAAATCTACCACGCGGATGGTTTGGTTTCCCAGATCGGTCATTAGTCATTCATCGTTCTTTCGTTCGCTTGCGCTAGGCTTGTCATGGATCATCCATCTTGGCCACCTCTTCCGACCATTACCACCCAGCTTTGGACATCTCCGCTGGCCCTCTTCGAAGGGGATGCGATGGTGCTTGGGATGGGCGATGATTGGTCTCGTTCCCCGGCGGTAATCGAGATCGATCAGGCGACCGGCGGCTTGCTGGGCAAATTGCTGTCGATGGATGAACTCTCGACCAAGTCCAACAAGCTGACTAGTTTGCTGTTGCCGCCGGGCTTGAAGGTTCGCTCCTTGGTGGTGGTAGGGTTAGGCGAAGCCGACAAGCGTCAGGCAGGGGGAGCTTTCCGAGCCGCCGCTACGGCTGCCAAGCATATTGCTGGTTCCAAGTATCGCCAGCGGGTCGCCTATGGCGGTTTCGCCGGTGATGCGCGGTGGATGCAGTCAGCTGTCGTCGGGAGTTTGACCGGAGCTGTCGGGCAGGATATTTTTCGCAAGGAGCCCAGTCTCTATCCGCCGGCGGCGGTCTTCTGGTCGGGCATCGACCAGGAGTCGTTGCGACGCGGGGAAATTTTAGGGCAGAGTATCAATGCTACCCGGTCGTGGATCAATCTTCCCCCGAATTATATGTATCCTGAAACCTTCGCTCGGGCTGCCTTGCAACTTGGGCAAGAGTTAGGATTTTCTGTCGAGGTTTGGGATGAAAAGAAACTCACCGAGGAGAAATGCGAGGCGTTGTTAGCGGTTGCCCGGGGATCGGTCAAACCGCCGCGGCTATGCATCCTCCGCTATGCCGGTACCGATGCCAGCCAGCCGCCGATCGCCTTGGTAGGGAAAGGAGTGACCTTCGACTCGGGCGGTTATTCCATCAAGCCGACTGAGGGAATGTTGACGATGAAGTGCGACATGTCCGGAGCGGCGACGGTCTTGGGGATCATGCAGGCCGCTGTCCGGTTGAAACTGCCGCGGCCTATCGTCGGTTTGGTCGGCTTGGTGGAGAATCTGATTTCCGGAGATGCTTTCAAGTTAGGGGACGTCCTTACTTCGCGCAGCGGTAAGACCATCGAAATTCATAATACCGATGCCGAAGGGCGCTTGGTGCTCGCCGACGTCCTCGATGTGGCTCGAGGCTACCAGCCATCGCAGATTATCGACTTCGCGACGCTGACCGGGGCGTGTGTAGTGGCCCTGGGCAACGATGTTACCGGCGTGATGAGCAACCGCGAGTCATGGCAGGATGAATTGCTGTCGGCCGCGCAGCGGGCTGGCGAATATGCCTGGCCATTGCCGATGTACGATTTCTTTCGCGAGCAGATCGCCGGCAAGGTGGCGGATATCAAGAACGTGGGGGAAGGCCGTTGGGGAGGAGCCATCACCGCCGCCAAGTTCCTTGAAGAATTCGTCGGCGACATCCCTTGGATCCATCTCGATATCGCTGGGCCGGCTTTCCTCGATGCGCCGAAACCTTGGGCTGATGCCGGGGCCAGCGGGACCATGATCCGCTCGCTGATCGAACTGCTGGAAGCGGCCTAAAACCACGTTGCTTCAGTGACTGATCGGCAATTTGTAGATGACGTGGATGGCAAACATCGACATCGAGACGGCGTTGAGGCAGAAGTGGACGATCAAGCCAGGCCAAATGCGATGGGTGATTCGATAGAGCCAACCGAGGGCGATGCCGAGAATGCTCAGCGGGATCCAGCTGATGCCATAGGAGTAGTGGAAAAGGCCGAAGACCAGCCCGGAAACAACGACTGGCCACCAGGCTTGAGGCGCAGTCTGCGACGATGGTGGCAGCGGTTCCTCCCCTGCCTCGGCGCGGGCGAACGACGCGGCTTCAGGATGCGGTACCGGGAAGTCGACGCTGGTGATGGCTACGGTCGTGGCTGCCTCCCGCCGAACTTGACTGCGTTGATCTTCTGCGGATGGGGCGAACTCGGCTAGCGAGGATGCCGCTCGGCCGAGCCACAGGTTTCGCCCGTGCAGGCCGCCGGCGGCTATCGATTCGAGAAAGCCTTGGAGAAGGACGCGGAAGACAAACTCTTCGAAAAAGGGGGCCGCCAGCACCGCCAGCATGAAGGCCGGTACCAGGAAGCCGATGTCTTTGCGGGTTTCATCGAACAGCGGGTGTTCGTAGGGAACCTTGCTCACAGCGGTGGCTAGAAACATCACCAGATAAATGACCGGCGTCAACATCAGGTAAGTTTTCAGCCCCAGACGGATGTCGTGTTTCCAGTGAGCTAGCGACCAACCGATGGCATCGACTGGAATGCGGCAACGCAGGGCGATGAAGGCGGTGGTGACGATGAGCAAGTAGCAGGAGAACAGTTGAATCCAAGTCATGCCCTGGATAGTGAGCCTCCCCTCGCCATCAGTTATCGGATTCAAGCCGAATGGTCCACTCAGCTGTACTGCCAGATACTGCAAGCCGATCCAGGTCAGGAAAGCAAAGAGCAAGTCGATACCGCCCCAAGGCTGCAAGGCTGGCGATTCCTGGGTGGGCAGGATCGTTTCGCCTCGCCACCATCGCCGAATGGTTTTTAGCCAGAGCGTCAGCGAAAGTGTAAGGATGCCAAGCAACACCAGGGAGAAAAGGGTGGCCGCCAAGGGCGGGGGGGCGATTTCGGAAGGTGGCATGCCTAGGCTGACCAGGGGGAAGAGGCGGGTTCGGGATTATCGAAGCGTCCACTGAGTATACTTTTGACCATAGCCAAAGTGTCGACTCCAGTGGGGAGAAGGGCTAGCCCCAAACCAGCCGTAAGCGTAGGGCGCCGTAGCTCGCGATTGAAGCTGATACGCTTCCATGGGCTGGTTGGTCGTGGAATAGGGGAGGTGTTTACCGATGTGCTTTGGTAGTGGACGAGGTAGGATTCGGTAGGTTGCCCCTCCGCCGTGGATTTCTGGTGGTAATGGTTCGTTCCCGAGGCTCGTTGGCCCCCACCACCACAACAACAGGCAGCAGCCCAACCAGTGGACGCGGTTTTGCCTTGGAATGCGGGTGGACGGTACCCGAGGAACAAGTTTGGTAAGAGACAAGAGTCGCTTCCAGCGGTTCACCGGGAAATCTTTCGGTTTCATCGTCGTCCTTTCATCGAAATGGTTTCGCGTTTTCGCTGCCCGTCGCATGATCGGTACCCTTGGCGAAAATAGCTTGCATCTGCTTTTCCGTCCCCTTGGCCTCCAGACCTTGCTGCTGCGGTCGGCCGAGCCATAGCCAGCAGTGGTTGTGATGTCGAACCTTTGGCGGGATCTAGGGACCGTTCAATGCCTTCTCGCCTTCATTCGGAAGGTGGTTTGTACGATGCGAGTGTCGAACGATCGTTTCAACAACCAAAGGGCGGACAGCAAACTCAAACCGGACATCCTCCGCTCGACCGCGCGTCGTGAGGCTTCGGCGAGAAAACAGGCTGTGTTCGCCAACAACCTACTCGTTGCTTCGCCGACCTCGCGTCGCAAACCAGCGGATGCACTATGAGTTTTCTTAATCGGCAAGATCCCGCTGGCGAGACAAGTTTCTGTGGTAGGGCGAAGAAAATTTTCTGGAAAATTTTTTAACTTCGGTAAATCAAGGTTGCTAGTGGCTGCCGATTTTTAGAAATTGGGAGCCTGGCATCGATCGACCGGCGGCATCCACCGCTGATCGCCGTTTGTCTTCCTCTCCATAGTGCGTCGTTGTTTCTCAGTGCGCAGCAACCGAAGAGTTCGTGAATACCGGTATGCAAAAGAGCCATGATGTAACGCGGTACCCTCTCCCGCTGGCAGTTCGCCATCGGGCCCGCGCTCAAATACTCGCTACGTTGCGGGATTCGAGCCGACCCTGATCGACGACTGACTCCATCATTCGCTCGTGGTCTTCACGAGGCTCCGCCGTCTGGGCGTTGAGTTGAGTGAAGGTGCTTCTTTAGGCGTGGAGGGTCTGAAGCATGAACGCGGGATGGATGGTAGTTTTTTTTGCCTTGGCGGTTGGTGGGGTACGCGATAGTCACCAAGCGGTCGAGCAGGTCGATCTGATCGAGCTGAATCATTTCCATGATTGCCTCGGCCGTCACGTTTACGACCAGGTCATCTTCTACGAGTGGTCCGAGGAGCAGCGAGAGTATCATGTCCGCGCCTGGTGTTTGGTCGAGGATCGCGAGGCAGCCAATCGCCGCCCGTCGCAATCCTATTCCGACGAGCGTTTCTATGTGCGGTGGTACGATCGCGATCAAAACCTGAATCGCTGCATCGCCTCGCTTTATTTCCGCGAGAGTTGGACGCAGGTTGATCCCGAACGAGCCAACAAACGCCTGCTCGATGAAAGGCAACGCACATCGCTCGTCAAACGACGCTTGGATCCGCAGGCGAAAGAGTCGGAGAGTTTCGAACAGGAAGCCATCGCCAGCGAAGGGGACTTGGCTTCCAGCGATCCCGACGAAGCGTCGACGGTGCTTCGCTGATTCTTTAAGCGCCGAATTTGCCCAAGCGACCCGCGTTGGCCAGGGCCAAGGTCATCAAGTGCTTGGCATGGAAATGCCCGAGCCCGCCCGTGATGCAGGTCGTCTCGTTGAAAGCCTTGTGTGGGTCGGGGCGGCAACAGTTGGAGACCAGCAACGTGGGCACAGGATGCCAGGAGTGGCTTTGGAGGAAGGACGGGGTGCTGTGGTCACCGGTAACAATCAATACCGTTGGCTCGAGTGCGATCACATGAGGTAAGACACTATCCAGTTCCTCGATCCGCTGGACCTTTCCGGAGAAATTCCCGTCCTCGCCCGTGCTGTCGGTATACTTGAAATGGATGAAGAAGAAGTCGTAATCGTTCCACGAAGCCCGTAGCTGGTTGCTTGACCGATGATGTCCATGCCGACCAACCGCGCCAAGCCTTTGTACATGGGATAGACGGCGATGGCGGCGGCCTTCAAGCCATAGACCTCTTCGTAGGATGGCAAGCTTGGCTTGCTGGCAAAACCCCGCATGGTGTGGAAGTTCGCCTTGGGATGGCCGTGCAAAATCTTCTTTGCCTGGGCCAGAAATTCCTTGGCGACTTCGGCCGTCCGTTGGCTGGCCGCATCCAAGCCGACGGGGGCGAGCGGAGGGACGCCGGTTTGTTGCGGGTCGGTATCGGCGACATTACCACCCAAATTCGCCCCGCGGAGGACGACGACGAAGCGGTGTTCCTTGACGGGTTCGACAAAAATCTCGATGCCGGGAATCTTGATCTGGCGGAGAGAAATCGCCAAAGGAGCACTCTCCTCGCTGCTGATCCGGCCAGCCCGGCGATCGACGATGTTCCCGGTGGGATCGAGGGTGCAGAAGTTACAGCGGATGGCGACATCTCCGTCCTGGAGCGGGAACCCGATGCCGGTGGCCTCCAAGGCCCCACGTCCGATGGTGTATTGCAACGGATCGTAACCGAAAAGGCCCAGGTGGCCGGGCCCGCTTCCCGGGGCGATCCCGGGTAGGACGGGAATGCTCGCCCCCTGGACCCCGCGGGCTGCCAACGTATCCAAGTTCGGGGTTCGAGCGGTTTCCAATTCGGTAAGACCACCTGGTTGCATCGGAAGCCCACCCAAACCATCGGCCACCAGCATCACAATCTTGCTATCGTTTTTTTGCTGTAATTCGCGGGTCAGCTGGTGAAGATCCATACCGTCGGGCACCCTGGGGAAGAAGGAACAATCGGTCGCACGGACGCGACCTGAAGATTTTCAGGATGGTACCTGAATTACCCTGTCCCGCAATGCCTACCCAGCCCGTCTAACCCGTGGATTTCTTGGAGGCGAGGGGACCTAACCGGCTGCTGGTTGCGGCCGGCTCGGACGACCGGTCTGCGGGTAGAGGCAGCAGTTCACCGGGCAGATGTCATGGCTTGGACCCAAGCGACCAACCGCCGGACGTTGGCTATCGGGCTGCATTCGCTCTTGAATGAGCTTACGGATCATCGAGATAAACCGGGGATGGGTGCCGATCGTCGGCACGCGGTGCAGCCGTATGTGCTTGGCCTGGCAAAGCTGGGCTGCCTCCTCATCCAAGTCATAGAGGACTTCCATGTGGTCGGAAACGAAGCCGATCGGCTGGAGGATGACATCGGTGAGGGACTCGGCAGCCGCCAGTTGCTCGATGCGATCGCAAACATCGGGCTCCAGCCACGGTTGCTGCGGCGGACCGGAGCGACTTTGGAAGACCAGTTCCCAACGCTGGTGGCCTACCTGTTCGGCAATCAAGCGACCGGCCTCCCGCAGCTGGAGTTCGTAGCGAGAGTTTTCCGCCATACTCATCGGAATGCTATGGGCACAGAACAACAACGGGCTGCTGGCCCGCTGCTCCACCGGGATAGCTTGTAACGAGCTGGCCAACAGTTCGGCTTGCGTCTCGATGAAGTCAGGATGATTGAAGGCCATCCTGACTTTCTCGACCATCGGCGCCGACCCTCCAACCTTCTCCCGAGCCGCTTGGATATTCTCCCGGTACTGTCGGCATCCACTGTAGCAGCTGAACATCGAGGTGAAAAAAGCCAGCGAACGGCGGTATCCCTGCTGCCCCATCTCGCGCAGCGTATCCTCCAACATCGGGTGCCAGTTACGGTTACCCCAGAAGATCGGGAGCTTGATCTGGTGCGTGTCCAGTTCCTGTCGCAAGGCTTCGATCAGCTCGCGGCATTGACCGTTGATCGGGCTGACCCCGCCGAAATGCTGGTAATGTTCGGCAACTTCCAGCATCCGCTCCCGAGGGACATTTTTACCGCGGAGCACGTTCTCCAGGAACGGCATCACATCGGCAGGCCCTTCGGGCCCACCAAACGAGACGATCAGGAGGGAATCGTATGGCAACAGTGCGTCGGCCTGTTCACCGGGCGCGGCGGAATCGCTTGTCATCGTCATGTCGGTTTGGGTTCTATTCTTCAAAGACAGTGCGGGTGATACTGCCTCCGCCGGGTCCAGCGGAAATCGAAGAGGTGACTCGCCCTGCTTTGCCCAAGGCACCCCAGATATCCAACACATCGCTACCGCGGATAGCAGGAACATTCTCCTCGGCTTCCACCAACTCGGCGTCCAATGTCCCCGTTTGCTGCTCGATCGCATACGCGACCCAAGGACGCAGGAAATCGGCGATCCGACCGAGGTCGAGATAAGCGACAAAACCTTGCGGTTGCTGCAGTTGGATCACGCCGTCGGCAATCTTCAGCGGTTGGCTTCGCTCCAACGTTTCCAACTGCTTGCCACTATAGCTGGCGATCAAGTAGTCATCGCTCAACATCACCTGGGGGGCGAGTTCCTTAGGTACCGGGAAATCCTCAGGGATAGGGTAGGCGAACCGCTCACTGCCGTTGGCGTCGACCCTCTCTGGTCGCGGCACCGAATAGTCCTGCGGAATCGTCTCAGGCTCCAGCTCTCGTACCTGGTCGACGATCTGATCGCAGATGTCGAAGAAGGAACGGAAGGCCTCAATCATCTGCTCACGGTCGCTGATTCCGGTGATCGTCGCCATTTCGGGCAAGGCGAGCGGGGTGGAGGAGGGAGGCATTTCCTGGAACCACTGTCGGCTTTGCAACTCGCCGCCATCCAGCACCCAAGCGTGCTGGCCATCCTTCATCGCCGGGAGAAATTCCTCTTCCCATAGATCGGCCAGCCTTTCAAGGAAAGGCCAACCATCTTCGAGGAACAGCCGCCATTTCTCCTGATCTTCTGAGTCGACCACATCCAGGCCCGGAATAAAATCCAGATAGCTCTTCACCTTGCGGACCAGGCGACGCATGGTGGCAAAGTACTCGGGATGGTGCTGCAGGCGAAGAGCCAGCAACCCCATCGGATTCCCGCCGGTGTGCTGCAGTACATCCAGCTTCTGCTGATGGTCCAGGAGGACCGCCTGCGTGCGCCCATAAGTCCACATTTCACTGCCGCTGTCGGTAAGGAATGAAAAGCTGGTAACGCCTTTTGACTCCGGGACATGCTCGCCGATCTGGTCATCGATCCAAGCCAGATCCTCGGGAATCGTTTGGAACTCAGGAGGAATCTCGCCAGACGCGGACGCTACCAGGTAGTATTGTTGGCCGAGTTGCCGCGAGAAGAAACGATCGAGCTGATTGTCGAACTGGGCTTTCGCGTAGTGATCGCTGACAAAGCTAATGGATGTCAGCCGCTCGGTGGAGCGATCGACGACTGGCTTCAGCGCCGGGTGGGCTGCTAAGGAAGGGCCTTCCCCCAAAGCCGTGACCGCCTCAGAGTCTTCACTCACGGCAAACACCAGGTACTCATCGAGTTGCCCGATAGTGACTACCAACTGTCGGCCATCAACCAGATCCTGCAGCTTTTCCAGCATCGCTGCGACTTGCTCATCGGCCTGGGATTGCGCGATCGCCGTCCACGGCACCATCTCTGGAGTAACCGTCCAGACCAACCGCACCCCACGCTGGTCCTCCACCCGCTCCAAGCCTTCGATCAAGCTTTGAGCCAAGGGGATATTCCCCAGACCGAAGCGGATGATACCGGCAAGCTGGTCGAGCTTGATCTGGACCAGATCGTCGTTGTCGACCTTGAACCCAGCCACCAGGGTTGGGATAGGGAAGGCGTCGAATTCGGCTTTGGGCATCTCCAAGAAATAGTTGCTCAGCTCCGCAGCGTCCCCCCCCGCCATGATCTCGAGCATGTCGTCATTCAATTCGGTGAGCTCATAAAGCAGGTCAGAGAATTGCTGATCGCCGAAAATGAAGAACTCGTCCGAAAACATCGTCTGGACGAGGGTCAGCAGCTCGCCGACGTTGGGGTTTTCCAGCGTCTCTCGGGCCTGGCCAAGCTGCCCCTCTCGCTCATCCCACTGCGCGCTCCATTCCTGCACCGCCTTCTCGACAACCGGTACTCGACGCATGGCCTGCACCACAGGAGAAGCCAGAAAGCCTGCCCATTGCTCTCGCAGTCGCAAACCCGAAGCGAAGAAATCTGCTTCTTGGGGAACCAGCCGCAAGGAAGTTTCCTTGGCTAAATCCACCGCCGGGACTGGTTCCACCGGCCCCCACAGTCCCGCCAGTAAGGTCAAGCCAACCATCCGAAGTCCGTGAATTCCTTGCCGCATGGCGGTCACCTCCTGATTAGGAAAACATTCAACGATCGCGATCGCTGAAGTATAGGATTGTCCCCTTCTTTTTGCGAGTAGCCAGCAATCCCGTGTTGGTGAAAAAGGGTGGGGAAAGTATGATTTTCCCTTTCGACCCCCCACCCATCGAGGATGAAAAGAAGCATTATGATGCGCAGTCACACATGTGGCGAGTTACGAGCGTCTGATATCGGGCAGCAAGTGACATTGTGCGGGTGGGTCGACACGTTGCGCGACCACAGCGGCGCGATCTTTCTCGACCTGCGCGACCGTTATGGAATCACCCAGGTTGTGGTCCAGCGCGAGAGCGGCGAAGCGACCCTGGAGTTGGCCAAGCGACTGCGGGGTGAAGATGTGGTGAAGATCGTCGGCCAGGTTTCGCCGCGTTTGGAGGGCAAAACCAATCCCAAGCTAGAAACGGGTGAGATCGAGATTCGGGCTTTGCAGTTGGAAGTGCTCAATCGTTCCCAGACCCCCCCGTTCTTTCCGAACCACGGCGAGATGCCGGGAGAAGAGACGCGGCTCAAGTACCGCTACCTGGATCTACGTCGCAAGGCGATGCAAGACACCCTGGTGCTTCGCAGCCGCATCATCAAGACCATGCGCGATCACTTCGCGGCGCATCATTTCATCGATGTCGAAACCCCGATCCTGGGCCGCAGCACTCCGGAAGGGGCTCGCGATTACCTGGTGCCCAGCCGCGTTCATCGCAACCACTTCTTTGCCTTGCCCCAATCTCCCCAGCTCTACAAGCAAATCCTGATGGTCGCTGGCTACGATCGCTACATTCAGGTCGCCCGTTGCTTTCGCGACGAAGATCTGCGGGCCGACCGGCAGCCGGAGTTCACCCAACTCGACCTCGAGATGAGTTTTGTCGATAGCAACGACATCATCGGAATCATCGACGGGTTGATGGCCCGGTTGGCCAAGGAAATTTTGGGAATCGAGTTGAAGTTGCCTTTGCCACGGATGACCTACGACGAGGCGATGCGCCGCTTCGGGCACGATGCGCCCGACTTGCGATATGGGATGGAGATCGTCGATCTTTCGGAAATCGCGCAGCAGACGGAGTTTCGCGTTTTCCGCGGCGCGGTCGATGGTGGCGGCCATGTCCGTGGAATCAAGGTGGAGGGACGGGCGGAGGAGTTCTCCCGCAAACGCCTCGATGAATTGACCGACATCGTCAAGAACGATTTCGGCACGAAAGGTTTGGCCTGGTTTCGCTGCGAAGCCGATGGGTCCTTGTGGTCGCCCATCAGCAAGAATATCGAGCCTCCCTTGCTGGAGAAGATCAAGGCTGCCTTCGTCGCCAAGCCCGGGGATTTGATGCTGATTCTGGCCGATAGCTGGGAGGTAACCTGCAAGGGTCTGAACGGCTTGCGACGCCGCCTGGCAGCCGAACTCAAGCTTTACGATCCCAAGTCGATGAACTTTTCGTGGATCGTCGAGTTCCCCATGTTCGAGCGGGATGCGGAAGAGGACCGGTGGGTAGCCATGCACCATCCGTTTACCGCCCCCCGCCCCCAAGACTTGGAGAAGCTGGCGAGTGACCCACGCGGCTGTCGAGCGCAGGCTTATGACCTGGTGATCAACGGTTACGAAGCGGGGGGCGGGACTATTCGCATTCATGACAGCGGGATCCAGCAGCAGGTTTTTGAGTTGTTGGGGATGACGCCTGAGGTAGCCAAGGATCGTTTCGGCTTCCTGCTGGAGGCCTTGCAATTCGGGGCTCCACCCCACGGCGGCATCGCGTTGGGGATCGATCGAATCGTCATGCTCTTCGGGGCTTTGGACAACATCCGGGACGTGATCGCCTTCCCGAAGACGCAGCGAGCCATGGATTTGATGACCGAAGCTCCCGGTCAGGTCGAAGCCAAACAACTGCGGGAACTGCATATCCAGCTCAGTCATCCCCCGGAAATTCGATGAAATCGCGGTTTCCCCGGTGACGGTCGGGTAGGCTCGATTACACTAACAGGGAACCATCGGGCACCGCGGGACAGGAACGCCGGCAGGCTTCTCGCATCCAAGGGTTTCCCGCGTAGGCTTCAGGATGTGCCGATGCCCGGGCCTCCCTCCCGGAGGCCTGGCGGTGGGGCGAGCGCACCGCCTTCGTCGGCTTGCACCATTCTTCAATCTCCAAGATTACAGGACCAGCCTCGTGTTCTTGTCTATGCAGAAACTTATTGCCCTCGGAGCAATGCTTGTCTTGGCTGTCGCGATGCTTATCGGCTTGCCGATGGTGCGGGCTTGGGTGTGGGGGAAAGATGGTCCGACGGAAGTGACCAGTTTGACCTATGATCCGGTGTTGCGGGCCCAGGAAGAGTCCGCCATTGCACAGGTAATGAAAAGCGATTCGAGTGTCTACGACCGCACCTTGGATACCCGCTATCTGGAGCGACTGCCTTCCAACCAGCATGAACTGGAGGCGATTTTTCGCAATCGCAAGGCTGAGCGTTGCGAAAAGATAGTGGCTGGTGAGTTCGTGCTCAGCGGCGAACAACACCTTCCCTCCCCGGATGCGATGCGTGCCAGCACGCTGCGTACTCCCTATCTACGCCGCCCGGTGTTATCGGTGAGTCTCAAGGTCGATGAAGAAGATCAACGCCTGCTACCGCGGCTGTCGAAAGGACAGATCTTGACCTTCCTCGATTCTTCATGGCTCAGCCTGCAAGCGAGACTGGTGCTAGATCCGGTAGCCAACGTATGGCGACTCCATTACCGGCCACTGGCTGCCCAAGCACATTTCGGTGAAAGCATTCGTACGGAAGCCTTCGAAACATTGATCGAGAAGACGATCGAGGATATCCGCGGGCTGGGGATTTTGCGGCTCCCGACCTCCGGGCCGCAG
>JBILTQ010000085.1:0-17032 GCA_044371435.1 Pirellulaceae bacterium | reverse complement strand
CAAGGTGGAATGGGTCTCATGGGAGCAGCCCTCGGAAGATATCCAAGGGATCTATTGCTACGGTCATCGATCTGTGACCGCTGAGCTGATGGACGCCTGCGGGCAACTGCGGGTGATTTCCAACCACGGGGTAGGGGTGGACCATATCGATCTGGAAGCTGCCAGGCAGCGGCGGATTCCGGTCGGCAATACCCCGGATGTACTCAATGGGGCAGTAGCGGACATGACCTTCGCCCTCCTGCTAGCGGCCGCGCGGCGATTGACCGAAGGGGAACGCTATGCCCGGGATCCGCAAACAACGGCTTTTGGGATCAACGACCGGCACGGCCGAGACGTGCATGGATCAACGCTGGGGATCATCGGGATGGGGAAAATCGGGTTGGAGATCGCCAAGCGAGCGCGAGGGTTCGATATGAAGGTGCTGTATCACAATCGCCATCCCCGAAAGGATCTCCCAGCCGACTGCCCAGCTACCTACACAACTTTCGAGGGGTTGCTGCAGCAGAGCGATTTCGTGGTCCTGATGATGCCGCTGACGCCGGATACCTACCAACTGATCGGACGTCGCGAACTGGCCCAGATGAAGCCTACGGCGACTTTGGTCAACATTGCTCGCGGTGGCGTCGTCGACACGGATGCCCTGACCGAGGCGATGCAGGCCGGGCAAATCTTTGCCGCCGCCTTGGATGTCACCGACCCCGAACCGTTGCCGCGCGACCACCCGCTGCTGACGATGGATCGGGTAACGATCACACCTCACCTGGGGAGTGCCACTGTTCAAACAAGACGGAAGATGGCTGAACTTTCTGTACAAAATCTCCTGGCGGGTTTGAGTCATCAAACCTTGCCATCGCGCATCGCTTGATGAGAAAACGCTGTCTACGCTGCCAGCTACCCCGCGGATAGTCGGCGCGTAGACCAGGGGATGCCCCGCGTAATCCCTCACCTTCGAATCCAGCCCAGCTGCCTTGGTACCAGGTTTTAGGATAGCTTCCGCCTGGACAGGGGCCTTGACCATCTGATACCCTGGCCGCACCGCGCCAGCGGTGAGGTGCTGAGCGAACTTCACCGCGGTCTCGACCGAGTGTCACCGGTTGGCTAGACAAGTGGTTCCATCGTAGGATCGCCGCCGCGGCCGCACGACCTCCCTCGGAAAGCGACTTCGCCGCGCTGCTATGCCATGATTGCCGACATGGGCTACATCCCAGAAGACCCTACGCCGCTCCTGTATGTGAGTGTCTATACCGAGTCCTACCGGGAAAAGGCCGAGCGGCTGCGTCAATCCTTGGCAAAGCATGGTTTGCCACACGCACTCTTCCTCATCCCCGCCATTCATTGCTCGGTGACCCCGTCGGGGAGCCAAGAGCTTCGCTATTCCAAGCCGGCCTTGATCGCAAAGTTGCTGACCAGCCTCAAGCGGCCCCTGGTGTACCTCGATTGCGATCTTGTCGTCGAGCAAGGGCCGATCCTTTTCGACGAACTGGAGCGCGATGCCGTCGACTTCGCGATCCTCAATTGGGCGATGCTGGAGGTGACCGATGGCTGGTTGCCGGTCCCATTGGAAGAACGACGCAAACTGCAGGCGGAAAGTCGAAATCTCTACGCGTTCGGGGTGGCGACCGAGTGGCACTCGGATTCCCAACTGATCTGCAGCGGGGCGGTCCAATTTTGGCGGCCGACCCCGATGACACTGCACCTCCTCCAGCGGTGGCAAGAGACCATCCGCCGCTTTCCTGGGGTCGTCGACGATGTTTGTTTGGATTACACCTTCAATAATGCATCGGCGGCCGAGCGGCAGGGGCTGCGGCCGGCCTGGTTACCCAAAACCTACTGCCGTTATCCCTGGTGGTTGTTCGATCAACCAGTAATCAACCATCCGCAACTCCCTTATAACGGCGAAGCCTGGAAGAAGTTGACCGCTGCGGATGGAACGTTGCGCTTTTATCCCGACCAAGGCTCGCGACGGGTCGTCTCTTCTGAACTCCAACGCTACCTCCGCGAGTGCCTAATCGATATCGATCGCCGGGAACTGTACCGCTTGGAAAAAGACAACCAATGGGTGCTCGTAGCGCGTTTCCAGGGACCGCTTTGGCCCTGAAGGGGGGATGCCTGCTGCCGCCATCCTGCGTATTCCGACGACGCCTGCGAGGCCATCATCCAACCCCTCTCCTTCCCTTCGAGTACCGCGCAAGCACCACCTCACGAAGCCCGCGGCCGACCTCGAACTCCGGGCTATGCCAGGTACTGGCGAAAGAAAGCCAGGGTGCGTTCCCAAGCCAACTCGGCCGCAGCCTTATCGTAGCGCGGTGTCGTGTCGTTGTGGAACCCATGATTCGCCTTGGGATAGATATGAGCAGTGTAGGCAATATGATTCGCCTTCAGGCCTTGCTCGTAAGCTGGCCAGCCGGCATTGATCCGCGTGTCGAACTCGGCATAGTGGATGAGCAGGGGCGCTTTGATCTTGGGGATGTCGGCGGTAGCTGGCTGGGACCCATAGAATGGAACGGCCGCATCGACGATCTCCGGCAAACGCACGGCGAGGGTATTCGTCATACCACCGCCAAAACAGAAACCGACCACCCCAACCTTCCCATTCCCACGGGGATGATTTTTCAGAAGAACCGCCGCCGCCATGAAATCCTGAATCATTTCCTCGGGATTGCGTTTGGCCTGCATCGCCCGCCCTTCGTCATCATTGCCGGGATAGCCGCCGAGCGGAGTTAGCGCATCCGGTCCCAAGGCGATGAAGCCGGCGACGGCCAATCGCCGCACGACATCCTCGATATACGGATTGAGCCCCCGGTTCTCATGAATCACCAGCACTGTCGGCAAGCGAGCCTCGGTCTTGGCCGGGCGTGCCAACAACCCCTTGATCTGCTTGCCACCTTTGGGAGAAGCATAAGCAATCACTTCCGTCTCGATCCGCGGGTCGTCGGGAGCGACCTGCTGCGCCCAACTGTAGTTAGGGGAGAGTTGCTGCAACAACGCCTCGACCGTCACCCCACCGACAGCATAGGTAGCTAATCGTTGTAGATAGTCACGGCGAGTGATGCAGCCGTGGGCATAATCGTCGTAGAGGTCCAGTAAGCCTTGGTCGATATTTTTCGCAGACAGTCGTTGGCTGGTCATCATGGATTACCCTTTTCAATCGCCTTGGAGAGAACATACTCGACGGAGTGACGCAATCTAGCATGGATCCTCAGCGGTTGGCAAATTTTGTTCACTGCGATCGCACCGGATGGCTAGCTCCCCCGTGAATGGTCCGCGGTAGGGCGGCGAACTGCGGCCATGGGCGGTGAACCTCGACCACCACGCCGCAGTCGATCGGGTCTGGTCACTCTCACTCTTTCGCAACGTGCGAAGACGAAAGGCATGGCCGCGGCTGGACCATTTTCAAGCGGCACCAGTACTTAGGCAACAGGCTCTAGAGGTGCCAGCCTTCGCGCGGAGTCCGCGTGAGGAAACGGTTGGTTGCCTCGTCGTTGGTGATCCGAAGGTTCTTGCTATCCCAGAGGATCTTCTTACCGGCGCGGAAGGCCACGTTGCCAAGATGGTTAGCTTCGGTCAACGGACCGGCGTAACTGAAGGGGCTACCGGTCTGGCCGCCGGTTCTAATCGCTTGCAACCATTCCTCGTGATGACCAGGCGAATCGGGGATGAAGGGGGCTGGTTTCACGAAGTCTCGGTACTTGTCTTCGGGCAGCAACAAATGCCGCTGGTAATCGGCCAGCAGCATGCCGTCGTCCCCGACAAACAATACACCGCTTTTGAACTCGGGTATTTTGCCCTCGCGTAGCAAGGCCGGCTGATGCGTCCCTTGATACCAGGTAAGCTTGCAGGCAGGCAGGTCGCCGCGCGGCCCGTATTCGTAGACAGCCGTCATCGAGGCCGGGGCGATTTCCGGATGCGCTGGCTCGCCGATCCCTTCGATGCTCAGCGGTGCATCGAGCTTGAGGGCCCAGAACGGCAAATCGTTCCAGTGGCTTCCTAGATCGGACATCGTCCCGTTGCCGAAATCCCACCAGCGGTACCATTTTGGCCCAGGAAAATAGACCTCGTGGTACGGACGCCAAGCAGCCGGCCCCAACCAGAGATCCCAGTCCAGTTCTGGCGGCGGGTCCATCGCTTCCTTGGGACGCTCGGTGACGTAAATGACATCTTTGTTCGCCTTGGCCTGCTCTTCGCTCTGTAAGCCCCACGCCCGAGAAACCCAAACGTGAACCTCGCGGACGGGACCGATGGACCCGCTTTGTACCAACTCCACCACGCGATGATAGTTCTCGGTGGCGTGCATCTGCGTTCCCATTTGGGTCACGACCCCAGCCTTCTTGGCCTCCTCGGTAATCAAACGCGCTTCGACCACGTTATGCGTCAAAGGCTTCTCGCAGTAAACGTGCTTGCCCAAACGCAGCGCTGGCAGGGTCGCATAGGCATGGGTATGCTCGGCGGTACTGACCACGACCGCATCGAAGTCCGAGGCATCGTGGTACATTTGCCGGAAATCGCGATACCCTTTAGCGCCGGGAAATTGTTGATGAGCCGTATCCAAATGGCGTTGATTGACATCGCACAAAGCCACGACTTTCACGCCGGGATCTTCAGCGATGGTCTTGAGATTGCGGCCACCGCGGCCTCCGACCCCGATGAAAGCCACCCGGATCTCGGGTTGGGCTGCATAGGCGGGACGGACCAGACGGGCGGCCAGTCCGGTAGTCGCGGCTGCCCCGGTCGCTTGAAGGAACCGTCGTCGGGTCGATGGGCGATGGAACATGGGGACATCTCCAGGAGGGGTGAGGTGAGGAAAGGAGCCGTCTAGCTTACCCGGGTCGGCCTTGGAAGTCATCCCGACGAGGAGCCGATCCTTGACGAAGCGGGTTCATGGTCCAGCCCTACGGCAAACGCCACGTCGGTTGCCAAGGCCGTCGGGACCAGGGGCATGCGACGCGAGAATTTCGTTGCGATTTCAACGATCGTCGCTTAGCCACGGTAGGCTCTGCGTCTACCAGTCGCTATGATGCCGAGACAGGTATTTGATATCTTTACCGTTACGGCTCGGGAGGCTGATCGCGATGAAGTTGCTATGGAATGGTGGACTGGTTTGCCTCGGCTGGTTCTTGGCGTGTGCCACCTCGCTCGCCGAGCCTGCGGGACGACGGATCTTGCTGGTTGCTGGCGAGACGGCCAAGGTCGATACGCTGGGCCATCACGATTATCGAGGCGGCGTTCGTTGCCTGGAGCAACTGCTGAAGCAGACGGCGGGGGTCGAGACCCAATGGATCGACGAAGGCTGGCCGACCGACGAAACGATCTTTGAGCAGGTTGACAGCGTCGTGTTCTATACCGATGGCGGTGGCAAGCAAGCGTTCCTGGCTGACGAACCGCGGCGACGAAAGATAGAGGAACTCGTGAGCCGGGGCGTGGGGCTGGTGATGATCCACCAAGCTGTGGATTTTCCCGTCGAGGCAGAGGCCTTAGGAAAAGCTTGGCTGGGGGGGATTTACGCCCAGGGCAAGTCGGGCCGTGGGCATTGGCCAAGCGTTCATGTCGATTTTCCCCAGCACCCAACGACGCGTGGGGTTGAGCCGTGGAAGATCCAGGATGGTTGGTTGAACAAAATTCAATTTGTCGACGCGATGAAGGGAGTGACACCGCTGCTATGGTCAGGCAAGGAATACGCCGGGAGTCGAGCCGGCCTGGACGATGATATCGTGGCCTGGGCCTACGAACGGCCCGACGGCGGCCGCTCGTTTTCTTTCACGGGTCTCGACGCGCATTCGGCATGGTCCTTGCCCGGCATGCGTCGGTTCGTCGTCAACGGCGTGCTCTGGTCCGCCAAGGCTGAGCTTCCCGAAGCGGGCGCCCCTTGCCAAATCGATGAAGCACAGCTCGATGGGTTCCTGACGCCGCGCGAACCCAAACCCCAGCCAGCCAAGAAAGCGAAAGCGGCAAAGAAGTAAGCGTTTCCAGCTGACCGCGGAGGCGGCAGGTGGACAACGACGTTCCGCTTGCCCGTGGATTATCGACCCGCTTTGGCTGAGGAGGCTTGCTTGCCAGCTTTCTTTTTCTTGCCGGCTTTCTTCTGGCCCTTACTGGCATTCGCCGTCGACGCGTCGCGCCGCGGCATACGTTCCAGGGCCCGCATTTCGGTGGCTTGGCCTTCGTCTCCTTGCTGCTTCATCCAGCTATCCAGCTGCTGGCACAGCTCCTCACGCACCGAAGCCAGGCGGCTGTCGTCGATCAAATTACGCTGGTTCCAGGGGTCCTCGAGACAATCATAAAGTTCTTCGGCAGGCCGGTGCTGGTATCGCTGAACGAGCTCCTGGGCCTTGGCATCGCCGGCCTGGGCCAGCTGTCGCCAGCCTTGAAAAAAGGACTCCTGCGTCGTCGCATTTTGGAAAGTTGCGTCAGGTGTCAGGTTGCGAATATAGCGATAGCGTTGGTTGCGTACGGTTCGGATACCAAAGAATTCCGAACCGGCATTGATGCCGCGGGTGGTCTGCAGCCCGAAGACGAACTCTTTGTGTTGTGGACGAGTTCCTAAGCAAACGTCGTAGAAGGAACGACCATCGAGCGAGTCTGGGCGTTTCAGGCCGGCAATCTCCATGAAGGTCGGGACCACGTCAACGTATTCGATCAAAGCCGAAGAACGGGTGCCGCCCGAGACTTTGCCAGGCCAACGCACCAGGCAGCCACTGGCCAATCCCACGTCATAGCAAGTCCATTTGGCGAAAGGGAAGGAATTTCCCTGCTCGGTCAAAACCATCACCAACGTTTGATCGCGCTGAGGCGATTGATCTAAAACCGCCAGCAGCTCGCCTACTTGCTGATCAAAATAGGTGATCTCTGCCAGGTAGCGACTGAAGGCATCGCGGGTTTCGGGAGTATCCACCAAGACCGGGGGCAGTTCCAACGAGGCAGTTGGATAGGCCGAGGCATCGCCGCGGTTCCAAGGACTGTGCGGTTGATGCGAGGCGGCGATGAACAGGAAGGGTTGCTCGGACGCCGAGTGTTTCTTCAACACGGCCTGAAGGGCATCGGGGTCAGGATCACCTTCACCGGGGCCTTGCGAAGTCTCAAAGGGAAAAACATCTGCCGGGCCAACGTGGGACTTGCCTGAGAGGTAGCTGCGATAACCGGCAGGTTCCAACAGCCGGACGACACTCTGAACCCAATCGTAGGCCAGGGTATGGTTGGGGTAGGCGCCCGATTTCACCGGATACACACCAGTGTAAAGGCAATGCCGCGTCGGCGAGCACATCGGGGCCGCTTGGAAGCATTGGGTAAAGGTCATCCCGTCAGCCGCTAACCGGTTCAAGTGCGGCGATTTGGCCTGCCCGCCGTACACCTCCAAATCGCGATAGGTACAGTCGTCGGCGATGATCAGAAGAATATTCGGGGGACGCTTGGATTCGGCAACCGCGAGGCTGCCAGCCCCCGCCAGAAGCATCGCCATCAAGCAAATCATGGAGTTCCAGCCTCTGCCGGGTAGCCATCGATCGCGAAGATTGTCAATCAAACCATGCATCTTGTAGCACCGTGTAAGGAATTTGCGGGAGAGCTCAACCATGGACAAAGGCTTTCCTGTTTTCAGAGGCAATCGGCGAAATCAACCGCTCGAGAGCCTGCGTAGTCGAGATGCTTGCCAATAAACTCAGCGTGGTTGCCGCTTCTTACCCTTCTTCTTGGGCTCGGCGGACCGCTCCAGGTACGACTGGAACTCCCTGCGGTCTTTCATTTGGTCTAGCAGTGGGGCGTAAGCTTCGGTTTCATACCAGGCGAGCGACGGGGGGTCGGGTTGCGTCAGTTTGCCTTCGGCATAATCCTTCCCTGCGACGCTGGCCTCCACACTCTCATTCCATGCCAGCAAATCCCGGTGAAGGCGTTGAAAAAGCTCCGGTTGGCTTTGGCTCAAATCATGCTGCTCGTGCGGATCCCGCTCGAGATCAAAGAGTTCGAAACGACCCTGGCTGAGATCGCTGGTCAGCAGTTTGTACCGCCCATCGATCCAGGCCAGCTTGCTGCCGTATCGAAAGGGGATCGGTTTGGTTCGGGGCTCGGGTTCGCCGCGGAGCAACGGCTGGAGGCTGATCCCATCCACCGGTTGGACGAGGACTTGGCTGGGCAAGTCGAGGAGATCGACGACGGTGGGGAAGAGGTCCATGGTGCAAGCCGGATAATCGCTGATCCGCCCGGCAGCAATCACCGCCGGCCATTCGATCAACCCCGGCACCCGCAAGCCGCCCTCGTACACGCTCCCTTTGAAACCGCGCAAACCACCCACCGTATCCGGCTTGATATCGGGCAAGCCGCCGTTATCGCTACAGAAAACTAGCAACGTGTTCTCGGCGATCCCCAATCTTCGCAACGACTGGCGAAGGGTGCCGAGGCTGCGATCGAGTGCCACCAGTTCGCCATAATGGTTGGCGGAGGCCTGGGAAAGATCGGCGAAAGGAGCGCGATCTTCGGGCAAACTGCGATAGGGACTGTGAGGGTTCCCATACCAAATCACGGCGAACATCGGCTGATCACCACGGTGATGTTTCTCGAGGAAGCCGACGGCTGCTGCGATGGTGACCTCCGACGAATCTCCCTGAAGATCGCGAAGCTGGCCGCGCTCGGACATCAACGGATTCAAATCGAAAAAATTGGTAACCGACAGCCATTCGGCAAAACCGAAAGCGCTGGGACTGCGAGGGTCCCCCGGGAGGATCGGAGCTCCTGGACCTTTGAAGCCATTCAGATGCCACTTGCCAAAATGACCGGTCACATAGCCAGCTTGCGACAAGGCTTGGGCGATGGTTTTCTCTTGCAGACGCAGGGCATAGCCGTGCGAACGGACGCCGCTGCGATCGTTGGAACGGCCGGTCAAGACACTGGCGCGAGTTGGCGAGCAGACGGGGCAGCCAGCATAGAAGCGTTCCAATCGCAAGCCGCTGGCGGCCATCGCATCCAACTCCGGTGTCTTGAGGATCGGATGCTGACGATAGCCTGTTTGTCCCCAACCCATATCATCGGCCATGACGAAAATAATATGAGGCGGTCTGTCGGCAGCCACGGTCCAGCCCAAGCTGCAACTCAGCGTCCACACCAGCAGCACGCCGCTCATGGCCTTCATCTGAAGATTCAAATCTCGCATCACGCCTAGCGACCTTTCTTAGATTTCTTGGATTTCTTCTTCTCGGGAGCAGCCGGCTGAGTGTCGCCCCCGGCTGCTTTCATCGCTGCTTCGAAATTTTGATCCAAAGCGATCGGGCGAGCCTCGCGGAACTCGTCGAGCACCCCTTGCAGTCTGGCGATCGCCGACCGTCCTTCGGCGTTTAAGTCAGCGAGGGCAAGAGCTTTTTCTTCGAAGGGATCCTCGGCCAAATGAAATACCTCGCCGCTGCGATAGAGCTTCCAGTGGTGGTCGGCGACGTATTCACGCACCGTCAAGTCCAAGCGTTGCCGTGGCGAATACCAGCAATACAGCCATTCCCTCGCCTTACCGCTTTCACCTCGCAACTGTGGCAGAAAGCTAACCCCATCGATGCCCTGGGGAATAACCACCGAGGCTGCCTGGCAGATGGTCGGCAAAAAATCGGTGCTGCTGATCAACTCCCGGCTGACCCGCCCGGGTTGGATCACCGCGGGCCAACTGGCGATAAAGGGGACGTGGGTGCCGCGTCGCGTGGTTTTGCCCTTGCCCCCGCGATATTCGCCACCGCGGAATTGGCTGACGACTGTGCTGTGGGTCCCATTGTCACCGATGAACATGATCAGCGTTTGCTCGCGTAACTTGAGTTGATCTAACTTGTCGAGCAATTTCCCGAGCAACTTGTCCATGTAGCTAGTCATTTCAGCGAAGTGCCTGAGGCTCTGCCCCTCGCGCTCGGTCTTCAAGCTGGGGTTCCAATCAGGACTGTCGGGCGTCGGTTGGAACGGATCGTGGGTCAGTATCATCGGGTAATACAAGAAAAAATCCTCGCCGCGATGCCGGTCGATGAAGTCGAGGGCGAAGTCGTTGACCAGGTCGGGACCGTATTCGCCCTGGTTAAAGTCTTTTTCCACACCGTTGTATTCCAAGCCCGGATTGATGTAACGTGGCGGCCGACGGGTTTGCTGCCAAAGGCAAGCCTCATCGAAGCCAAAATGATGCGGCGAGTCTTTTTCTCGACCAAGCTGCCATTTCCCGGCGATCCCCGTCGCATAGCCGGATTGTTTGAGGAGCTGGGCGAAGGTCTGCTCGGAGCGGAGGAGGGTTCCGAAGTTGAGGTAGTTGCGAATGTTGTACTTGCCGGTCATCAGCTGCACTCGAGTCGGCGTGCAGAGTGGCTGCACATGGCATTCCTCGAAACGCAAGCCGGAGGCGGCTAATCGGTCGAGGTGAGGGGTGGCGTACGATTCGCCGCCGTTGGCCCGCACGCATTCGTAGCCAAAATCATCAGCCATGATCAGGATGATGTTCGGCCGCTCAGCCATCGTGGGCGAGCCGGTTAGCACGAAGAAAATAGCCAGGGCGAGCCCAGGCAAGCTCCATAAACGCACGAGGGCGATGCTGTTCATAATCGGAGGATGGGTGAGCGAGGGAGAGGATGCGAGCGGCCACTCGAAGCCGGCTTAGGATGGCGACCGCTGGCTGAGTATAAACATTTTTCTGCCCAGCTGGTGAGGATTTTTCGGCGATCCCTTGCATCGCGGCCCTGCGTCTATCCATTCCAAGAATTGGAGGCCGGTGGTAGGTTCGTTGGGTAAGGCGCGCAGCTGGCTAAGCCCTGCTTGGGGGAAGGGAAGGTATCGCGGCCAAAGAAAACATTCTGGTCGGCTCGCTTGCCTGGAAACCTTCGGGAGTGACAGAAGCTTTCGATACGTCGATAATTTTGCGGCCGACTAGTTGCTGGCCAGCGTCATCGACTATATTTTCCGATGGCGTGGCAACAGGCCTGTTCCTCTCTTTCCTTCCTTTGCGCTATCTGGTCGGGTATGAAATCCATCTTCTATTGCTTCGTTTCGGCGATGGTGTCAGCAGGGTATTGTTCCGCCCTCAACGTGGCCTGGTCGGCTGAAACAGCCAAGCCGAATGTCTTGTTCATCGCGATCGACGACCAGAACGATTGGATCGGCACCATGGGCGGACATCCCATGGCCAAGACGCCGGCGATGGATCAGTTGGCCGCCCGGGGTACGCTGTTCCTCAACGCCCATTGCAATGCCCCCCTCTGCAACCCATCGCGGACCAGTTTGATGCTGAGTCTGCGTCCGACGACCACCGGTATCTATGGATTGTCGCCTTGGTTTCGAACGCTGCCGGAATGGAAGGATCGAGTAGCCTTGCCTCAGCATTTCGCCAACCATGGCTACCTGACGGCGGCGACCGGGAAGGTCTATCATGGCGGCAGCGGTGGCGGAGGTGGAGCCAAAGGCAAAGCCAAGGGGAAGGCGGGAGGGGCCCCCGCGATGCCGGAATTTCAAGTGACGGCGGCTCACGGCGGGATAGGCAGCAAGCCGCCGCAGAAACTGATTCCGCCGACTCCGATGGGGAATCATGCCGCGATGGATTGGGGGGTATGGCCGCTCGACAATGACGATACGGTCAAAGGCGATTATCAAGTGGCTTCCTGGACGGTCGAGCAAATCAAGCAAGCCCCGAAGGACAAGCCGTTCTTTATTGCGGCTGGGTTTTCTCTGCCACATGTTCCCTGCTTCGCTACCCAGAAGTGGTTCGATCTCTATCCGGATAACGATAGCGTCTTGCCCCCAATCCTGGAGAGCGATCGCGATGACACGCCGCGTTTCTCCTGGTACCTGCATTGGGAACTGCCGGAGCCTCGCTTGAAGTGGGTGCGAGAAAACCAGCAGTGGCGGAATCTGGTTCGCAGCTACTTGGCCTGCACTAGTTTTGTCGATGCTCAGATCGGCCGCTTGCTGCAGGCCTTGGAGGAGGCTGGTGTGAGCGAGAATACGATCGTGGTGGTTTGGGGCGATCATGGGTGGCATCTCGGCGAGAAGGGGATCACTGGTAAGAACACGCTGTGGGATCAAGGGACTCAGGTGCCGCTGATCTTCGCCGGGCCGGGAGTCAAACCGGGGCAGCGTACCACCCAACCCGCCGAGTTGATGGATATCTATCCGACGCTCGTCGAGCTCTGCGGTCTCACCCCGCGCCAGGACCTCGAAGGACTAAGCCTGGTCCCTCAACTGCGCGATGGACAGACGCGTCGTGAACGGCCCGCCATCACCAGCCACAATCAGGGCAATCATGGGGTCCGCAGCGAACGCTATCGCTACATTCGTTATGCCGACGGGACCGAGGAGCTTTATGACCATCAGTCCGATCCTAATGAATGGTACAACCTCGCTGGGGATCCGAAGCATGCCGCGGTCATCGCCGAACACAAGCGTTGGCTGCCTACCGTCGACGTCCCGCCGGCTCCCAATAGCGCCAGCCGTATCTTGACCTACGACCGGACTACCGACGAAGCCGTGTGGGAAGGGAAGAAGGTGCGGCGGAGCGATCCGATCCCCGAATAATAATGGCGGCGGTGGCCGCGTTACGTGGTCGAGGTGCGCCTGCGGCTTCCCGGAGGCGAACGATCGACATCTCTCCTATCCTGCCTCGCGCTGTTCTCTTCCCCTACCTTCTTTTGATCCTCGGATGAAACTATGAAATCCTTCAGCTTCCTCGCTCTCATCGTGTTCCCTTTTTCGCTCGTCCTGGCAGAGGTTCCTCTCCAGCCGTTGGCTGGGAAAGGGGAGCTCATCTTCGCTGATTCATTCGATCGAAAAGAGGTGGGCGAATGGCAGAATGTGATCCCAACCTTCTCGATCCAGGACGGGATGCTGCGAGGCGAACAAACGCGGGCTGATCATGGGGCGGTGGGGAGAATTGCCCGCCCGATGAAGGATGTGATTGTCGAGTTCAAGTTCCAGTTGGACGGTTCTACTGGCTTCAACGCTGTCTTCGATGACAAAACCTATCGTGGCTCGCACGCTGGTCATATCTGTCGCGTGGCATTTGCGCCTAAGCAACTGCGGCTGGGCGACGACAAGGAAGGAATCATGCGAAATGACATTTTCGAGCAACGCAAGGATCCGGCTCGCAAAGCGGCAGCCGACCAGTCGATCGCAGATCGAAGTAGTGTGACCGCTGCCAGCTTTGAGCCTGGGAAATGGTATAGCGTGGTGATCGAAATCATCGGCGACCAGATGCGGGTCAGCGTGGATGGGGCACCGCGAGCTTACCTCAAGTCGTCCGGGA
The DNA here is from genome assembly GCA_044371435.1 of Pirellulaceae bacterium. GTDB lineage: Bacteria > Planctomycetota > Planctomycetia > Pirellulales > Pirellulaceae > JAIYDQ01. The sequence continues at coordinate 3,798 of JBILTQ010000085.1, read as the reverse complement.
TTGGGCATCCAACGAAAAGCAGCTTTCATTTCACCGTTCCCGGCAAGGGGGTACTCTTCGACGAAGTGAAAATTTGGAAGGCGGGTTGAAGCAACGGCTCAGGCGTGTGTCCACGTACGCTGCCGTCATCCAACACTCGCGCATTCCGCCTTCCTGGGTTCAGGGAGTTGCAACGGGGGCCAACTGCAGGGTAGCCTCCCTAGCCTATGGGCTCGTCGCGTTCTCGATGGTCGCATCGCCTTGCATTAGCGTTCTCCGCTAAGCGTGATCACGATCCCTGGAACGCGGAAGATCCGCCTCCGCGGAGCCACCCCTCTTGGGGGCGAGATGTCGCTGCTTGACCAGGCTGGGCGAACGCCCTACGTTGGGCGGACGAGAGACGTGGGTTCGCGGGCTGAGTGGGAGGCAACGGGAATGGTTTCTTCGGGACGGTGGGAGCACTCGCTACGGTGGCGATTCTTGCTAGGAGTGCTTTCGAGCTTGGGCCTGGGGTGGTACGCCCCGCTGCGAGCCGATGTGTTCTTATACGATGGCTTCGGAGATAGCTCGGGCTTGACCCTGAACGCTGCCGCCGCCAGTCAAGCCACGGGCGATGGGACGGTGATGCGATTGACACCCGCGGTCAGCAACACCGCCGGGAGTATTTTCACCACAAGTCGCGTCGATACGCAATCCTTCCTTTCGACCTTCAGTTTTCGGATCACGGGGAACGGAGGTCCGGCGATCGACAATAATCCCCGCAATGGTGCTGACGGTCTGGTCTTCCTGGTACAAAACCAGAATGCCACCATCGGCAATCTAGGGCTTGGCATCGGCTACCAGGGGATTTCGCCAAGCTTGGCCGTCGAATTCGATACCTGGCGCAACGATAGTCTGAACGATCCTTCCCCCAGCCACCTAGGGATCACGTTGAACGGCGACCCCAATCATGGAACGTTAGGGAGCGGATCGACTGTCAATATCGGAGACACCGATGCGCCGACGACGGCGCTGCCGGGTCCGGAACTGGATGCCGGGGATCGATGGTGGGCTTGGGTTCGCTATCAAGAGCAGCGTTTGGATGTGTTTCTCTTGCAGTCGGAAAGCACGACCGAACCCAGCATGCCGTTAACGCCGCTGTTGGGCTGGGACGTCGATCTAGCTCAGCAGTTGGGAGGTGATCAAGCCTTTGTCGGCTTTACCAGCGCTACGAGGGCCGCCTGGGCAAACCATGATTTGATCTATTGGCGATATGCGCCACCGGCGGCAGTCCCGGAACCGACGGGGTTGGCCACGGGATGCTTGATGAGTTTGGCTCTCGCCAGCCTGCGGCGACGGCGCTAATTGCTCCGCCCCCATCGGAAGAATCCAAGGCCTGGAGGGCATCTTTGTTTGCCGAACCTTTGGGTAGTGACTTAGCCGTCAAGGTTGTTGGCCGACGATGTGTGGCACACCGAGCAGATCAAGCTCGACGACTGTCTTGTCGAGTTCGACTTGACCATCCGGAGCAATCTTCAGCGTTACCACCCAACCGGTCCAGACGCGAGGGTCACCCGGATAATAATCGAAGACGAAGTTACCCAAGCTATAAACGATGGGGGCCCCTCGATGGTACTCGATCGTTTGCGTCACATGTGGGTGTGTCCCCATCACCGCAGTTGCTCCGGCTTCGATCATCTTGCGGGCGAGTTGCGTTTGGTCGGGGCGGGGAGTCGCTTCTAGTTCTTCCCCCCAATGCAAGAAGGGAACCACGATTTCGCAGCCTAAGCTCTCCCGAGCGCGACGGATATCCGCTAGCACATCGGCTTCGATCAAGGGCGCGTTGCCGGCTGAGTTCTCGGTAGCCGCATAGTTTTCAGCACGAAATTCGTTGTATCCAAGCAAACCGATTTTTCGGCCTTTGCAGGTCACCACCCATGGTTCGCGGGCTTCTCGCAGCTGATACCCACCTCCGAAGTAGGGAATACTGTGGGCTTTCAATAATCGCAGCGAATCGAGGAAGCCGTCGATACCGAAATCAAAGCTGTGGTTGTTCGCCAGGCTGACCGCGTCGAAGTGCTTTCGCAGGAACGGCGGTGATTCCGGGGCAGCGCGAAAGATATAAGGTTTATAAAGAGGATCGCCTTCCTGTCCGACCACACATTCGAGATTGGCAATCGTCAGGTCAGCGCTGGCCAGCAGGCTAGCACAAGGGGCAAAAGGATCTGTTCCGTGCGAGATCAAATGCCCGGGTCCGTTATCGAGCATCACGTCACCGACGAAGAGCAAACGAAGAGTCGGATCGGGATCGTCTGCGAAAACGGCGGCTGCTCCCAGGATCAACGAGAGGTTCAACAGCCAATGACGAAACCAGCGAGGAGAAAAAAAGAGCATGGCAAGCGACGCGAACGCGTCATCCGAATCGATGAGGTGATCAACCGTCCCTTCAGAAACCGCCGGTTGTGATGCTAGTTGCCATCGCCTTGCGCTGCAAGCCAGAGGCAGGGCCCTCGTCCTCTCCGGCTGCCTTGATTTTGCCTTCGCGGATGGTGGCATTCCGCTTATTTCGGCTCTTTTTTGGAGGATTGGCTGGTTGGTTGGAAGGAGATCCGTTAATTTTGCTTCGGGGCGGGGCGATCCTCGTTGGAAAGGTCTCGATGAAACGCGGTGGTTTCACGGTAGTCGAAATTCTTGCAAGCCTGGTCATCCTTGGGATTCTGGCGGCGTTGCTGCTGCCGGCCATCCTTCAGGCTCGCGAAGCGGCTCGACGTATGCAATGCCTTAGCCACCTGCGACAGTTGGGGATCGCCGTTCAAACCTACCATGACGTCTGCGGCGGCCTGCCATACCAAGGCACCTTTGCTCCAGGTAATTCCTTTTCGGGCTATTCGGTGCATACCCGTTTGTTGGCCTTTGTCGAGCGCAACGATATCCACCGCCAAATTCGCTACGATGTCGGTTTTGCTGCTCAGCCGGAAATCGCGCGGCTAAGCGTGTCCCTCTTTCGTTGCCCGAGCGATCCGAATCTTCGGGCACGCTTCGAGAACGGCTTAGAATTCCAGCCCTCCAATTATGGTTTCAGTATTGGAACGTGGTTGGGTATCGATCAGTCCACGGGCGAGGCTGGCGATGGGGCCTTCGGCGTCAATATGTCCTATCGGTTCTCGGCCTTTACCGATGGCTTGAGCCATACGCTTTGCGCAAGCGAGGTCAAATCCTTTCAGGCGGCTTTGGTCGATGGCGGTCAACCGGTCGGGCCGGATGCTCCCGTGCCATAGTCTCCCGACGAAGTCGCCAGCTTCGGCGGAAATTTTGAAATCGACTGGGGGCATTCCCAATGGGTGAGCGGTCGGACGTTGCAAACGGGAGTTACCACCACTTTCCCACCCAATACCAAGGTCCGCTACCGTCGGGGCGCTAATGAGTACGACGTCGATTTTACCTCCGCTCGAATGGGCCCCGGCACGAATCGCCAAGGGTACCGGATTGTGACCGCTCGAAGTTTCCATCCGGAAAGCGTCCATGGTCTGCGGATGGACGGCTCGGTGCAGAATTATTCGAGTTCCACCGACCAGGCGATGTGGCGAGCGCTCGGGACACGCAGCGGCGGCGAAGCGATCGGCGAAGAATGATCTGCCGTATTCCCAGGCCGTTGAACCGGGGTGGTGATTTGTGACCAATGCCTTGGCGGTTGGTCGCGGGTGGAGGTATAGTCGAAGCTCCATCCACCCCGGCCGCTGGCCTGAGCAGGGAAAGGTGGGGCCGTTGGTCCCGAGTCAGGATGGATTGGTTTTCGTCGGTTGTCGACAAAGGAAGTTCCTATGATGGCCAGGCTTCTTT
>JBILTQ010000071.1:0-17813 GCA_044371435.1 Pirellulaceae bacterium | reverse complement strand
GCTTTGGTCTGCTCCTGTCCCAGCTCGCTGCGCAATGGCGGCACCCGCAATTTCAACCCGGGCGGCAGGCTTGGTTGCACCGACTCGATGAAACGCGTTGCATCCAAGGTTTCATCGACGACCAGTTGGGCCAGATCGACCCGACGAGTGGCTCGGGCCCAGCGTTGGGCGGTGGGCAGCGGGATGACGACGAGCCCACCCTGGGTGGCCGCCGAACCCGACTGCGGTTCAATCAGGCCGACGATCGTGGCGACCCGGAGCCCGGATTGGGTGCTGAACTTGACTGGCTGTCCGATCCGCAACTTCAGCGACTCGGCAAAGCCGCGATCAATCAGCAGTTGCTCGTAGTCGCTCAGCGGCTCGCCTTCCACAATCACATACTCGCGGACCTCCTGGTCGAGCTTGGGGTCGACCCCAAGGTATTGCAACTTCACGCTCTGATCGTCGCCGTAGAACATCACGGTGTAACGGCGAATGATCCCGGTAGCCAGCCGAACACCGGGAATCTTGCGCAGCTCGGCCAACACCCCATCCTCGAAGGCTGCGCCACCTTCCGCATAGACCTCGAAGGCTGTCTGCCCCGCTACCGCCTTGAGCATGGCTTTCTGGGCGTATTTCGTGTTCTCGATAGCCATCGAGACGGCGAGCACGGCCGCCACTCCGATCACGATGCTCAGCAAGGTCAGCAGCGTTCGCAGCGGCCGGCTCCGCATCTCCTTCCAGGATAAACGCCACAGCGCCATCAAACGCTCGCTCCGGCGGATGTCCACTCCGATTGCGGTTGATCGCTTTCAATCATCCCGTCGCGGAGACGCACTAGCCGCGAAGCCGCTTTGGCCACCTGACTATCGTGGGTGACCATCACGATCGTTTGACGATGATCCTTGACGAGTTCACGAAGCAACTGGGTGACCCTGGTCCCCTGCCGCGAATCGAGGTTGCCGGTCGGCTCGTCGGCTAGCATGATGGCGGGATTGATCGCCAAAGCTCGGGCGATCGCCACCCGCTGCTGTTCACCGCCGGACAATTTCGACGGAATATGCCCGGCCCGGGCCGTCATTTCCACCCGGTCCAGGGCTTCCTGGGCCCGTAGGATGGCTTCGGCTCGACCCATCCCATCCAGTTCCAGCGGCAGGCAGACGTTGTCGAGCGCATTGAGGGTCGAGATCAGGTTGAAGGCTTGAAAAATAAAGCCGATGCGGCGTCGCCGCAATCGCGTGCGATCATCGTCCGACAGGCTGGAAAGGTCGGTCCCTTCCAGCGACACCAGCCCTTGACTGGGAGCTTCGATCCCGCCGAGGATCGAGAGCAAGGTGCTCTTGCCCGAGCCGCTTGGTCCCATGATCGCGACGAACTCACCGCGTTCGATCGACAGGCTGACACCGCGCAGAGCTTCCACGCAAAGTTCATGGGCCCCAAAGGATTTGGCCACATTCTTGACTTCAATGAGCGACATCGCGGTAGATCATTTCCAATCGCGGCGTTGGCGAGAACTAGGGATGTTCATCTTCTTGCGATACTTGGTGATCGTTCGCCGTGCGACCGTCAACCCGTGATCCTTCAATTGCTTCACCAGGTCGTCATCGCTCAAAGGATGTTGCTTGTCTTCTTTGTCGATCAACTCCTGGAGCTTGATCCGGATCACGTCCCAAGCGACATCTTCGCCATCTTCACTATGCGTCCCGCCGACGAAGAAGCGTCGCAGCGGCATGATGCCTCGCGGTGTTTGAATCCACTTATCGTCCACCGCTCGACTGACGGTCGTCACGTGCACGCCGACCTGATCAGCGATTTGCTGCATTTTCAGCGGCTCGATGGCTTCCGGACCTTCGTCGAGGAATCGCTTCTGATAATCGACGATGTGCTGCGAGACCTTCAGCAACGTACTGCGTCGCTGCTGGATGGCATCGATCAACCATTGGGCTCCGTTGACTTTCTTTCGGATAAAATCCTTTTCTTCGTTGCTGGCGGTCGGATCCATCAGCCGGCGACGATAGTATTCACTGATACGCAGTGGAGGCAGCGAATCGTCCTCCAACCGCACCGTGTACTTGCCAGCCTCGTCTACTTCGATGATCACGTCCGGCGTCACCGTCGGCACGAAGACCTCCATGAAGGCTGCCCCGGGCTTCGGATTGAGGGTGTGCATCTCTTCCCGCACCTGCCGGATCAATTCCAATGAAAAGCCGGTTTTCTTTTGGATGTTCGGCAGGCGATTTTCGGCTAAATCGTCGAGATGTTCCTCGATGATGGTCCGCATGGATTCATAGAGATTTTGGCTCGGTTTCAGCTGGTTCAGCAGGCATTCCTGCAAACTGCGGGCGGCGATGCCGGCCGGTTCCAGCGACTGGACGATCTTCAAGGCTTGTTCGGCTTTGGCCAGATCTTCCGGTCGATGATCCGGAGGCAGGATATCGGCTAGCGGTACCGTCAGATACCCCCCGTTGCGGGCGTCGAGGCAGGAGACGATCCGCTCAGCCAGTTGCTCGACATCGCTGTCGATATCCAACTCCGCCAACTGATGCAGCAGAAAGTCATTCAAGGATTCCGGACGCTCCGCCGCGTTAGCCATCAAATCAGCATGCCGGTCCACGCTCTCCTGGATCCGGGTGGCCGAGGGGCGGAAGTCGTCGAAGGTGTCGGGCATTTCGTTGTCCATGTTGGCCAACCGCTCGAAATCTTCGGCGTTCGATGAATCGTCCTTGACTACCAGCTCGCGTTCATCCTCCGTCTTCGAACTCGGTTTTTCCTCCACCTCCTGCTCGCTGTCGGCGGCGGTCGGTTCCACCTCCTCGATCTCGAGCATCGGATTCTCGTTCATTTCCTGCTCGATCCGCTCCTGCAAGGCGAGGATTGGGAGCTGCAGGATCTCCATCGACTGGATCATCTTGGGAGCCAGTTTTTGCGTCTGAAGCTGACGGGCTTCCATTCCGAAGGAGAGTCGCATAACCACACCCTGAATTTGGGAAACGGACAAGCTTTCACGAGGAGATGCTCGACCAAGTCTAGCGTTTTTTGCTCCCGTGTGTCAGTCTGGACGATCGAATTTTTGCGTTTTGGAATGAAACTTGCGTGACGTGTATACCTCATTCGCCGTCGGACGGGTACAACATGAGCGGTAGCGGATCGGCCGCGACGAAGACGGTTGCCGCAGGAAACCGCCGGTTGGGGCGTGGGTGGGATGCGAGGGTAGCATCCGGCCCGGATCCAGTCGCCGGTTCCATCGAACCTTTCGCGACGAAAGCTTCCATGCGATCCCTGGCTGGCGACTCGACCGAGCCTAGGCGATGGGGGTGAGTTGCTGGTATTTTGCTGTCGACAGGTAGTCCGTTGTTATGCCCGATCCACTGTTGCCATCCGATGTCTCCGCCGATACGACCACGGCCGCTGAAGCAGCCTACACGGTCGTAGCTCGTCGCTATCGACCGCGGAATTTCGAGGAATTGGTGGGCCAGTCGACCATCGTCCACGCTTTGACCACCGCTATCCAGACGCATCGCGTCGGTCATGCCTATCTGTTTACCGGAGCCCGCGGGGTAGGCAAGACCAGTACCGCCCGTATCTTTGCCAAAGCCCTCAATGCTTCGGTCGATGGCAGCGGGCATTTCTCCCTCGATTCAGATGTCGCCCAAGCGATCGATTCGGGCGAAGACATGGATGTGCTGGAGATCGACGGTGCCAGCAACCGCGGGATCGACGAGATCCGTCAACTCCGCGCCAACGTGGCGATTCGTCCGAGCCGATCCCCCTACAAAATTTACATCATCGACGAAGTTCACATGCTGACCACAGCCGCCTTCAACGCCTTGCTCAAGACATTGGAGGAGCCACCGCCGCATGTCAAGTTTATCTTTTGCACCACCGATCCCGAGAAGATCCCGATCACCGTCCTGTCTCGTTGCCAACGTTTTGACTTCGCCCCGGTCAAGTCGGATCAGATTGTCGAGCGTTTGCGTTTCATTTGTCAGGCGGAAGGGGCCCAGGCCGAGGAGGAGGCATTGCAGTTGATCGCTCGTCGAGCCGCTGGCTCGATGCGCGATAGTCAGTCGTTGCTGGAGCAGATCCTCAGTTTTGCCGATGGCACGATCCACGTCGCTACCGTCCATTCGGTCCTGGGGACAGCGGACGAAAGCCGGTTAGCCGCCATGGCCGAATCGCTCATCGCAAGGGATTCGGCGGCCATCCTCCAGCGATTGGACGAGGCGGTCCACGAAGGGATCGATGCCGGCCAGTTCGGCGAGCAGTTGCTGGGCTATCTCCGCGATATGATGGCGGTGGGGGTCGGTAGCCCAGCGGAACTACTCCGCACCGCCAGCCCCAACCGCTATCGCGAACTCCAAACGGCGGTGCAACGTTGGGGGACGATGACGTTGCTGGCGGCCATCCAGATCCTCGACGAGGCCCTGGTCAAGATGCGGCATAGCACGCAAAGCCGGACCTTGCTTGAAGTTGCCTTGGTTCAGATTTGCCACCTGCAGGATCTGCAGCTAGTCAGCGACCTGCTCCGCGGCTTGCAGGCCGGGAAAGCCCCGGCGGCGGCCAGCGGGGAATCGCTGCATTCGCCGCTCCGCTCTGCTGCGGCGGCCGAGCTCGAAAAAAAAAAGGATGAAGCTCGGCTGAGCGAAGCGGCCGACTCTAGCCTGCCGCCGCGGGGGGCGAGCGACCAGCCTTCGGCGGCGAGCTTCCCCGCTGCCTCCGCGGTGATTGCTGCGGAAGCGTCGACCGACTCTCCCCCGCGCGAACCGCTCGAGCTTTGGCGTGAGCTGGTGAGGAACCTCGAGGGCTACGTCGCCGATTGCGCTTCGATGGTGGTCAAGGTCGATGTCAGCTCCAACCAGGAATGGCAGATTCTCTTCCCGCAGGGTTGCGATTTTGCCATCGATGTTTGCGAGGAAGCGGCTCATCGTCAAGCGATCCAGGAACAGCTTCAGCGTCTCTGCCGACGCCCGATCCGTTTTCGTCTAGTACCTTCGAATCTACCGCCGGTCCTCCCCTCGCCCCCAACGCCCGGCGCGGGCGGATCAGTCGCCAAGGCGACGGTCGTGCCGCAGCCGCAGTTGATACGCAAGTACAACGAACATCCGCTGGTCAAAGCCTTGCTGCAAGCCGTGGAAGGGGAAATCATCCGGGTCGATCCGCCAAATTCACCCGCGGCCAAGGCGACCTCGGCACTGGAACATCAACCGCCGGTTGCGTCCTCCGACGTCGAGCCACGACCGAGCTGAGGACGAGAGCCGCTGTCGCTCTCTCCAGCCAGGCCCACGCTACCGGCCGAACGCGCAACTCCCCGTCCACCAAGGCCTCTACGAACTCGGCTCGGTATCCCTCGCCCGTCGCTTCAGATAAGCATCGACGGCCTGTACATACTCCCGTCCTTGGGGACGCCAGGGATGGATCAAGTTGTAGTAAAAGATGTACCACAACGCGGCCAAACCATCGCCGAAGCCGATCTTTTTTCCCTCTTCATAGGTGCGGCCATAGTAGGAGATGGGGACTTCATAGGTGCGGGCTTGAGTCTTGCAGATCATGGCGGTGATCTCGACTTCCATCCCGAATCCGCGGCTGGTGAGGGTGAGAGGGCGAAGGACCTCGGCGCGGAAGGCTTTGTAGCAGGTCTCGATATCCGACATGTTGCGGTTAGTTAACAGGTTGGATAGCAAGGTCAGCAGCTTGTTCGCCAGGTAATGGTAGAAATAGAGGACGCGAGCGGCTCGCTTGACCAGGAAACGACTGCCGTACACGACGTCGGCCTGGCCGCGGAGGATCGGTCCGACCACGTCGGGGATTTCGAACGGATCGTACTCGAGATCGGCATCCTGGATGATCAGGATGTCGCCCCGCGCCTCGGCGATCGCTTTGGCCACCGCCGCCGTCTTCCCCTGGTTCCATGGCAGCCCGACGAACCGCATCCGCTCCTGGCCTTGAATCCACTTCCGGACAAATTCGCCGGTGCCATCGGTGGAACCATCATCCACGATCACGACTTCATAGTCGGCTAATTCGACCTCGGTCAGACGCTCGAGCAAACGGCCGATGGTTGGCCGTTCGTTGTAGGCTGGGACGAGGATGGAGACTTTCATCGCAAGCGGCTTCGGAGAGGGCGGGGCGGAAGGGGCAACATCATCCTGATGGGACGCTTGCCGGTCGGTTGCTGGTATCCGACAGCTTGGGGTGCCGCAGGCGGCAGCCTTCGACGGTGCATGACCGCTGAATCGATTTCGACGGCTGTCCTCGCCGCATTCTAACAAACAGCGACGATCTGCGCGAACCGCCCAAGTTTCACTCGGCGCTTTCAGGACAAAGGCTTCGACACGCCGGACAAGCTCCAGGGGGCGACTGAGCTTGCGGCGGGCAGCGGGGCCACCACCATTCCCATCGCTGACTCGGCCGGAACCTGCGGCTCAGCGATGCTAGCCTTGGCGGGGGCAACTCCATGGTCCGTTGTCGGTAGCTGAACGGCCGATCGCTGGATGAGGGCGATCGACAGCACAAAGCCACCGAGCATCACTAACCAGACGGCGTCGAGAAAATGCCAGTACATGGCGCAGAAGACCAACCCCCAATGCCTTTCGTGATCATATTGCTGACGCCATGCCTGGCCGACCACCGCTACCAAAGCAATCACCCCTCCTACCACATGCATCGCATGCACGAAGGCGAGCAGGAAGGTAAAGGCATAAGGACTCAAGCCGAGCATCGAGGCGCCCAGCGAGCGAAGCATCAACACATACATCCCATGGCTTTGAACCACGAAGAACAACGCGGCGAAAAGACTAGCCAGGCCGCACAACCTGAAGACCTGCAGGGTTTCATCGGCTCGGGCCGCGACCACCGCATAGTGCAGGCTGACCGAGACACCCACCAACAAGAAGGTGCTCCACAGGAAGCTCAGCGGTAGGGCATAACTCCGAAGATCGGTTTGGGTACTTCCCAAACGAGTTGCAATGTACAGGACGAACAGGATCATGCTCGCCAGGAAAAACACCCCCAACGACGCGAGCAAAAGCCAGACTCCTTGTCTGGCTCGTCGATCTTCTTGCATGGCGATGGCTGGTGAATCTTCAAACATGGCAACCGCGGTCACCGGCATCCCGGGGAGAGCTACCCTTCAAAACATTCGCTTACAAGTGCTGCGATTGAAGCATCCACAGATGCTTCTCGAGCGAGGCGGCGACGCCGATCAGCAGATCCTGGCTGACCGGATCCAATTCGCCCGTAGCGGCGATGGCCACCCGCAAGAACTGGATCACGCTGTCGAGGCGGGCGCTGAGCGCTTCGATAACTTCCTGCGATGGCAGAAATTGCATCCGCAGCGGGTTCAACCGCGACTCGGCTGCGATCGCTTGGGCCAAGCCGTTCGCCGGATGACCCAGCGTGACGATGCGTTCCGCGACTTCATCGGCAGCCTCTCGGACCGTCTCGACAATCCGATCCAGCTGCTCGTGGATCGGAAGAAACAGGGCGCCGCGGACGTTCCAGTGGGCATGCTTCAGTTGCAGGGCCAGGTCGGAGAGGTCGGTGAGCAGCGGTTGGAGCAGGCCCACGGTTTTCTGAGCTCGACCAGCATCGACCGGCGAACGAAATTGGGAGCCTGACATGATGTGCTCGTATTTATTTCGAATTCGAAAAAAGGGGCGTCGGGCGACGCGCAAACCAGCCTGCGTCTTTGGAGTACCCCGCAAACCCGCCGACTGCACAACGATAGGCGAGCCGATCGACTTTTCCTAGACCCGGTCGCGCTTTCCGCCGAAGAAGGCTTAGGTTATCATCAGGCCAGCTTGGCGGCGGCGAAGCCCCCCCTTAGCCTGATGGCTACCTACCCCATCCCCACCCTGCCGAAAGGATTTACCGATGCTTTCGATTTTCGGGCGTCCCCAGGGGCCACGCTTCTGCGATGCCCTGCCCCGCCGTTCTTTTCTTCAAATCGGCGGGCTGTCCTTCGCTGGTTATCAGCTGGGTATGGTCGATGTGCTGCGAGCTGAGGCGGATCCGGCGAATCCTCGGCGACATCGATCGGTGATTCAGATCTTCCTTGCCGGTGGCCCGCCCCATCAGGACATGTGGGACCTGAAGATGGAGGCGCCTGCGGAGATCCGGGGCGAATTTCAGCCGATCGCCACCAGCGTCCCGGGGATCCAGATCTGCGAGGTTTTCCCAAAGCTTGCCCAACGGATGGATAAGGCGGCGATTATCCGATCGGTGGTCGGATGCCAACAACGCCACGATGCGGTGCAATGCCTGAGCGGCTGGGGGGGCGAAGAGCTGCGGGCGATTGGGGGCCGGCCGAGTTTCGGTGCGGCCGTGGCCAAGCTGCGCGGGCCGGTCGATTCCGCGGTGCCGCCGTTCGTCGGGTTGACCGAAAAGTCTACCCATGTGCCTTGGTCTGACTCGGGATCGCCGGGTTTCCTCGGTCCGAACTACGCTCCTTTCCGTCCCGATGGGCCAGGGATGGAAAATATGAAGCTGCACGGGTTGTCGTTGGAGCGATTGCGGAATCGCAAGCAGCTTTTGACCGCCATCGATGGCTTGCGGCGCGACATCGATAGCACGGGGGTGATGGAGGGGATGGATACGCATCAAGCCCGCGCCTTGGAGGTGCTCACCAGCAGCAAACTGGTCGACGCCCTCGATCTTTCCCGCGAGTCCCCCGAAGTTTTGGCTAAGTACGGCGATGGTAAGCCGTATCAATTTCAGTACGACGGGGTGGCGACCCGCAACGACCATCTGTTGATTGCCCGGCGGTTGGTGGAGGCCGGGGTGCGAGTGGTCAGCCTGAGTTTCGGGCGCTGGGATAGCCACAGCAAAAATTTCGACATGGTTCGCGATCATGGTGGCAAGCTCGATCAAGCCCTGAGCGCCCTGATGGATGATCTCGAAGAACGCGGGATGTTGGAGGACGTGAGTTTGGTAGTCTGGGGCGAGTTTGGGCGAACACCGAAGATCAATGGCAATGCCGGGCGCGATCACTGGGCGCCGGTCAGTTGTGCTTGGCTGGCCGGAGGAGGTATCCGCGGCGGTCAGGCGCTGGGGGCCACGAACCGCTTGGGTGAATTTGCGACCGAGCGTCCGGTTCATGTGCAGGAAGTGATCGCTACCCTCTACCACAACCTTGGGCTCGATGTGGCGACCACCACCCTTGTCGACCCGACCGGTCGCCCGCAGTTCCTCGTCGAACGCGAGCCGATCCGCGAACTGATTTAGGGAGTGATCGATGCTCTTGCGACTAACGATGCTTGGCTTGTGCTGGCTCGGCGGGGTAGCTGATGCCCTGGCTGACGAGGCCGCCGATGGCAACCGAAGCCCAACGCCGGCGATGGGTTCTCTGCACGGCGAAGGTTTGGATGGAACACAGCCAATTCAACTGCGAGGAAGCGATGCTCGGCATCAGTTGTTGGTATCCCGGACGCGGGACGGTTGGACTGTCGATGCGACGCGGTCGGTAAACTATCGCGTGGAACCGGCCGGGGTGATCGAGATCGAAGCCGATGGCTTCATCAAACCTTTGGGCAACGGTCGAGCGGATCTGACGGCCGAGGATGAGGATGGGCTGGCTTGGCACCAGTCGGTCGAGGTGTCGAGCTGGGAACAGGACCCAGCGGTGGATTTTGTCAGTCAAGTCGTCCCTGTCTTCACCAAGTTCGGCTGCAATGGCGGGGGTTGCCACGGCAAAGCTGCGGGGCAAAACGGTTTCAAGTTATCGCTGTTGGGTTTCGAAGCCAAAGACGACTATGCTCGCTTGGTCAAGGAGAGTCGCGGCCGGCGGCTTTCGCCAGCCAATCCGGAAGCCAGTCTGTTGTTGGTCAAGGCTACCGGCGAGGTTCCACATGGCGGCGGGGTAAGACTGGTAAAAGACTCTCAAGAGTATCGTTTGCTGCGGCGATGGATCGCCCAGGGAATGCCCTGGCACGAAGGACCATCGCCCAAGGTGATTCAATTGAAAATCCTGCCGACCGTCCGTCGCCTGCCTGCCGGCGGGCAGCAGCAGCTATCGGTCCAGGCCGTCTACAGCGATGGTACGGTTACGGATGTAACGCGCATGGCCCAGTACGAAAGCAATGACGCGGATATGGCGGATGTCTCGGACAGCGGTTTGATCACCGTCAAAGAGTCGGCCGGCGTGGTCGCGGTGATGGCGCGATTTTGCGGCCAGGTGGCCACCTGCCAGGCTTCCATCCCACTGCCGGAGCAGGTCGTCCGCTGGCCGCCGCCGCGGAACGCTATCGATGAAGCTGTCATCCATCAACTTCAATCGCTCCACATTCCGATGGCAGCACCGGCCGACGATGCAACCTACCTGCGCCGCGTGACTCTGGATTTAGCCGGTCGTTTGCCGACAATCGCGGAGACCCGCGAATTCCTAGCCTCGACTGCACTGGACAAACGCGATCAATGGCTGGAGCGGTTGTTGCAGAGCGATGATCATGCCGAGTACTTCGCCAACAAATGGATGCTGGTTTTGCGGAATCGACGCACCGCGGCCGGGCAGCAGTCGGGAACGTTTGCCCTGCATCGTTGGTTGAAAAAGGTTTTGTCCGAGAATGTTCCCTACGATCGCTGGGTACGCGAACTACTGACAGCCAGCGGTTCGATGGAGTTCTGTCCGCCGGTAGCCTGGTATCGCAACGTCCCGGATACTCCGGCTCGGGTCGAGGATATGGCGCAGTTATTCCTTGGCCAGCGCATCCAATGCGCCCGCTGCCATCATCATCCCTATGAGAAGTGGAGCCAGGAAGATTACTATCGTCTGTCCGCCTTCTTTTCGCTGGTGAAGAACAAAGCTGGTTCCAATCCCGATGAACCGGTCATCGTCAGTGACCTTGGTCCGCCCCGGGCCTCGCACCCTTTAACCGGCGTCTCGCTGGAACCCGCGACCTTGGACGGTCCGCGGTTATCGATCGCTCCTCGTCGTGATCCACGCGAGGCCTTGGCCGATTGGATGGCCGAACCTAACAATCCGTTTTTCGCCAAGGCCCTGGTCAATCGTTACTGGAAGCATTTCTTCGGCCGCGGCCTGGTCGAACCGGAGGACGATTTGCGCTCGACCAACCCGCCATCCAATCCGGAATTGATGGAGGTGTTGGCTCGGCATTTCATCGATTCGAAATTCGATCTGCGCGAACTGGTTCGCTTCATCTGTCGCTCCAACAGCTATCGGTTGGGTTATGAGGCTGACGGCGTCAACATCACCGATCGTAAATCGTATTCGCGGTTTTATCCGAAGCGATTGTCGGCCGAGGTTCTGTTGGATTGCATCGATCAGCTAGCTCAGACGCAGACTACCTTTGAAATGATGCCCACGGCGACGCGGGCGGTCGGTCTGCCGGATACGGCTTTCAAGTCCTACTTCCTCAACGTCTTCGGGAGGCCGGAGGCCGCTACGGCTTGTGAATGCGAACGGGTTTCCGACGCTACCCTGGCGCAGAGCTTGCAACTGGCGAATTCCAAGGAGTTGCAGGCCAAGCTCTCCGCCGACACGGCCCGACCGGCCAGCTTGGCTCAGGATACCGGACGCAGTGCGTCGGAAAAGATCGACGAATTGTATCTGATGGCGTTCTCCCGTCTCCCCTCCGAGCAGGAGCGGCAGGAAGTCGTCGCCTACCTCCAGCGGCAGACGGAACCGCGGGGCGCTTATGAGGATGTCCTGTGGGCTTTGATCAACAGCAAAGAGTTTTTATTCAACCATTGAAAGCCTTGGTTCGCTGAGAAAAGGGGGAGTCCTGCTTGAAGCTTGTCTTTCAAGCGACCCTGTCTTTCAAGCAACACAGTCTTTGAAGCGACACAGTCTTTCAAGCAACACAGTCTTTCAAGCGACACTGCGGCGCGGGAGTGGCGTATCGTCAGACTCCCAAGGCTATCCAAGCCAGCCTGAAGTAGGCTGGAGAGGTGGGGCCGCGGCTGCCAGCGAAGCTGCTCGATTCCTTCATTGGGTTCCTTGACATTGTTCCTTTACTCTGGACTATCCTGCCGAGGATTGTGCCGTGCCTCTCCTGCTTCCTTCCACGACATCGATGCTACCTGCGGCCCCAGCGCGTGGGGCGATGCTTCGCGTTATTCTCGGCGTGGTCTGGTGTTGGGTCTGGCCGGATGCGGGGGCAGCGCATTGGCCGACCACCGAGGTGCAGCAGACCTCAAAGCTGGGTGGACAAGTCGGAACGTCGCTGGAATTGATCATCGATCAGGGAGCGAACCTGGTGGAGCTCGATCAACTGCAGCTGTCGATTCCGGGGGGGGAAGCCAAGCTGCTGCCACCGCCTTTACTTCCCCCACCGCATGAGTCGCGGCCGAGCAACCGTTTTTGGTTGAAGATTCCCGCGGATACCCCTGCCGGGTTTTACGAACTGCGGGTGCACGGTCGCTACGGCCTTTCCAATAGTCGGCGTTTTTGGGTGACCCGGGAAGCGTGGCGGTATGAGGCGTGGCGGGCTACCTCCCCGCAATCCCCCGGGGAACTGCCGATGAACGAAGTCCGCCAGGATCGGTGCCATGCTGCGCAGCGCAATCATTACCAGTTTCAGGTGGTGGCACCGGGCTTAACCCATTTTCATCTAGTCACGGCTTCGCTTGATTCGCGTGCGCGGTTGATCGGCGAGTTGACCGATGCCCAGGGGCGTCGGTTGGCCATGTTCGAGAGCGGTGAACAGCGTGACTTGGTGGGGCAGTATGAGTTTACCCAGGCTGGTACGTATCAGCTGAGTGTTTATGACCATCTCTACCGGGGCGGCGAAGATTATGGCTACGCTTTGCTTTGGCAGCAGCTCGAACCGCAGAAGGCACCAGGCCCCATCAAGCGTTGGCGATCGTTGGTCCATGATGCGCAGAAACGGATGCGTGCCGGCTACAGCCAGCAAGGCATTGCTTCTTCCGCCTTGCCCTTGCTCACGCTGCGGCCGCCGTTGGTGAAGTCGTCTCCGACGAGCCATCGAGAGGGGCAATATCCTGGGGAGCAGCCTTGCCCGCTAGCTTGGCCGTCGCTAGCGATCGGCAAGTTTGATGGTGATGGGGATGAAGACTGGTATCAATTCCAAACCGCGAACCCGATATCTACCGTCATCGAAGCGATTTCCGATCGAATCGGCGAGCCGACCGATACGTTGTTGATCCTTTTTCGGGTAGAGAATCCTGGCCGATCAGACGAACGCCTGGTCGAAGTTGCCAAGAACGATGACTTGCCGTTAGATCGCATGCCTGGGGTGACCGAGTTGAGCCGGGACTCGGTGTTGCCGGTGCTGGCGTTGGAGCCTGGAACCTACCGCTTGCTGGTGCGCAACCAACAGCATTTGGGCAGCCGATCGCCGATGTCGAGTTACATCCTCGAATGCCGACAACCGAATCCCGATTTTCAGTTGTTAGCGCAATTCCTTTATCCCGATCGCGATGCCAGCAAGTCTAGCCTCATCCCGCCAACTGCCCTCCGGCAGTCGACGACCGCTATCAGTCTGCTCGCCTATCGTATGGATGGGATGAGGGATGTCATCGCAGTGACGGTCGAGGGGTTGCCTGAGGGACTGACGGCCCAACCGTTGTCGTTGCCAGCCGGGCAGAATCTGGGGCATGTGCTGTTGCACGCGGCCGCCGATGCCCCGGCCTCGCGACCGACGCTGCGCTTTCGAGGCCAAGCCTCGCTTTCGGGAAAGGTCGTGTCGCGGTCGGCCATGCTGGCCGAATTCTCGCGAGGGCCGGTCGATACCTTGCGGCGACCTTCGGTTCAATGGATCTCGCGCGGCTGGCTGCAGGTGGAGGAACGCGACCGAGTTCCGTGTCGCGTGCAGTTGGGGGATGAGCCGCTGGTCGATGTCTTGCCGGGGGGGGCGATCAAGGTACCTGTTCAAGTGCATCGCGAAGAGGGAGGCAAGCAGGCGATGACCCTGAGGTTTCGCGATTTGCCCCCCTTCGTCAAATTGCCGGAGCTAAAATTGGAAGGGGAGGCCAGTCAAAGCGAGTTTGAATTGTCCATTCCGGCCGAGGCTCCGCCTGGGCTCTATCAATGCTGGGCCCAAGCGGAAACGAAGGTCAAACTTTCACCGCAAGCGGCTGAGGTCAATGTTTATCTCCCCAGCAATGCTTTTCGCTTCCGTATCCGAGAGAAACCGTAGAGTCATGGCGCTTGCTTCCTTGATGTTTTGCTCGACTGCTTCCTTCCCCCGTTCCTTCCGCAGTTTGGGTAGCGCCCTCGTTGGGTTGCTAGGAGTGGCGATGCTGTACGGGCCGGGTTGGTCGTTGGCCGAAGATCGTGTGCCGGCTGAAACCCAGGAGGTTTTCGCCCTGCTCCGAAAAAATTGCTGGGCCTGCCATCACCCGCAACGCCGCGAAGGCGGGCTCGATCTGACGACTCTAGAAGATCTCCGTCGCGGCGGTGATTCGGGGGCTGCGATCGACGACGCCGAACCGACCCAGAGCTTGCTCTTGCAACGCGTGCAGGCCGAAGATCCCGATGTCGTCATGCCCCCGCCTGAAAATACCGTGGGGGCAGAACCGCTGACGGCCGATCAGATCGCCAGGTTCCGTCGCTGGATCGAGCGGGGAACTCCCGATACCCCGATGCCGGTACTCGACTTGCCATCGCTTGCTCGTGGTTTGCCCGATTCGGTGGTAGCGGCCTATGCCATGGAACTCGCCCCCGATAAAAGCTGGTACGCCTTCCTCAGCGGCAATGATTTGCACCTCGCCATGACGAAGGCGGCCGAGGGGCAGGCAGATCCGGCGGAGCCATCCTCGGTGATCAAAGACATCCATGCCGATGCCGGCTATGCGCTGGCGATCAGTCCTGATGGCCGCTGGCTCGCTACCGGTAGCCTTCGCGAAGTGAAGCTTTGGGAGCGGAAGTCGGATGCACTCCTCGAGCCGAATGCCTGGGAATCTCGTACCATTTTTTCGGCGGCGGACGAGGTCCCCCATCTCAGCGATCGAGTGACCGCCTTGGCCTTTCATCCGAACGGCCAACAGTTGGCGATCGGCAGCGGCTTGGCCAGTCGTACCGGGCATCTGACGATCGTGGAGTTCGATGCTGACGCTGAAAGTGTTGCAGGGCAGCCTGCGACCGAAGAGGCGGTGGTCGCCGAGTTGCCCTCAGCAGCCCATGGCGAGGATTTCTTCCGAATCCTTGCCGAGTTTCCCGAAGTGCATTCTGATACGATTCTCGGGTTGGCCTTCAACAGCGATGGCTCGCGCTTGGCGAGCGCCGCTGCGGACAAGCAGATTCGGTTGATCGATACTCAGACCTACCAACCGATCCGCACGTTGGAGGGGCACACGCATCATGTCCTCAACGTGGCCTGGCATCACGAGAACCGGAAGCTGGTCTCAGGGAGCGCGGATGGTGTGATCAAGATTTGGGATGTGGAGGAAGGGGTGGCGACCAAGAGTATCGCGGTGGGGACCGAGGTCAGCGATGTGGCGTTCCTCCCGCAGACCAGCCGTTTTGTGTCGGTCAATCTCGATCGCCAAGCGCGGTTGCATGATCTTGAGGGGAAAGATGTCGTGAAAACCTTCCCGGCCGCCAACGATAGTTTGTACGCGCTGGCGGTGACGGGCGACGGGGGCGAAATCTTGTCGGTGGGCGAGGAGGGAATGGTTTATCGTTGGCCGTTGGCGGAACCCCAGCCGTCTAAAAAGTAGCCGACCTTTGCGAATTTGACGGTCGAAACAGTTGTACGAGTCTGGTTGCAGGGCAAGTTCGCGGACTTCCTGGGGAGTAATGATTTGACCAAGCGGTCGGTCTGCCTAGAATGCAATGCTTTGGAGTATTTCCTAAAACGTCGAAGGTCCCGGAGGCGGGGTCGAGTGCCAACCGCTGGGAATACCGGATGGTGATTGCGGACTCTGGGTACCGGACCCCGATTCCTGCGAGTGGATGCGTGAAACATAAAAGTGCCTTGGTATCGGGAGCACCGATAAGGGATGCACTTGGGATCTGGAGTTTGGTCGATGAGTAACAATCGTTGGTTGGCGGCGCTGCCGGTCTACAATGAAGCCGATTCCGTGCACCAGGTGCTCGATGAAGTCGCCAAGTATGCCGAGCACATCCTGGTGGTCAACGATGGTTCTACCGATGCGACGGCCGAGCGATTAGCCGAGCGTCGCGACATCGAAGTTTTGGAGCATCCGCAGAACGCCGGCTACGGAGCGGCATTGAAAAGTGCCTTCCGCTATGCGATCGACGAGGGTTTCGAATTCATCGTCACTTTGGATTGCGATGGTCAGCATCAACCGAAGCGGATTCCGCGATTCGTCTCGGCATGTCGGCACGCTGATATTGTCTCTGGCAGTCGTTACCTGAAAGAATATGCCGGCGACAGTCCGGCGCCGGCCCAGCGGTTGATGATCAACCGTCAAATCACCCGCCAATTGCATGAGCGTTTGGGGCTTAACTTGACCGATGCTTTTTGTGGCTTCAAGGCTTACCGTACCTCGGCCCTGGAGTTGTTGAGGATCGAAGACAACGGATACGCTATGCCGTTGGAATTGTGGGCCCAGGCTGCCATGCTGGGGTTGAACATCATCGAAATTCCGGTCCCACGTCTCTACCTGGACCTGAATCGTTCGTTTGGCGGGGCCCTCGATCAAGCCGAGGTGAGGTTGGCTTACTACAATCAAGTCCTCGATCGCAGCATCGAAGCGATGCAGTTGCGCGGCTATCACTTGCCCAGCGATGCCTTCGGTCAGGCGGCGGTTTGCTGTGGCGATTGCGGCTAGCTACCGTTCGTACCGTGTACCGCGCGACGATGGTGCTTGGCTGTGTGAGCCGGCGACATCGGCTTTTCCTTCCCTCCTCGCTGCCAATCGCCGATTGCTCGCAGCCGATGATACTTGCCGTTGGTTGGGAATCCCGCTGCCGGTCCTCCGCCGCCAACTACGCGAATTCCTCGGACAGCACTTGAACCAGCCGCTCGCCGATCGCCCGCTGATTTTAAGCGGGCATCAGCCGGAGCTCTTCCATCCCGGGGTATGGTTCAAGAATTTTTTGCTCTCGTCGCTAGCTGCCCGACATCAGGCGGTCGCCTTGAATATCCAGGTCGATCATGATTTGTCGCGTCACTTGCGACTACATGTCCCCTATCGGACCGGCGAAGGCTGCTTGGCGAGAAAAGCTGTCGAGCTCGGGGTTCGCTGGTCGATGCTTCCTTGGGAGCGAAGCTTTATCGATGGGAGCGTTGCTTGGGAGGAATTCGGCAATGACCTCCAGGGCTGCTTGGGTAGCTTGGGGATCGAGGGGGCCCTGTTCGAGGCGATGCTTCCTGCTTTGATCGCTGGCACGCAAGCTGGTCGGCCGGTAGGTGAAGTCATCGCCGGGGCACGGCATGCCATCGAGCGGAAGCACGGGCTCGAGCACGAGGAGTTGCCCTTCAGTGTCCTGACGACCAGCGAGGCTTGGAAGCTGTTTGTGGGTGAGCTGTTGAGCCGGATCGCTGAGGTTCAGCGGTCCTATCGCCAGATCCTCGGCGATTACCGCCGCATGCACCGGATCAAGAACCCGCAGCGGCCGATTCCAGATCTGGTGGGGGACGGTCCCTGGTGGGAAACGCCGTTTTGGGTTTATTCCCCGAGGGATCCTCGCCGCCGTCGTTTGTGGGTGCAGCTTGACGCCCGGTCTGTCAGGCTCAGCGATCGCGAGCAGGGTGTGTGGCAACTGCCTTGGCCTTCATCGCCGCAGGCCTGGTTGGATGCCTGGCAAGTCCTTGACCAACAGCAGGTAGCCATCCGCCCGCGGGCCTTGACGATGACCCTCTTCCTCCGCCTGGCGGTTGGTGACTGGTTCATTCATGGGATCGGTGGCGGGGTTTATGACCAATGGACCGATCGCTGGATCGAAGCGT